>NZ_PREY01000038.1:0-66495 GCF_002959955.1 Burkholderia sp. BE12 | reverse complement strand
CCCCACCGACCACTTCGCGACGATCCGCGTGCGCACGCCGCACCATCGACGAACCTTACAGCGCCGTGCGTGCCAGCCGGTACCCTCGCGCACCGTCCCGCCGCCGTGCGAGCGAGGCCCGGCGCGGGAAACGTTGTTCCCGGACGACAATCGCGCGATTGCCGCGTATTTCAATTTCTTTCAGCGTTCGCACTCGTCTTATGATTCAGCCCATATCGCGCCCGCCATGAACGTCCGCGATCGCCACCCGGCTGCGCACGCGGCCGGTCATGAATGGAGACACCTAATAAAGGAAAGCTCATGAAGCAGACCACCCGACTCGCAGTCATCGCAGGGGGCGCGGCGCTGGCCTTCGCCAGCCAGTACGCAGCAGCACAAAGCTCGGTCACGCTCTGGGGCGTCGCCGACGCCAGCATCCGTTACCTGACCAACGCCAACGCGAAGAACGACGGCCTGCTGTCGATGACCAACGGCGCGATCACCAACAGCCGCTTCGGCATCTACGGCACGGAAGACCTCGGCGGCGGCCTGAAGGCCGTGTTCAACCTCGAGAGCGGCGTGAACCTGCAGAACGGCGCGTTCGCCGACAGCGGCCGCCTGTTCAACCGCGCGGCGTACGTCGGCCTGCAGAGCCCGTACGGCACGGTGACCCTCGGCCGCCAGAAGACGCCGCTGTTCGACCTGCTGTCGGACACCTACGATCCGCTCACCGTCGGCAACTACCTCGAAAACGCGTGGCTGCCGGTCGCACTCGGCGGCGGCCTGTATGCGGACAACCAGATCAAGTACACGGGCAAGTTCGAGGGCCTGACGGCGAAGGCGATGTACTCGACCGGCACCAACTACGAATCGACCGGCGCCGGCGGCTTCTCGGGCCAGATTCCGGGCTCGCTCGGCAAGGGCAATGCCTGGGGCGTGTCGCTGTCGTACGTGATGGGCCCGCTCAGCATCGCGGCCGGCGCGCAGCAGAACAGCGACAACTCGGCGCGCAAGCAGACGATCTACCACGCGAACGTCGTGTACGCCTTCAGCAAGGCGAAGATCTACGCGGGCTACCTGCGCTCGAAGGACGACACGGGCTTCGTCGACAGCCTGCTCGCCCAGCAGACGATTCCGGTCGCGAAGGGCACGGGCCGCATCGACGACGGTCCGTTCGCGGGCGTGAGCTGGCAGGTCAGCACGCCGCTGACGCTGACGGGCGCGTTCTACTACGACCACATGCGCAACGCGATGACCACGAACGGCACGCTCGCGAGCGGCAACCGCTATGCGATCGTCGGCATCGCCGAGTACGCGCTGAGCAAGCGCACCGAGATCTACGGCACGGTCGACTTCAACAAGACGAACGGCGCGGCGAACGTCGAGCTGCCCGGCCGCAGCAACCAGACGGGCATCGCGATCGGCCTGCGCAATATCTTCTGACGAACGTCGGACACCGCATGCGCCGGCTTCGTCCGGCGCGCATCGAAGAGGCTCCGCAAGGAGCCTCTTTTTTTTCGTCACGCGACCTTCATACGCGCGCCCGACTATTCGGCAGGCGCTCCATTGCGCAAGTCCCGCGCCGTAAGCGATCCGTCGGCAATCCAGAACATACTTTTACAGTGCACGCGCCCGCTTTCCGCTACGCTGCGTGCATCGCGCGTTGCATGCCGTCAGGCGTGCGCGTGCGTCGTTCCGGTGGCGCGCGGCGCGCGTGGCCGGCCTGGTGCGTAACTTGTGTATCCGGCGATGACAAACGCGGTCCGCCGGTTTCTTTCGTGGGACGATGCGCTCACGATTTTCTTGAAAGGGGATGACGATGGGTATCCTGAACACCGTGGGTGAAATCGCCGGCGCGGTCGCCGCCGTCGAAGGCGCGGAAAAGCTGGATCCGGATGCGGGCCTGCTGACCAAGGCGGCCGCGGCCGTCGCCGGTTTCAAGGGCGCCGAGGCAATCGAAGGCATGCTCGAGAAGAAGGAAGAGAAGCCCGAACAGGCGGCGGACGATACGCAGGCGACGGACGGCGGCGACACGTCGCAGGCATGAGCATGGCGGCCGGTCCGGCCGCGGGCGCGCCTTTCGCGCGCCCGGGCGGACCGGTGCCGCGCAATCGGCAGGTCGGGCATGCGGTCGATCGGTGACGCATGGCACAACCGCCAGCCGGTTTGACCGGCGAGAGGCCTCGTCTCTCGCCGTTTTTTATTGGGCGCGCGCCATGCGCCGCCACGTGCCATGTGCCGCACGAATTCCCGAATCTTGCTATCGTGCCTCCATTCGAACTGCGATGAGGGGATGCGATGGATTTCGACTACGACCTGTTCGTCATCGGCGCCGGCTCGGGCGGCGTGAGGCTCGCGCGCATGGCCGCGTCATACGGCGCACACGTCGGCATCGCGGAAGAAGAGCAGATCGGCGGCACCTGCGTGCTGCGAGGCTGCATCCCGAAGAAGCTGCTCGTCTACGCATCGCACTACCCCCATGAAGTCGACGACGCGAAGGGCTTCGGCTGGACCTTCGGCGCCGGCACGCTCGACTGGCCCGCGCTGATCGCCGCGAAGGATCGCGAGATCAACCGGCTGAGCGACATCTACATCAATCTGCTGCTGCAATCGGGCGTCGACATGCACGTCGGCCGCGCGACGCTCGTCGATGCGCACACGGTCGCGATCGGCGCGCGCACGATCCGCGCGCGCCACATCGCGATCGCGACCGGCTCGCGGCCATCGCTGCCGCCGCGGCCCGGCATCGAGCATGCGATCACGTCGCGCGAGGCGCTGTCGCTCGCGACGCTGCCCAAACGCATCGCGGTGGTCGGCGGCGGCTATATCGCGGTCGAGTTCGCGGGCATCTTCAACGGCTTCGGCAGCCACGTCGACGTGTTCTACCGCGGCGAAAAAATCCTGCGCGGCTTCGACGACGACGTGCGCCGGTTCCTGACCGACGAGATGACGAAGCAGGGCGTCACGATTCATGCGCGCGCGGTGATCGAATCGATCGAGCGCGCGAGCGACGGCACGCTTTTCGTGCACGTCGGCGACGTGCGGCACGGGCCGTACGATCAGGTGCTCTATGCGACGGGCCGCGTGCCGAACGTCGACGGGATCGGGCTCGAGCAGGCGGGCATCCTGCTCGATGCGCGCGGCGCGATCGCCGTCGATGCGTATTCGGCGACGTCGGTGCCGTCGATCCATGCGATCGGCGACGTCACGTCGCGGCCGCAGCTCACACCGGTCGCGACGCGCGACGCCGGGCTGCTCGCGCGCACGCTGTTCGGCGGCTCGCGCGTCGCGGTCGATCACGCGTACGTGCCGTCGGCCGTGTTCAGCCAGCCGGAGGTCGCGACCGTCGGCCTGAGCGAGGCCGATGCGCGGCATGCGCACGGCGACGTCGATGTCTACCGCACGTCGTTCAAGGCGCTGCGCCACACGCTGTCGGGCCGCGACGAGCGCACGCTGATGAAGCTCGTCGTCGCGCGCGACAGTCAGCGCGTGGTCGGCGCGCACATGGTCGGCCGCGATGCGGGCGAGATCATCCAGGGCATCGCGATCGCGATCCGCGCGGGCGCGACGAAGGCGCAGTTCGACGACACGATCGGCATTCATCCGACCGCGGCCGAGGAATTCGTGACGATGCGGCAGAAGGTGGCCGACTAGCGCGAATCGCACGCGCATTTGCAGCGATGCCGATGCGCGTGCGGCGGAAATGCCGGGGCACGCCGGAATCGACGGCGTGTCTCATGCCTGTCTGAAATTCGTCAATTCTTTTCAAGAAATCCCGTATCGATAACCGGACTTGGTATGATCGCGAAAAATCATATACGGGGCCGATCATGCGCGATCAACAGCGCAATAATCAGAATGATGGGGTAACCGGCGCACGCGAGCCTGTCGCGTATTGCATTGCCCATCCGCTTTGTGCCGCAACCCATCCGTTGCGGATATCCCTCTTTCCCATACCGCTATCGCCGGCCCGGCGATGAACGCGTGCGCGCGCATCGCACCGATGCGCGCGTGCCCGTTCGCGCCGCGGCCGTTTCGACCGCCGGATCGTTCGCGAGCCGGCGCGCCCGTCCGGGGCATTCTTTCCATGCAAGGAGACCAGCAGTGAACATTCAGACACGACGCACCGTCCTCGTGGCGGCAGCGGTCGTCGCGGCGCTGTCCGGCTGCGCGACCGAATCGTCGCGCACGCTCGACGTGCCGGCCGTCAGCAGCGCGCAGAAGCCGTACGCGGGCAAGCCCGTCGCGATCGCCGTCGGCAAGTTCGACAACCGCTCGAGCTACATGCGCGGCATCTTCTCCGACGGCATCGACCGCCTCGGCGGACAGGCGAAGACGATCCTCGTCACGCGCCTGCAGCAGAGCCGCCGCTTCAACGTGCTCGATCGCGAGAACCTCGACGAGATCAAGCAGGAAGCCGGCTTCATGAAGAAAGCGCAGGCCGTGAAGGGCGCGAACTACGTGGTGACGGGCGACGTGACCGAGTTCGGTCGCAAGGACGTCGGCGATCACCAGCTGTTCGGCATTCTCGGCCGCGGCAAGACGCAGGTCGCGTACGCGAAGGTCAACCTGAACATCGTCGACACGACCACGTCGGAAGTCGTCGCATCGAGCCAGGGCGCGGGCGAGTTCAGCCTGTCGAACCGCGAGGTGATCGGCTTCGGCGGCACGGCCGGCTACGACTCGACGCTCAACGGCAAGGTGCTGGATCTCGCGATCCAGGAAGCCGTGAACCATCTGGCGGAGCAGGTTGACGCCGGTGCATTGAAAGTGGCGCAGTAAGCGTCGCGCGACACGCCGCAGCGGGCGCCGGGGCCGGCGCCGCGCTCGACCGAATCACCACGATATCGAAAAAGAGAAAAGACCATGAAACGGGGTAACTGGCTGCCGGCGACGGCCGCCGCCTTGCTGCTCGCCGGCTGTGCGAGCTCCACGCCGCCGCTCTATCAGTGGACGGGCTACCAGCCGCAGGTGTATGAATACTTCAAGGGGCAGAAGTCGCCGCAGGAGCAGATCGACGCGCTCGAAAAGGCCCTGCAGGACATTCGCGGCAAGGGGCATACGCCGCCGCCAGGCTTCCATGCGCATCTCGGCATGCTGTACGCGAGCATCGGCAGCGAGCAGCAGGCCGAACAGGAGTTGCAGGCCGAGAAACAGCTGTTTCCGGAGTCCGCGACCTACATGGATTTCCTGCTGAAAAAGAAAACCGGCGCGCCGAAGGCGGCTGACCCGAAGGCGGCAGGCCAGAAGGCCGTCGACCAGACGGTCGCAGGCCAGAAGAACGCCGATCCGACCACCGCCAAACAGTGAGCGACGCGCCAGCCATGTTCAAGACTCTCTCATTCAAGCTGCTGTCCGTGCTGTCGCTCGTCGCGTTGCTGAGCGCGTGCGCGCAGCCGGTGAAACGGCCCGATTACGCGGCGTTCAAGAAGAGCCAGCCGCGCTCGATCCTCGTGCTGCCGCCCCTCAACGAAACCTCAGACGTCGGCGCGACCTACGGGCTGCTGTCGCAGATGACGCTGCCGCTCGCCGAGTCGGGCTATTACGTCGTGCCGGTCGCCGTGATGGACGAGACCTTCAAGCAGAACGGCCTGACCAATGCGGCCGAGATCCAGGGGACGCCGCCCGCGAAGCTGCGCGAGATCTTCGGCGCGGACGCCGCGCTGTATTCGAAGGTGTCGCAGTACGGCACCGTCTACCGGATTCTCGCGAGCGCGACGGTCGTGTCGGCATCGGCGAAGCTCGTCGACCTGCGCACCGGCGACGTGCTGTGGCAGGGCCGCGCGAGCGCGAGCAGCGACGAAGGCGGCAACAACGGCGGCGGCAGCCTGATCGGCATGCTGGTGGTGGCCGCGGTCAAGCAGATCGCGAATACGTTGATGGACCAGAGTCACGACGTCGCCGCGTTCACGAGCGGCCGCCTGTTGTCGGCCGGACCGCCGGCCGGCCTGCTGTACGGCCCGCATTCGCCGAAGTACGGCACGGACTGACCGGCGCATCCGGTGCGCGGCGCGCGGGCCTCGGCAGGTGCCCGTCACGCCGGCGTGCCGCGATCCGATCGAACGGCCGCGCGCGAAGCGCGGCCGTTTTTTTTGTGCGTCGATGTCGTGGCGCGCTCAATGCACGCCGAACGCGTCCAGCAGCCGGTACCAGCTCATCGCGAGCACCAGCGCCGGCGTGCGCAGTGCTTCGCCGCCGGGGAAGTCGCGATGCCGGATCTTGTCGAACAGGTCGAAACGGCTCGCCTGGCCGTCGATCGCTTCGGCGATCAGCTTGCCCGCGAGCGCGGTCGTGTTCACGCCGTGCCCCGAAAACCCTTGCGCGAAGTACGTCGTCGGCCCGATGCGGCCGAAATGCGGCGCGCGGTTCATCGTGATGTCGACGAAGCCGCCCCACGCATAGTCGACCTTCACGTCCGCGAGCTGCGGGAACGTCTTCAGCATGTCGGCGCGCATCGCCGCCGCGAGCTCGCGCGGCTCGCGCGTCGAATAGCTGACCTTGCCGCCCCATACGAGCCGCGTGTCTGGTGCCGGCCGGAAATAGTCGAGCACGAAGCGGCTGTCGCAGATCGCCGCGCGGGCGGGCATCAGCGCGGCGGCGCGCGCTTCGCCGAGCGGCTCGGTCGCGATCACGTAGGTGCCGACCGGCATGATCTTCCTCGACAGCGCGGGCGCGAGCGCGCCGACGTAGGTGTTGCAGGCGAGCACGACGAAGCGCGCACGCACGTTGCCGTCGCTCGTCTCGACGACGTGGCCGCCGGACACGTCGCGCACGCGCGTCACGCAGCTGTCCTCGTGGATGCGCACGCCGGCGTCGATGGCCGCCCGCGCGAGGCCGAGCGTGTAGTTGAGCGGATGGAGGTGGCCGCTGTCGGGGTCGTACAGGCCGCCGCGATAGCGGGCCGACTGCACGTAGTCGCCCAGTTCGTCGGCTTCGACGAAGTGGAAGCGGTCGTAGCCGAAGCGCGTCGCGGCATCGTCGCGCCACCGTTTCAGCGCGTCGGCATCGCGTTCGGTGTTGGCCGCGGTCAGGTAGCCGGGCACCAGCGCGCAGTCGATGCCGTGTTGCGCGATGCGCGACTTCACGAGCGACAGCGTTTCGAGCCCCATGTCCCAGATCCGCTTCACGTCGCCTTCCGGCATGAATTGCGCGAACGTGTCGATGTCGCACGCGAAGCCGCCGATCAACTGGCCGCCGTTGCGGCCGCTCGCCGCCCATCCGACGCGCGACGCTTCGAGCACGATCACCGAATGGCCGCGTTCGGCGAGATTGAGCGCGGCGGACAGGCCCGTGAGGCCCGCGCCGATCACGCACACGTCGGCGTCGGCCGTGCCGGCGAGCGGCGCGTGGCGGGTCGTATCGTTGGCGGTCGCCGCGTAGTACGACGCGACGTGCGGCTGGTTGGCGAATGTCTGCATGGTCGGAAAAACGTATCGGAAGGGTTCAGAACAGCTCGCGCACGCGGTGGTACAGCATCCCGAGCTCGAGCGCGGGTTGCCGCCATGCGTCGCCGCCGGGAAAGCGCCGGTGACGCAGGCGTGCGAACAGGTCGAACGCGCGCGTGTCGCCCGCGATCGCACCGGCGACCGCGCGTCCTGCAATGCCGGTGAGCGCGACGCCGTGTCCGCTGAAACCCTGGACGTAGAAGAAGTTCGGATCGATCGCGCCGAAGTCCGGCGCGCGGTTGCGCGTGACGTCGACGAAGCCGCCCCACGCGTGGTCGACGCGCACGTCGCCGAGCTGCGGGAACACGCCGACCATGCGCTGCCGGATCGCTTCGGCGAGCGCGGCGGGCGACGCGCCGGCCGAATTCGCGCGGCCGCCGAACAGCATCCGGTGGTCGGCCGACAGCCGGAAGTAGTCGAGGAAGAAGTTGTTGTCGCACACGGCTTCGCGCTGCGCGATCAACGCATCGGCGCGCGCCTGGCCGACCGGTTCGGTCGCGATGATGTAGGAGGCGATCGGCGCGATGCGTGCGGCGGTCGCGGCCGGCAGCACGCCGCCGGGCCCTGCGTTGCAGCACGACACGACGAAACGGCAGCGCACTTCGCCCGACGGCGTGCGCACGACGGGCCGCGCGCCGCGCACGACGTCGAGTGCCGGCGTGTGTGCGTACAGCGCGACGCCTTCGCGGCGCGCGGCATCGGCGAGGCCGAGGCAGTACTTGAGCGGATGCAGATGGCCCGACAGCGGATCGTGCACGCCGGCCAGATAGCGCGTCGATGCAATGCGCGCCTGGATCTCGCCGGTATCGAGCCACGCGAGCGACGGATGGCCCCAGCGCGACGTCGCGGCGTTCATCCACGCGCGCAGATCGTCGATGCGGCGCGGCTTCGTCGCGACCGTCAGGTAGCCGCGCGTGAAGTCGCAATCGATCCCGTAGCGCGCGATGCGCTCGGCGATCAGCGCGACGCCGTCGAGCGACAGCGACCACGCGGCGCGCGCGCCGTCGGCGCCGAGCTGCCGCTCGATCACCTCGTCTTTCGCGAAGCCGGTGATCGCCTGGCCGCCGTTGCGGCCCGACGCGCCCCAGCCGGGCCGGTGTGCATCGATCACGGCGACGGACAGCCCGTGCGCACGGCAGTCGAGCGCCGTCGACAGGCCCGCGAAGCCGGCGCCGATCACGCAGACATCGACGTCGATCGCCGCTTCTAGCATCGGATCGTCGGTGGCCGACCGCGTGGCCGTGGCCTCGTAGTACGAGTCGCGCGCGAGCGCATCGGCGCGGCGGGTGAAAGACTGCGTCATGAAACCGACTCCCTCGACAAGGCTGCAACGGCGCGCAGCCATCCGGAAAACGGCGCGGGACGCCGTGCGTGCGGCACGGCGCCCCGCGCGTCCTGCATCAGAACGAATAGATGAACTGCGTCGCGAGCAGATCGTTGGACTTGCCGTACGAGCCGTCGTTGCGCAGGAACACCTTGTTGTTCGCCCAGTCGTGCCGGTATTCGACCTTCACGGTGATCTGCTGGGTCGGATAGAACAGCAGGTCGAGCGCGACGTCCTGGCGCACGGCGCCCTTGCACTCGAAGCCCAGGCCGCCGCCGGCCTTCGACATCGCGAGGCAGTCCGCATCGACGCCGAAGCCGTTGCTCGGGTCCATCCCGTTGCCGTTCAGCGCGATGCCGCCGCCGCCGCCGCCGTTCTTCGAGTTCGCGAGCAGGTCGTAGCGCAGCGTCACGCCCATGCGGCCGACCACCGGCGCGTTGAACTTGCGGTGCGCGAGCAGCGACAGCCCGTACCACTGCGCGAGCCCGCCGTTGAACGCCGCATGCTGCTGGCGGCCGTAGTCGACTTCGGCGTTGTACTGAATATCGGCGAGCGTGTAGGTTGCATCGAGTTCGCCGAAGAAGAACGAACCGTAGCCGCTCGGCGCCGCGCCGCCCGGGCCGTAATGGACGACGCCATCCGCATCGATCGCGCTCGACAGCGTCTGCCGCCCGATGTTGAACGAACCGCCGAGATCGAGCGCGCTCGACCACGTGTAGTCCGCACGCGCGGTGAAGGTCGGCACCTTGTTGCTGGTGGTGATCGGGTCGCCGAGCGCATTGGTGCCCGTCTGCGTGACCGAACCGTACGTGCGGTACTGCTCGTTGCCGAGGAAGAACTTCCACGCCCAGCTGCCCTTCGTGTAGTTCGCGCCGACGCCGACGTAGCTGCCCGGATCGGAGAAATCGTACAGCAGGTTGTGCGTGAGCGTGAGCATCTGGTTCGACTGCTGGACTTCGTAGCCGCCGAAGCTCGGAATCAGGCCTGCGACCAGCGTCGTTTCCGCGGTGATCGGCACGTTGATGACCGCCGTGTTCAGCAGGTTGTCGGTGATCGAGCCGCGCGAGTTCTGCAGCAGCGTGATGCCGTTGCCGCGGTTCGGCATCAACGTGATTTCGGCCGACGGCGCCATCGGGCCGACGCCGAACGTCTTCTTGATGTCGAGGTAGAGATCGCCGAACGTGCTGTTGAAATAGTTGTACGCGTTCTCGTGGTTCGCGAACAGGAACGACGACGTGCCGGCCGCGCGGTTGTAGATGTAGGTCGGATCGATGTAGCCGGTGACCGACAGGCCGGCGAGCGGGCCCGTGGTGGCCGCGTCGGTCAGCGAGTCGACCTTCAGCTGCTGGTTCGCGATCTGCTGCTTCATTTCGCTGACCTCGTCGTTGGTCAGCGTCGCGCGTGCCTTGCCGTAATCCGGCGAGCCCGGGTCGGCGGCGACCGCGACGGCGTTGCCGCCGCCGCCGGCCATGCCGCCGCCCGCGCCGGACGTCGCGACCGCCGCGCCGCCCGGCTTCGCGGCGAGCTGCGCCTGCATCGCCTTCATCTGTTTCTGCAGCGCCGCGACCTGCGCCTGCAGCGCCTTGATTTCGGCGGATGTCGAACCGGCCAGCGCGATGCCCGGCAACGCGCCGGCCACCAGCAGGCAGATCAGTTTCTTCTTCATTGCGGATTCTCCTAGTCGTGCGCCTGTCAAATCGGGATCGAATCGCACGTCCCCCCCCTGGGGCCGCGCGTCATGCTTGTCTGCAGTGCTTGTTGTCTTCGAAGCGGAGGCGGCCCGTCACGCCACCGCGAACGCCGCCTTCAAGTCGGCCATCCGGCGCCGCTCGCGCGCGATCATCATCCGGTTCACGACGATCACGCCGATCGTCACGGCGGTGATGAACAACGTTGCCAGCGCATTCATCTCCGGGTTCAGCCCCAGCCGCACGCGCGAGAACACCACCAGCGGCAGCGTCGTCGACCCCGGCCCGGACAGGAACGCCGACAGCACCAGATCGTCGATCGACAGCGTGAACGACAGCAGCCACCCCGACAGCAGCGCCTGCGAGATCAGCGGCAGCGTCACCACGAAGAACACCTTCAGCGGCGTCGCGCCCAGATCGAGCGCGGCCTCCTCGAGCGACTTGTTCATCTCCTTCACGCGCGACTGCACGATGATCGCCACGTACGACACGCACAACATCACGTGGCCGATCCAGATCGTCGCCATCCCGCGCCCCTTCGGCCAGCCGAACATCTGCTCCAGCGCGACGAACAGCAACAGCAGCGAGATCCCCTGGATCACCTCCGGAATCACCAGCGGCGCGTTGATCATCCCCGTGTATAGCGTGAAGCCCTTGAAGCGGCCGAAGCGCGCGAGCACGAAGCCCGCCCACGTGCCGATCACGACCGACGCGGTGGCCGTCAACAGGCCGATCTTCAGCGACAGCCAGGCGGCGGTCAACAGCTCGTCGTCGTCCAGCAGCGCCGCGTACCACTTCAGCGAGAAGCCCGACCACACCGTCACCAGCTTCGACTCGTTGAACGAGTACACGACGAGGCTGATGATCGGGATGTACAGGAACAGGAAGCCGAAGGCGAGAACGCCCGTCGACAGCGGTTTGCTCGGCTTGATCATTTCGCGTCCTCCAGTTCCTTGACCTGGTAGTACTGGAACAGCGCCATCGGCACCAGCAGCAACAGCACCATTGCGACCGTCACCGCGGACGCCATCGGCCAGTCCATGTTGTTGAAGAATTCATCCCACATCACGCGGCCGATCATCAGCGTGTCGGCGCCGCCGAGCAGCTCCGGGATCACGTACTCGCCCACCGCCGGGATGAACACCAGCAGGCTGCCGGCGATGATCCCGTTCTTCGACAGCGGCAGCGTGATGCGCGTGAACGCGACCCACGGCTTCGCTCCCAGGTCGTACGCGGCTTCGAGCAGCGTCAGGTCCATCTTCACGAGGTGCGCATAGAGCGGCATCACCATGAACGGCAGGTACGAATAGACCATCCCGATGTAGACGCCCGCATCGCTGTGATAGAGCCGCAGCGGCGTGTGGATGATGCCGAGCGCGATCAGCGTGTGGTTCAGCAGGCCGTCATCCTTCAGGATGCCGATCCATGCGTACACGCGGATCAGGAACGACGTCCAGAACGGCAGCATCACGGCCATCATCAGCACGTTGCGGCGGTTCGGCTCCGAGCGCGCGATGTAGTACGCCATCGGATACCCGATCAGCAGGCACAGCACCGTCGACACGGCGGCCATCTTCAGCGAGCTGAGATAGGTCGCGATGTACAGGTCGTCCTGCAGCAGGAACGCGTAGTGCGACAGTTGCAACGCGAAGTGCACGACGCCGTCCTTGATCTCGACGAGCGACGTGTACGGCGGGATGCCCATCACCTGGTCGGCGAAGCTGATCTTCAGCACCAGCACGAACGGCAGCGCGAAGAACACGGCCAGCCACAGGAACGGCACGCCGATCGCGACGTTGCGGCCCGACGGCAGGAAGCGCGACAGCGCGGCGAAGCGGCGGCCGCGCGCGGCGGCCCGTGTGGCGGCGGCAGCGCCGGCCGACACCGGCGCGGAAGGCGTGGAAGGCGTGGAAGCGGAGGTTCTCATCGTGGCGTCCTCATTGCGTCAGCACGACGCCGCTGGCCGGCGACCACGACACGAACACGTCGTCGTTCCAGGCCGGCGCGCCGTCGTTCATCAGGTGCGAGCTCGACAGGTTCGACACCACCGTCTTGCCGCTCGGCAGACGTACGTGGTACAGCGAATAGCTGCCCATGTACGCGATATCGGTGACGACGCCGCGCGCCCAGTTGTGCTTCGAGCCCGGCTTCTCGCGCGACACGTGCACGCGCTCCGGGCGCACCGAGATGCCGACCGGCATCCCGAGCGGGCCGGTCACGCCGTGGCTCACGTACATGCGGGTTTCGAGGTCGTCGCTTTCGACGAAGATGTGATCGGGTTCGTCCTCGACGACGCGGCCTTCGAACAGGTTGGTCGAGCCGATGAATTCGGCCGAGAAGCGGCTGTTCGGGAATTCGTACACTTCGCCGGGTGCGCCGATCTGCACGATCTTGCCTTCGCTCATCACCGCGAGGCGGCTCGCCATCGTCATCGCTTCTTCCTGGTCGTGCGTAACCATCACGCAGGTCACGTCGACCTTCTCGATGATGTTCACGAGTTCGAGCTGGGTTTTCTGACGAATCTTCTTGTCGAGCGCGGACATCGGCTCGTCGAGCAGCAGCAGCTTCGGGCGCTTCACCAGCGAGCGGGCCAGCGCGACGCGCTGCTGCTGGCCGCCCGAGAGCTGGTGCGGCTTGCGCTTCGCGTACTTGCTCATCTGCACGAGCGCGAGCGCGTCGGCCACGCGCTCCTTGATCTCGTTCTTCGGCGTGCCTTCCTGCTTCAGGCCGAATGCGACGTTCGTTTCGACCGTCATGTGGGGGAACAGCGCGTACGACTGGAACATCATGTTGACGGGGCGGCGGTACGGCGGCAGCGACGCGAGGTCCTCGCCGTCGACGAAGATCTTGCCGGAGGTGGCCGTTTCCAGCCCGGCGAGCATGCGCAGCAGCGTTGACTTGCCGCAGCCCGAGCTGCCGAGCAGCGCGAACAGCTCGTTCTTCGCGATCGTCAGGTTCACGTTGTCGACGGCCGTGCTGTCGCCGAATTTCTTCACGACGTTTTCGATGCGCACGAACGCGTCGTTTTGCGTACGGGGCGCGATGGCCGGTTGGGTCTGTCGTGCAGCAGCGGAAGAGGGTATCGATTGCATGGGAGTCACCATTCGTTCTTCACGGATTGCAGGCGTGAGCGTCCCCGCGCGAGGCGCGCAACGCGACTCGCGGACGACGGCTCGTGCCGGATGGAACAGCGCGCGGGGCGCGCGGGCGGACGGAGGTCCGCGAATGTCAGGCGGGCAGGCGTACCGCGATGCCTGCGCCGCCGCGATGCATGGCGATCAGTGCCCCGTCTTCAACTGGGCCCACAGACGGTTCTCGAGGCGCAGGATGTCGGCCGGCATCGGCTTCATCAGCACCATCTTCTTCAGCACGTCTTCGGGCGGGTAGACGGTCGGGTCCTGCGCGACGGCCGGCGTGACGAACGGGTGCGCGGCCTTGTTCGCGGTCGGGTAGAACACGGTGTTGGTGATCGCCGCATTGACCTTCGGATCGGACACGTAGTTGATCCACTTCATCGCGGCTTCCGGGTGCGGCGCATCCTTCGGGATCACCATCACGTCGAACCACAGCAGGCCGCCTTCCTTCGGGTTCGCGAACTTGATGTCGTACGAGCGCTTCGCTTCGGCCGAACGACGGTGTGCGATGCCGACGTCGCCCGACCAGCCGAGCACGACGCACACGTCGTTGTTCGCGAGGTCGTTGATGTAGCCGGACGAGTTGAACTGGGTGATGTACGGGCGGACTTTCTTCAGGACTTCGAATGCAGCCTGGTAATCGCCGGGGTTCTTGCTGTTCGGATCCTTGCCCATGTACTGCAGCGTGGCGGCGAACACGTCGACGGCCTGGTCGAGGAACGACACGCCGCAGCTCTTCAGCTTCTCCATGTTGGCCGGATCGAACACCAGCGCCCAGCTGTCGACGGGCGCCTTGTCGCCGAGCGCCTTCTTCACCGCCTGCGCGTTGTAGCCGATGCCGTCCGTGCCGTACGCCCAGGGCACGCCGTACTGGTTGCCCGGATCGGCGTCGGCGATCATCTTCATCAGCAGCGGGTCGAGGTTCGCGAGGTTCGGAATCTTCGACTTGTCGAGCTTCTGGTACACGCCGGCCTGGATCTGCTTGGCCATGTAGTTCGACGTCGGCACGACGATGTCGTAGCCGGAGCTGCCGGCCAGCAGCTTCGCCTGAAGCGTGTCGTCGCTGTCGTAGTTGTCGTACTTGACGTGAATGCCCGTCTGCTTCTGGAAGTTCGGGATCGTGTCCGGCGCGATGTAGTCGGACCAGTTGTAGACGTTCAGCTCGTCGGCATGCGCCGACGGGCTGGCGACCGACGTGAATGCCGCCGCGGCGGCGAGGGCGGCGACGGAGCAGGCTTGGCGAAGAAAGCAGGCACGCATGGTGGAGTTCCCCTGGTTATGGCGGCGTGCGGCGCCCGCCGCACGCCTGTAGGCAAGGCCGTTACGAAATACCCAGTTGCTGGGCGGTAGCATCGACGGCCTTCTTCGCCTTCGACACGAGTTCATCGATTTCCTGGCGCGAGATCACGAGCGGCGGCGACAGCAGCATCCGGTCGCCGGTCGCACGCATGATCAGGTTGCCGTTGAAGCAGAAGTCGCGGCAGATCGTGCCGACGTCGCCGCCGTTCGCGAAGCGGCGGCGTTCGGCCGGCGCTTCGGCCAGCTGCAGGCTCGCGACCATCCCGTGGCCGTGCACTTCGCCGACGATCGGATGACGTGCGAAGGTTTCGCGCATCAGCGCCTGGAAGTACGGGCCGGTGTCGCTCTTCACGCGCTCGACGATGCCTTCGTCGCGCAGCAGCTTCAGGTTCGCGACCGCGACGGCCGCCGCCACCGGGTGGCCCGAGTACGTGAGGCCGTGATTGAATTCGCCGTTGTCGATGATCGGGCGCGCGATGCGCTCGTGGATGCCCACCGCGCCCATCGGCACGTAGCCCGACGTGAGGCCCTTCGCCATCGTGATCAGGTCCGGCTCGAAGCCGAAGTGCTGGTGCGCGAACCATTCGCCAGTGCGCCCGAAGCCGCCGATCACTTCGTCGGCGACGAGCAGAATGTCGTACTGGCGGCAGATCCGCTGGATTTCCGGCCAGTACGTCGACGGCGGGAAGATCACGCCGCCCGCGCCCTGGAACGGCTCGCCGATGAACGCCGCGACGTTCTCCGCGCCGAGCTCGAGGATCTTCGCTTCGAGCTGCCGCGCACGCGCGAGACCGAATGCTTCCGGCGTCTCGCCCGGCTGCGCCTCGCCGAAGAAATACGGCTGGTCGATGTGCACGATGTGCTCGACCTTCGACGGCATCTGCTCGTGCATGTAGCCCATCCCGCCGAGCGTGCCGCCGGCGATGGTGGAGCCGTGGTAGCCGTTCCTGCGCGAGATCACGTACTTCTTCTGCGGCTTGCCCTGCACGCGCCAGTACTGGTGCACGAGACGCAGCACCGTGTCGTTGCCTTCCGAGCCGCTGTTGCAATAGAAGAAGTGGTTGAAGCCGGCGGGCGTCACTTCCGCGAGCATCGCGGAGAGTTCGATCACCGGCGGATGCGTGGTCTTGAAGAACGTGTTGTAGAACGGCAGCTCCTGCAACTGGCGATACGCGGCGTCGGCCAGTTCCTTGCGGCCGTAGCCGACGTTCACGCACCAGAGGCCGGCCATTCCGTCGATCACCTTGTTGCCGTCCGAGTCCCACAGGTAGACGCCGTCGGCCTTGACGATCACGCGGCTGCCCGCGCGATTGAGCGCGCCCATGTCCGAGAACGGATGGATGTGGTGTGCGGCGTCGAGCGCGCGGTATTCGGCGGTCGAGCGTGCCTGCGTCGCGCGCGGCGCGGCGGCCGTGGCGGTCGGTGCGGCCGGCTGGACCCAGGCCGTTTCATTGCGGTAAGTCATGTTTTCTCCGTGATTCCGTATGCGGTTGGCACGCTTACACGTGCAGCAGCAGATGGCGGCGTTCCCACGAGCTGATCACGCGGAAGAACGCTTCGTATTCGGTTTCTTTCAGCGCGAAATACGCCTTCAGGAACTTGTGCCCGAGGATCTCGCCGAGCGGCTCGCATGCGGCCATCAGCGTCAGTCCTTCCTCGAGGTTGCGCGGCAACTGGTACGGCAGGCTGTAGCCGTCGCTGACGAGCGGCTCGGTCGGCTCCAGGCGCTGCGTCATGCCGAGATAGCCGGCCGCGAGCGTCGCCGCGAGCGCGAGATACGGATTGCAGTCGACGCCCGGGATGCGGTTTTCGATGCGGCGTGCGGCCGGGCCCGAATGCGGGATGCGGAACCCCACCGTGCGGTTGTCGTAACCCCATTGCACGTTGATCGGCGCGGCCATGAAGCGCGACAGGCGGCGATACGAATTGATGTACGGCGCGAAGATCGGCATCAGCGCCGGCGTGTACTTCTGCAGCCCCGCCAGATAGTTGTAGAACATCGACGTCGCGCCGCCGGTCTCCTGCGACGTGAACAGGTTCCGGCCCGTTTCCTCGTCGACGATGCTCTGGTGCACGTGCATCGCCGAGCCTGGTTCGTCTTCCATCGGCTTGGCCATGAACGTCGCGTACATGTTGTGACGCAGCGCGGCCTCGCGCACCGTGCGCTTGAACAGGAACACCTGGTCGGCCAGCGACAGCGCGTCGCCGTGCATGAAGTTGATCTCCATCTGCGCGGCGCCGACTTCGTGGATCAGCGTATCGATGTCGAGGTTCTGCGCGTCGCAGTACTCGTAGATGTCCTCGAACAGCGGATCGAATTCGTTGACGGCCTCGATCGAATACGACTGGCGGCCCGTTTCGGGGCGGCCCGTGCGGCCGACCGGCGGACGCAGCGGCAGATCGGGGTCCTTGTTCATGTCGACCAGATAGAACTCGAGCTCGGGCGCCACGACCGGCTTCCAGCCCTTCGCCTTGTACAGCGCGAGCACGCGGCGCAGCACGTAGCGCGGCGAGATCTCGACCGGCGAGCCGTCGAAGTGCACGCAGTCGTGGATCACCTGCGCGGTCGGGTCGACGGCCCACGGAATCAGGCGGATCGTCGACTCGTCGGGCACGCACACCATGTCGGGATCGGTCACGCCGGTCAGCGAGCCGTCTTCCGGATATTCGCCGGTGACGGTCTGCACCATCACGGCCTGCGGCAGCCGCATCGATTCGCCGGACGTGAACTTGTTGCGCGGCGTGATCTTGCCGCGCGCGATGCCGGCCATGTCGGGAATGATCGCTTCGACTTCGGTGATCCGGTGTTGTTTCAGAAAGTCTTCGATGTCTTGCATGTCTGTTCTCGTTGTCTGGTTGGCGCGCTCAAGCGAGCGCGGCGGCGGCCATCGCGCGGATGCGGGCGGCGCGGCGAGCGCGGCAGGCATCGCCGAAGGCGCGGAAGATCGCGCTCGACAGCGGGTCCTGCGCGTGTCGCCATTCCGGATGCCACTGCACGGCCAATGCGAAGGCCGGTGCATCGACGACGCTCACGGCCTCGATCAGCCCATCCGGCGCGACGGCCTCGACGGCGAGGCCGGAGCCGAGCCGCGCGACGCCTTGCTTGTGCAGCGAGTTCACGTGCACTTCGTCGCGACCGCCGGCGAGCGCATGCAGCTTGCCGCCGGGCGTCAGGCGCACGACGTGCGCGGGGCCGTATTGCGTGTCCATCGGCGCGTCGTCGTCCTCGCGGTGATCGCCGAAGCCGTCGACTTCGTGCACGCGCTGGTGCAGCGTGCCGCCGCAAACGACGTTCAGCTCCTGGAAGCCGCGGCACACGGCGAGCACGGGCACGCCCGCGACGATCGCCGCGCGCAGCAGCGGCAGCGTCGTCGCGTCGCGTGCGGGGTCGTGCTTCGTGCCCGGTGCGCTCGGTTCGCCGCCATACCGGTGCGGCTCGACGTTCGAGTAGCTGCCGGTAAACAGCAGCCCGTCGACCGCGTCGAGTACGTCGGCGCTCGACTGGCGTTCGCCGAGGGCCGGCAGCACCATCGCGAGCGCATGCGCGCCGTCGACGATCGCGGCGACGTATTTGTCGCCGACCGTATGCGACGCGTGGGCGCCTATCTGGGTGAGGTCGGCAGTGATACCGACGAGAGGTTTCCTTTCCATGACGTCAATCAGTAATCCATATGGACGTGACGCGCGTCGAGCCGGATGCGGCAAAACGCAGACGCGACACGACCCCGCAGCCGGGCGCTGGGCGCACGGACGCTGGTGAATGGGCGCAACGGGATGGCGTGGCGATCCGCGCTGCGCGCGACGATCAGGCCGTCGTTCGTTTCGTCGCGATACGCGACGCCGCAACGAATGCGCGAACGCGTTCCGTCACCGCAGGGACGATGCGGTTGGCGAATCGACGAACGAAACGAACGACGTGAAGAAAGGAGAGGCGCTACGGCAGCAGCGACGCCACTTCGTCGGTATCGACGGCGACGAAGGCGCGTGCGGAAACGGCGTTGTGGCGCCGAACGGAACGACGGGACAGGATGGTGTAGATCGACAGGTGAAGCAGGCGAGGACTATGCCAGCCGCAACTGCCGTCGGAAGCGGGAACGGCGCTGCGCAAACTTCGCACATCGCCTCGATCCCACCTCACCAGAGGGCCACGGACTCTCACGATTACACTCGACTGGTTTGTTGAAAGTATTGAACACCTGATCGTTTCGACGCGCGGGGCGTTTAAAATAATCAAGGCGCCGGCCCTGCATCATTTACGTTGACGGGCATCGATTGCTGCGTTGCGATAACGCTTTTCGATGTCTGTGAAAGCCTGATGACGCTGACCTGAGAGCCAGCATATACGAGCCAATAACGGCGTCAAATGTTTTTTAATGGTCCTGTATCAGGGCTTTCCCGAGCAGTGCGAACAAAATATTCGCAAAAGGAATCATCGACGCGCCGTTCATTATTTCGAACGCCTTTCAGGGTTTTCCCCGCTGATGTGCGGCATAAAGTGATTAGAATATTCAACGGCTGTCCCATGCGCCGTTTCACTTTGTCATCGCACTTATCGTGTCCGAAACCGAATCGATGTCCACCGAAGTTGCCGAGCGCCTGCGTTTCGTGCGCAACAAGCATGGCCTGTCGCAGCGCGAACTCGCGAAACGCGCCGGCGTCACCAACGGCACGATCTCGCTGATCGAACAGGGCCGCGTGAGCCCGTCGGTCGGCTCGCTGAAGAAGCTGCTCGAATGCATCCCGATGAGTCTCGCGGAGTTCTTTACGTTCGAGCTCGTCGAATCGCGCGCGGTCGTGTCGCGTCGCGACGAGATGCCGAACCTCGGCAACGAGTCGCTCGCGTTTCACCTGGTCGGCGCGAACGTGAAGGATCGCAACATGTGCATCCTGCGCGAGATCTACCAGCCGCTGGCCGACACGGGGCCCGAGATGCTGGTGCACGCGGGGCACGAGGGCGGCGTCGTCGTGTCGGGCCGGCTCGAGCTGACCGTCGACGGCGCGACGTGGCTGCTCGACCCCGGAGACGGCTACTACTTCGAAAGCCGTTTGCCGCATCGTTTTCGCAATCCCAGCGCGGAACTGCTCTGCGAGATCGTCTCGGCCAATTCGCCGGCGACCTTCTGACCGCGCGTCACCGCATTCGCCGCCGGCCGGCTGCGCGCCAGGCGCGGCGTGCCGCGTCGCGAATGCCAAACCATTGAGGCATCCTGATGAACAAGTTGACTTTGGCTGACTGGCAAAACAAGGCGGCGTCGCTCGAGATCGAAGGGCGCGCATTCATCGATGGCGCGTCGCGCGACGCGCACGGCGGCAGGACGTTCGACTGCGTGAGCCCGATCGACGGCCGCGTGCTGGCGAAGGTCGCCGACTGCGGCGAAGCGGACGTGAACGCCGCGGTCGCGGCCGCGCGCCGCGCGTTCGACGCAGGGGTGTGGGCCGGCCTGAACCCGCGTGCACGCAAGGCCGTGCTGCTGCGCTGGGCCGCACTGATGCGCGAGCACCTCGACGAACTGTCGCTGCTCGAGACGCTCGACGCGGGCAAGCCGATCGGCGACACGACGACGGTCGACGTGCCGGGCGCCGCATACTGCGTCGAATGGTTTGCGGAAGCGATCGACAAGGTCGGCGGCGAGGTCGCGCCGGCCGATCATCATCTTGTCGGCCTCGTCACGCGCGAGCCGGTCGGCGTGGTGGCCGCCGTCGTGCCGTGGAACTTCCCGATCCTGATGGCCGCATGGAAATTCGGCCCCGCGCTCGCGGCCGGCAACAGCGTCGTGCTGAAGCCATCAGAGAAATCGCCGCTGACCGCGATCCGCGTCGCGCAGCTCGCATTCGAAGCCGGCATGCCGGCCGGCGTGTTCAACGTCGTGCCGGGCGCGGGCGAACCGGGCAAGCTGCTCGCGCTGCATCGCGACGTCGACTGCATCGCGTTCACGGGCTCGACGGCGGTCGGCAAGCTGATCATGCAGTACGCGGCGCAGTCGAACCTGAAGCGCGCGTGGCTCGAGCTCGGCGGCAAGTCGCCGAACATCGTGTTGCCCGACTGCCCCGATCTCGACCGTGCGGCACAAACGGCGGCCGGCGCGATCTTCTACAACATGGGCGAGATGTGCACGGCCGGCTCGCGGCTGCTCGTGCATCGCGACATCAAGGACGCGTTCATCGAGAAGCTCGTCGCGGCCGCCCGCGCGTACGTGCCGGGCAATCCGCTCGATCCGTCGGTATCGATGGGCGCGATCGTCGACGGCATCCAGCTCGAACGCGTGCTCGGTTATATCGAAGCGGGGCGGGGCGAAGGCCGGCTCGTCACGGGCGGCGCGCGCGTGAACGCGGAAACGGGCGGCTTCTATGTGGAGCCGACGGTGTTCGAGGTGAAGCCCGATGCGAGGATCGCGCGCGAGGAAATCTTCGGGCCGGTGCTGTCGGTGATCGTGTTCGACGACGTCGACGAGGCCGTGCGGATCGCGAACGACACCGAATACGGGCTGGCCGCGGCCGTGTGGACGTCGAACCTGACGACCGCGCACGACGTGTCGCGCCGGTTGCGTGCGGGCACCGTGTGGGTGAACTGCTATGACGAGGGCGGCGACATGAACTTCCCGTTCGGCGGCTACAAGCAGTCGGGCAACGGCCGCGACAAGTCGCTGCATGCGCTCGAGAAGTATACCGAACTGAAGTCGACGCTGATCCGGCTGCGCTGACATGCCGGCGGGCGCGTCGCCGTCCGGCGCTGCGCCCGCAGCTGCGCCCGCAGCTTTCGTCGCGCGTTACGCGGTGCGCAGCGCGGGATGGAAGCCGGCGGCTTCGATGATCGACTGGACGCGCTCGGCGCCTTGCGCCGAGTCGACCTTGACGATCTTCGCCGCGACGTCGATGTCGAGCTTCGCGGCGGGGTCGGCGGCCGTCACCGCACGCGTGATTGCGTTGGCGCAGCCGCCGCAGGTCATGTCCTGGACTTCGAATTCCATCGTGTTCTCCCGGGTAAATGGTTGACGAATACGTTCAGCATGAAGCTTGCCACGGTTGGAAGGTCAAGCGCTCGCACGCAGTGATGGCATTGCATCAGCCATTTGTAATGCTGAAGTCTGACGAATCGCCATTTGCGTGCGCGCGTCAGTCCGAACTTTTCCCGATTGACGGCTGCACATCGTCGGCGAAATCTGGCGGAGCCTTGCGCGGCAAGGCGCGCACGGGATCGACGGCGCCCGATTCCCTTGATCGGAGTAAGGGTACTCCGAGTTGAAAATGCGAATCGATCTTAGTATCGATTCCCTTCAATATTTCCGCTCATTACGCACATGACCCGTTTCGCTATCGGTTTCGCTCTGGCCCTGCTGGGCGCCTCCGCCGCCTCCGCATTCGCTGCCGACGACGTCGTCAACCTGACGCTGAAGGACCACAAGTTTTCGCCCGATGGCGTGACGATCCCCGCCGGCAAGAAGGTGAAGTTCGTCGTGAAGAACCTCGATGCGACGCCCGCGGAATTCGAAAGCGACGACTTCAAGGCGGAGAAGGTCGTGCCGGCCGGCAAGTCGGTCGAGATTCTCGTCGGGCCGCTGAAGGCCGGGACCTACGAGTTCCACGACGAGTATCACGAAGCGCAGTCGAAGACGCACCTGACCGTCAAGTAAGCCGATACCGACATGCTGTCTACTGCCCTGATCGTCTTTCGTGAAGTGCTCGAGGCCGCGCTGGTGGTCTCGATCGTGATGGCCGCCACGAAGGGCGTGCCGCGGCGCGGCTGGTGGGTGGGCGGCGGGCTGGTCGGCGGCGTGATCGGCGCCGGCCTGATCGCGGCGTTCGCCGACGTGATCTCGCAATGGGCGTCCGGCATGGGCCAGGAAGTCTTCAACGCGGGCGTGATGTTCGTCGCGACGCTGATGCTTGCGTGGCATTGCATCTGGATGAGCCGGCACGGTCGCGAAATGGCGCTGCACATGGGCGAGGTCGGCCGGGCGGTCGCGGCCGGCAGCCGGCCGCTGACCGGGCTCGCGATCGTGGTCGGCGTCGCGGTGCTGCGCGAGGGTTCCGAGGCCGTGCTGTTCCTGTACGGGATCGCGGCGGGCGATCCGGGGCAGACGCCGCAGATGATCGCCGGCGGGCTGCTCGGCGTGCTCGGCGGCGCGGGGCTCGGCTACGCGATGTATGCGGGCCTGCTGCAGATTCCGTTGAAGCGCCTGTTCTCCGTCACCAACGGGCTGATCGTGCTGCTCGCCGCGGGCATGGCGAGCCAGTGCGTCGGCTTCCTGCTGGCCGCCGGCCTCGTGCCGTCGTGGGGCGATGCGGTCTGGGACACGTCGTGGCTGCTCAAGGAGTCGAGCATCGTCGGCAAGGCGCTGCATACGCTGATCGGCTATACCGCGCGTCCGGCGGGCATCCAGATCGCCGCGTACGTCGCGACGCTCGCGGCGATCGTCGTGCTGGCACGGCTCGTCGGCCGGCCGCGGGAAACGGTGAGGCCACCGCACGCCGCGGTGTGAGCGTGCCGGATTCGAATGAAAGAAGGGGCGTCCATGACGCCCCTTCTTTCATTCCAGATGCATGCAGTCGGTGTCGGTCAGCAGTGGTTGTCGATCCACGCGCGCGCCCATTCGAGCCCCGCGTCGCGCGCGTCGTCTTCGGTGTCGAACACGCCGAGCACGCCCGACGCCTCGACGAGCCGGTTGTTCTGCGTGATCGTGCCGCTCGCCGCGAAACGCTCGGGCTGCATGATCTCCTCCTGCTGCAGGATCGCGTGGCCCCAGATCTGGTAGCCGCGGTAGGTCTGCGCTTCCATTATCGAGTCACCTCCGCGGAGCGGCCGTGCGTGCCGACCTGCAGCACGTTGCCGTCCGGCGTGTATTGACGCGGGATGTCGGAGAAGGCGAGCGCGCGCGTCGTGTCCGGTGCGGCGGGCTGCATCACCGTGAGACGCCCGGGCGCGGGTTGCGCGACGGGGCGCGGGGCGGCCGGGGTGTCGGTCGCGGCGGGCGCGCGGTGCGAGCCGGCTTTCATGGCCTGCGCGACGCGGCGCTTGTGCGGTTTCGCGGCGGCTTTCGGGGTGGCGCTCGCGTGCTTCTCCGCGCTCTTGCCGACGCGCGCGTCGGCGCCCGGGCGGGCGGCCGGTGTGCGGGCATCCGGCATGCGAGCCGCGGGTTGCCGCGCCTCGGGCGGGTTCCAGACCTCGACATAGTGCTCGGCGGCCCAGCCCGTCGACGCGAACGTCAGCGCCAGCACTCCGCATCCAAACAGTCTTACCATTGTCTCTCCGTCATATTCGTTGCGGCGCGTCCGGCCGGGCCGGCCATGTGCATTCGCGGAAGCCGGCTCAGGAGAACACCTCGAGCCCGTGTTTCTCGACGATCTGGAGCATGCGCGCGGCGATGCCGCTGGGCCGCTTGTCGCCCTGTTCCCATTGGCGGATCGTCGATGTCGTCGTGTTCAGGTAGAGCGCGAACACGCTCTGGCTGACGTTGACCGACTTGCGGATGCGGGCGATCGCTTCCGGGTCGAATTGCGGCGCGGCTTCGATGCAGAGATCGTCGTATTCCCGCATCGTCTTCTTGTCGATCAGGTTGGCGCGATAAAGCCCCGACGCGGCGCCGTGGATCGCCTCCGTCGCGTCGCTCTTGAATCGACTCTTGGCCATTGCAACTCTCCACAAGCTCTTTCAGTGCGACCAGCGTCGCGATGTCGCCGTCGGCGTGTCGACCGACGTCCGGCGCCAGCTTTCTGAAGGCGCGCAGTTCGCGTGCGTCGATGTCGTCGCGACCGCATTTCGCGAACAGGAACACCCACGTGTGCCCGACCTTGCCCAGCACGATCCCGCGTTGCCGATTCCCGTCGAGGCGCTTCTTCCAGACGTTCCCGCCCAGATCGACGCCCTGCCCGCGGGCTAGCTCCCGCACCGCGCGGCAGAGCTCGCCATCGGCGATTCCCGCTTTCCCGGCTGCCTTGTGAAACCATCTCGTCCTGAAGACGCGTCGTACGGAAGCAGACATGTCGAGCCGGTCGAGTCAGCACGGGATTATATACCACTACGTGGTACATAATTCGACCTGGCCGAATGGCCTCCCGCACGCCGATACGACGTCCGGACGGGCCGGCGACGGCCCGGCCGGCCAGACAGACAGCCTTACTCCACCGTCACCGATTTCGCGAGGTTCCGCGGCTTGTCGACGTCGGTGCCGCGCGCGCACGCGGTGTGATACGCGAGCAGTTGCAGCGGCACGACGTGCAGGATCGGCGACAGTTGCCCGTAGTGCTCCGGCATCCGGATCACGTGCAGGCCGTCGTCGTTGACGATCTGCGTGTCGGCATCGGCGAACACGTACAGCTCGCCGCCGCGCGCGCGCACTTCCTGCATGTTCGATTTCAGCTTCTCGAGCAGCGTGTCGTTCGGCGCGACCGTGACGACCGGCATCGCTTCCGTGACGAGCGCGAGCGGCCCGTGCTTCAGTTCGCCGGCCGGATAGGCCTCCGCGTGGATGTACGAGATTTCCTTCAGCTTCAGCGCGCCTTCGAGCGCGATCGGGTAGTGCAGCCCGCGGCCGAGGAACAGCGCGTTTTCCTTGCGCGCGAATTCCTCCGACCACGCGATGATCTGCGGCTCGAGCGCGAGCACGCTGTTCAGCGCGGCCGGCAGGTGGCGCAGCTCCTTCAGGAATTGCGTCTCCTGAGCGGCATCGACGTGCCCGCGCAGCTTGCCGAGCGTCGCGGCCAGCACGAACAGCGCGACGAGCTGCGTGGTGAACGCCTTCGTCGACGCGACGCCGATTTCGGTGCCCGCGTGCGTCAGGAACTGCATTTCGGTCAGGCGCACCATCGCGCTCGTCGCGACGTTGCAGACCGCGAGCGTATGCGTATGGCCGAGCGATTGCGCATGCTTGAGCGCCGCGAGCGTGTCGGCCGTCTCGCCCGATTGCGAGATCACGAGCACGAGCTGGCGCGGGTTCGGTACCGACTCGCGGTAGCGGTATTCGCTGGCGATCTCGACCTGGGTCGGGATCTTCGCGATCGATTCGAGCCAGTACTTCGCGGTGAGGCCCGAGTAGTAGCTCGTGCCGCACGCGAGGATCAGCAGGCTGTCGATCTGCGCGAACGCGGCGGGCGCGGCGTCGCCGAACAGCGTCGCGTCGAACGCTTCCGTCTGCGGCACGGTGTCGCCGATCGCGCGCGGCTGCTCGAAGATTTCCTTCTGCATGAAGTGGCGATAGGGCCCGAGCTCGACCGCGCCGCCGTATGCGCTGACGACGCGGATCTCGCGCTGCACGGTGGCGCCGTGGCGATCGACGATCGTCACGCCGTCGAGCGACAGCTCGCACACGTCCCCTTCCTCGAGGAACGTGAAGCGGTCGGTGCTGCCGGCGAGCGCGAGCGCGTCGGACGCGAGGAAGTTCTCGCCGTCGCCGTGGCCGACGACGAGCGGCGAACCCTGGCGCGCGCCGACGACGGTGTGCGGCTGGTCCTTGTGGATCACCGCGATCGCATACGCGCCGTGCAGCTGCCGAATGGCTTCGCGCACGGCGTCGAACAGGTTGCCGCGGTACACGCTGTGCACGAGGTGCGCGATCACTTCGGTGTCGGTCTGCGACACGAATTCGTAGCCCTTCGCGCGCAGCGCGTCGCGCAGCGGCTCGAAGTTCTCGATGATGCCGTTGTGCACGAGCGCGAGCGCGCCCGACGAGAAGATCGGGTGCGCGTTGTGCGTGACGGGCGCGCCGTGCGTGGCCCAGCGCGTGTGTGCGACGCCGGTCGTGCCTTCGAGGTGCGTGTCGCGCACCTGCGCGTCGAGGTCGGCGACGCGTGCGACGCTGCGCGCGCGCTTCGGTGCGCCGGGTTCGAGCACGGCGACGCCGCACGAGTCGTAGCCGCGGTATTCGAGGCGCCGCAATCCTTCGATCAGCACCGGGACGATATTACGTTGCGCAACTGCGCCGACAATGCCGCACATGTATGGTCAATCCTGTCAGTCGAAGCGGGCGCCGTGCGGGCGCCCGCAAAAGGTTCAGCTCTTCTTCTTGACCGGGCGGACGTAGCCGCTCTTCGCGGTCTGCGTCTTCTCGTTCAATGCGAGGACGCCTTCGGCGACGTCCTTCCAGATCGTCGTGCCGGCGGCGATCGTCACGCCGCGGCCGACGCGCACGGGCGCGACGAGCTGCGTGTCGGAGCCGACGAACACGTCGTCCTCGATCACGGTGCGGAACTTGTTCGCGCCGTCGTAGTTGCAGGTGATCGTGCCCGCGCCGATGTTCACGCGCGCGCCGATGTCGGCGTCGCCGATGTACGTGAGGTGGTTCGCCTTCGAGCCGTGGCCGATCACCGCGTTCTTCACCTCGACGAAGTTGCCGACGTGCGCTTCGTCCGCGAGCCGCGCGCCGGGGCGCAGCCGCGCGTACGGGCCGATCACGGTGTGCGCGCCGAGTTCGGCGCCGTCGATGTGCGAGAACGCGTCGATGCGCGTGCCCGCGCCGACCGACGCGTTGCGGATCACGCAGTTCGCGCCGATCGTCACGTTGTCGGCGAGCGTCACGTTGCCTTCGAACACGCAGTTCACGTCGATCGATACGTCGCGGCCGCAGCGCAGCGTGCCGCGCACGTCGACGCGGGCCGGATCGGCGAGCGTGACGCCGTCGACGAGCAGCGCATCGGCGACGTTACGCTGGTGAATGCGTTCGAGCTCCGCGAGCTGCGCCTTGCTGTTCACGCCGAGCGTTTCCCATTCGTCGTCGGGCTGCGACGTGACGACCTCGAAGCCGGCCTCGATCGCGAGTTCGACGACGTCGGTCAGGTAGTACTCGCCCTGCGCGTTTTCGTTCTTCAGCGCACCGAGCCACATCGACAGCTGGGCCGTCGGCGTGACGATGATGCCGGTGTTGATCTCGGCGATCTTCAATTCTTCCGGCGCCGCGTCCTTCTGCTCGACGATGCGCGTGACGAAGCCGGACGCGTCGCGCACGATGCGGCCGTAGCCGGTCGGGTCGTCGAGCGTGACGGTCAGGATCCCGTAGCGGCCCTCGCGCGCGGCATCGACGAGACGCTGCAGCGTCGACGCACGCGTGAGCGGCACGTCGCCGTACAGCACGAGCGTCGGCTGGGCGGGATCGAGAAGCGGCAGCGCCTGGCGGACCGCATGGCCGGTACCGAGCTGCTCGGCCTGCACCGCGAACTGGACGTCGGGTGCGGCGACGGCGGCCTGGACCTGCTCGGCGCCGTGGCCGACGACGACGACGAGCCGGGACGGCTGCAGCGTGCGCGCGGTGTCGATGACGTGGGAGAGGAGCGGCCTGCCGGCCAGGGGGTGAAGCACTTTCGGCAGCGCGGAACGCATGCGCTTGCCGGTGCCTGCCGCCAAAATCACGATATTCATGGCGCGCGCTTGGTCAGGGAGTTCGAAGCCGTCCATTTTAGCACGCGGCCCCCGCCGTTCCGGGCCTGCCGCGGCGGCCGCGCCACGCCGGAAAGGGCGCTCGGCGCCCGGTTCCGGCGGGTGTTCCAGCCCTGCTTACAGGTCGTCGAACTGGACGATCGAGATCGGTCGGGCGGCGCCCGGCGCCGCCGGGTCGTCGCCCGACGCGCACGGTTCCTCGTCGAACGCGATGTCGCCTTGCGGATCGGCTTCGCCCGTCGCGCGCAGCGACTGGAACGGGTACAGCGTCGTGTCCATCAGGTGCGACGGCACGACCTTCGCGAGCGCGTTGAACATGTTCTCGACGCGGCCCGGGAAGCGTTTGTCCCATTCGCGGATCAGCGCCTTCATTTCCGCGCGCTTCAGGTTCGGCTGGCTGCCGCACAGGTTGCACGGGATGATCGGGAATTCGCGCAACTCCGCGTATTTCTCGAGATCGGTTTCCTTCACGTACGCAAGCGGGCGGATCACGATGTTCTTGCCGTCGTCCGACTGCAGCTTCGGCGGCATCCCTTTCAGCTTGCCGCCGTAGAACATGTTGAGCAGCAGCGTCTGCACGATGTCGTCGCGGTGATGGCCGAGCGCGATCTTGGTCGCGCCGAGCTCGCCGGCCACGCGGTACAGGATGCCGCGGCGCAGCCGCGAGCACAGCGAGCAGGTCGTCTTGCCTTCGGGCACGAGCCGCTTGACGATGCTGTAGGTGTCCTGGTTCTCGATATGGAACGGGATGCCGACCTGTTTCAGGTATTCGGGCAGCACGTGCTCGGGGAAGCCCGGCTGCTTCTGGTCGAGGTTCACCGCGACGATGTCGAAGTCGATCGGCGCGCGCTCGCGCAGGCGCAGCAGCACGTCGAGCATCGCGTAACTGTCCTTGCCGCCCGACAGGCACACCATCACCTTGTCGCCCTGCTCGATCATGTTGTAGTCGCCGATCGCCTGGCCGACCTGGCGTGCGATCCGCTTGAACAGCTTGTTGTTCTCGTACGCTTCCTTCTGCTCGCGACGCGTCAGCGCCTGGCGGCCGGCCGGCGCGGCGGCGTCGTCCTGCGTGGCGGCATCGGCCGCCGTGTCGTTCATGTGGGGGGCGTTCATGCGCGCTCCTCGTCCTTGATGCGAAAGACTTCGACGCCGACGGCGTCGCAGTCCGGATAGGCGTCCGGTTTCTCGGTACGGACGCGTACCGCGCGCACGGCATCGTGCGCCAGCAGGTGCGCGGCGATCGAATCGCACAGCGTTTCCTGCAGGTGGATGTGGCCGCGCGCGAGGCACTGCGCGACGCTCTGCTTCATCAGGTCGTAGTCGACGACTTCGTGCAGCCGGTCGTCGACGGGCGTCGACTGGGCGAGCGGCACGAACAGGTCGACGTTGATGACGACGCGCTGCTCGCCGCGCTTCTCGTGTTCGAAGGCCCCGATGTTGATGTGCACCTCGTAGTCGCGCAGGTAGAGCCTGCGGCAATCCGCGAGGCGGGGGTGCAGGAGAGCGGAAAACATGGTCGTCCCAGTCAAATTGGCGTGCGCGCACGCAAAGCGGCGCGGGCGGCGGCGATCACGCCGCGCCCGCGCGGTTCATTCATTCGGGCCGGCGGCGGGCGGCACCAGGTGCTCGCCACCGTCGACGGTCAGCGTCGCGCCCGTCACGCCGGGCGCGCTCGCGAGATAGCAGGCGGCCGCCGCGATGTCGTCCGCGTGCGGCGCGTGGCCGCGCACGAGCGCCGCGACCCGCACCTTCGGCGCGAGCGCCAGCGCGAGCGCCGACGTCGCGCGGTTCAAGGCGGCCTGCATCAGCGCGTGCGACAGCTGCGCCGGTGCCGGGTGAAACAGGGCCTGATCCAGCACGTGGATCGCGCACGCGCGCAGCGCTTCGTGCTCGCACGCGGCGTCGGGCGTCGCATCGGCGAGCGCGCGAGCCAGCGCGAGCGGCGCCGTCACGTTGCGCGCGAGCGCGGCGGCGAGCGACGCGCCGTCCACCGTGTGCGCGTCGTCGGCGCCTGCGCTGGCGCTGACGAACACCCCGCACGTGGGCCGGCCGAGCGCTTCGCCGCATGCTGTGACGAGGGCCGCGGCATCGGCTTGCAGGGCCAGATCGGCGTCCAGCACGGCCGCGCGGCGGCCCAGCGCCGCGACTTCGGCGACGAGCGCGTCGGCGGCCGCGCGCGGCGCGCCGTGGCTGCGCTGCAGCGCGACGTCCCAGCCGCGGCGTGCGAAACCCGTCGCGAGCGCACGGCCGATCGACGCGGCGTCGGCCGCGCTGCCCAGGGCGCCCGTGACGAGCACCACGCGTTGGGGCGACGTATCGGCTGAAACGGTCATTTACAATGCCGGGATGAACCCGAAAGCTCACGAACCCGCTAGTTTACCTGCTCCCGGCCCTGACGCGCTCGCGCAGTCCGAAACCCTTGCCGCTCAATTGCGCGACGAGATCGTGGCGGCCGGCGGCTGGCTGCCGTTCGACCGCTTCATGGAGCGGGCGCTGTATGCGCCGGGCCTCGGCTACTACAGCGGCGGCGCGCGCAAGTTCGGGCGCCGCGCCGACGACGGCAGCGACTTCGTCACCGCCCCCGAGCTGTCGCCGCTGTTCGCGCGCACGCTCGCGCAACCGGTGGCCGAGGCGCTCGCGGCGAGCGGCACGCGCCGCGTGATGGAGTTCGGCGCGGGCACCGGCAAGCTCGCGGCCGGGCTGCTCGCGGCGCTCGACGCACTGGGCGTCGAACTCGACGAATACCTGATCGTCGACCTGTCCGGCGAATTGCGCGAACGGCAGCGCGACACGATCGAGGCCGCAGTGCCGGCGCTGGCCGCGAAGGTGCGCTGGCTCGACGCGCTGCCCGAGCGGTTCGACGGCGTCGTGGTCGGCAACGAAGTGCTCGACGCGATGCCGGTGCGGCTGTTCGCGAAGGCGGACGGCGCGTGGCGCGAGCGCGGCGTCGCGCTCGACGCGCGACAGGCGTTCGTGTTCGACGACCGGCCGGTCGGCGCAGCCGGCCTGCCGGCGGTGCTCGCGGCGCTCGACGTCGGCGACGGCTACGTGACCGAGACGCACGAGGCGGCGCTCGCGTTCACGCGCACCGTGTGCACGATGCTCGCGCGCGGCGCGGTGCTGCTGGTCGACTACGGTTTTCCGGCGCACGAGTATTACCACCCGCAGCGCGACCGCGGCACGCTGATGTGCCACTACCGTCACCACGCGCACGACGATCCGTTCATATACCCGGGCCTGCAGGACATCACCGCGCACGTCGAATTCACCGGCATCTACGACGCGGGCGTCGCGACCGGCGCCGATCTGCTCGGCTACACGTCGCAGGCGCGCTTCCTGTTGAACGCGGGCATCACCGACGCGCTGGCCGCGATCGACCCGTCCGACGTCCGCGCCTTCCTGCCGGCCGCGAACGCGGTGCAGAAGCTGATTTCGGAGGCCGAGATGGGCGAGCTGTTCAAGGTGATCGCGTTTTCGCGCGGGATCGACGGCACGCTCGACGCGTTCGCGCGCGGCGACCGCTCGCACGTGCTCTGACGGGGCTGGGGCCTGTTTCCATATGGAACGCGCATGCGAATGCCCGAAATCGCTCGTAGGGCAAGGAGTGAGGAGCGCCGTTTGGCCGCGCCAAACAAGCGACGAGCGACGCCGCCATACGGGCGATTTCGGGCATTCCCGTGACATGATTTTTTTAATTTGGGGTTGCCACGAGAACGGCCGCTCGCCGCGTTGCGCTCCTTGCGAATACGTCAAGTATTCGCGGCGTCGCGCGCCTCGCGAGCGGCCGTTCTCGTGGCAACGCATGCGCGTTCCATATGGAAACAGGCCCTAGCATGCTGCGCTGGCTATTGACGACGTTCATCGCGGTGATGATCCTGACGCGCTGCTGGCCGTGGCTCGGCAAGCTCGGCATCGGGCGGATGCCGGGCGACGTCACGCTGACGCTCGGCGGGCGGCGCTACCCGTTCCCGTTCATGTCGACGCTGGTGCTGACGATGCTGGTATCGATGGTGGCGCGGCTGCTCTGAGCCGCGCCGAACAGAGGGGCGCGCGTCACAGCTCGATTTCGCCGAGGATCCGGTGCGCGAGCGCCTTCGCCTCGTCGAACGCTTCTTCCTCGCTGGGGCTCGTCGAGTGGACGTCGTAGCGCATGTTCTCGGTGTCGTCCCCGTCGTCGCGCGCGAGGATCACGTAACCCTGGAACTGCCCGTTGCCCGCATGCTGGGTATGCGCCTTGGCCGTGTAGATGCCTTTCGTGAACGTGTTGGTGTCCATCGAGGTCTCCCGCAAAAAGGACACTTCATCGTAGCACTGCGGCGCAGCATGGTGAGCGCGGTTTATCGGTGACCGATCAGCGCCGGCCACCGCTCCTTCCTCGTTCCGTTCCTTCAACCTTCGAGCAGCGCGACGACCTCGTCGAGCGTCGGCGCGTGCGCGCCCGTGTGCCGGCACGCGGCGGCGCCGGCCGCCAGCGCGAACGCCAGATGCTCGCGCCAGCCGCGCTGCGGCGCGGCCATCAGGCTGAACAGCAGGCCGCCGATCGACGCGTCGCCCGCGCCGACGGTGTCGGCCACCTCGACGGGCGGCGGGCTGGCCTCGTGCACGTCGCCGTCCGCATGGAGCGTCGCGGCCTGCGCGCCGCGCGTGACGAGCACGGCCGCCCGCGGGTTCAGCGCGCGTACCGCCGCGATCGCGTCGGGGCCGTCGCCGTCGAACAGGTGCCGCAGGTCTTCATCGGACACCTTGATCAGGTCGGCGAGGGCGGCCATCTTCTCCAGCGTCGGCCGGTACGCGGCCGTCATCAGGTTGCGCACGTTCGGATCGAAGCTGATCTTCACGCCGCGCGCGTGCAGGTCGGCCGCAAGCGCGATCAGCGTGCCCGCGAGCGGCTCGCGCACGAGGCTGATGCAGCCGAAATGCGCCCACTTCACGTGATCGGTCCAGCCGGCCGGCAGCCGCGCGGGATCGAACGCGAGGTCGGCGCTCGCTTCGCCGATGAAGAAGTACGCGGGCGGGCGCGTCTCGTGGACGATCGCGAGCAACGGCGGCCGCGCGACGCGCTGCAGGAAGCGCAGGTCGAGCCCGGCCGCTTCGCTCGCATGCCACAGCACGTCGGAGAAGCAGTCTTCGCCGATCGAGCCGGCGAGCGCGCTCGGCACGCCGAGCCGCGCGACCGCGCGCGCGACGTTCCAGCCGGCGCCGCCCGGCACCGACGTCCACTGCGCGTCGCCCGCGCGCACCATGTCGGTCAGGATGTCGCCCGCCGACACGAAAGCCGGAAACGTGCCGCCGCTCATTGCGTCGGCTCGCTGCGTTGCGTGCGCGCGAGGGTCGCGAGCACGTCGTAGCATGCGCCCATCGTGTGATAGTCGGTCTTGCCGGCCGGGCTCTTCTCGTCGCTGTACTTGCGGTTGTCGCAGGTGAGGATCCGGTACCACGCGCCGTAGCGGTGATCGACGAAATGCGCCCAGCTGTAGCGCCAGATCTCGTCGTACCAGTCCCAGAAGCGCTCGCTGCCGGTGCGCGCGCCGAGCATCGCGGCCGCCGCGAAGGTTTCCGCCTGCACCCAGAAATACTTGTTGTGGTCGCAGATCGTGAAGTCGGGGCCGAAGCCGTAGCAGAGGCCGCCGTGATCGGCGTCCCACGCGTGGGTGAGCGCCGCGTCGAACAGTTCGGCCGCGCGCGGCGCGAGCCAGTCGAGCGGGCGGTGCCGCTCGAGGATCAGCAGCAGCTTCGCCCATTCGGTCTGATGCCCGGGCTGGAAGCCCCACGGACGGAAGATGTTCGAGCTGTCTTCCTTGTTGTAGTCCCAGTCGATCGACCAGTCCGCATGGTAGTGCTCCCATACGAGCCCGCCCGACAGCGCGGCCTGGCGCTGCGTGATGTTGCTGGCGAGCTTTTCCGCGCGATCGAGGTACGTGAGATGGCCGGTCGCCTCGTAGGCGGCGAGCAGCGCTTCCGTCATGTGCATGTTCGCGTTCTGGCCGCGATACGACGACACGTTCCAGTTGGGCGTCGCGTCGTCTGCATACAGGCCCGCGGCCGCATCCCAGAAGCGGTGCTCGGCGAGCTCGTAGGTTGCGGCGATCAGCGGGCGCGCTTCGTCGATGCCGGCCATCGTCGCGTGCGCGGCCGCGAGCAGCACGAACGCGAGCCCGTAGCAGTGGCGCGTGCCGTCGAGCGTCGCGCGCTTCGCGCCGTCGCGCCAGTCGAGTTCCCAGTCGTAGCCTTGCAGCGCGTCGTCCCAGTGCGCGTCGCGCAGGAAGCGCAGCCCGTGGCGCGCGTAGTCGAGATGGCGCGGATCGCCGAAATGGCGGTACGCCATCGCGTAGTTGAAGACGAACCGGCAGGTGCTGACGAGGTGGCGCGACGTGCGGTTGTAGATGGTGCCGTCGTCGCGGAAGTAATGGTAGAAGCCCCCCGTCGGGTCGAATGCGTGGGTCGCGTAGAAGCGCAGCGTGTCTTCGATGTGCGACAGCAGGAACGACGGGTCGCGGAAGCTCGCGACGAACGGGGCGGCTTGTGCTTGGCCGAGCGGCGCGGCGGCGCGGGATTGGACCGGGGGCATGTTCATGATTCTTGGACCGTGGCGATATCGAGTGCCGGGGAGCTGGCGGGCTGGCTGCTGGCCCGCACGATCAGCTCGACGGGCAGGGAAATCTCGGTGCGCTCGGGCGATTCCGCGAGCAGCAGCTCGACGCCGCGGCGGCCGAGCGCTTCCTTGTCGACCGCGAGCGTCGTGAGCGGCGGGCTCGCGTGCGCGGCGGCCGGGATGTCGTCGAAGCCGACGATCGCGATGTCGTCCGGAATCCGCAGGCCGCGCGCGATGCACACGCGCTGCGCGGCCAGCGCCGCCGCGTCGTTGTACGCGAACACGGCTTCCGGGCGCGGGCCGGGCGCGTCGAGCAGTTGCTCCATCGCCCGTGCGGCGCCGGTGTCGGGGTCGAGCCCCGCGTCGATCGTCACTTCGTAGGCCGGATCGAACAGCCGCCCGGCTTCGAAGAACGCGCGCCGATAGCCGATCGCGCGCTGCGCGATGCTGTAGTGCGCGGCCGAACCGCCGATGAAGGCGATCCGCGAGCGGCCGGTGGCGAGCAGATGGCTCATCGCGAGCGCCGCGCCCGTCGCGTTGTCGATGTTGACCGAGCGCAAGCCGGGCGCCCACAGGTCGATCAGCACGAGCGGCCGGCCGGTGGCGGCGAGCGCCTCGATCGTCTCGGGCTCGATGAAGCCGGCGACCGCGATCGCGTCGGGCGCGTGCGGGCGCATCTGGCGCAGCACGTCGTCGTTCGGGCCGACCGTGAGCAGCGTCGGCACGATGCCGCGCTCGCGGCACGCGTCCTCGACGCCGTGCAGCACGTGCGAGAAGAACGGGCTCGCGGGAAAGCGGTTGTGCTGGCGGTGCAGCAGGAACGTGAGCCGGCGGATGCGCGGCCGCAACTGCGCGGAATCGTAGCCGAGCTGCCGCGCGATCTCGACGATGCGCGCACGCGTGGCCTCGGACAGGCCGGGCTGGTTTTTCAGCGCGCGGGAGACGGTGCCGATCGAAACCTCTGCCGCCCGCGCCACATCGCGAATGGTCGTACCCATCGTTCGGGGTCCGTTTGTTTAGGGTGGAAGCGATTGTATAGTAAAACGTATCGCGGAATTCGGGCCGGATAACCGGGGAATACCCGAAAGTAACGGCTTTTTAGGCGCTAATCTGCGAAAACGCCGTTACTAAAAATACTAAACAAAACGAGAAAAAGGCAAGGTGGGCGTGCGGATGTCCGGCGATGGCCGCGGAGCGTGGGAGAAAGCGGCGGCAGCCGGTGCGTGCGCCGCGGGCCAGCATGAGGGCTCGGCGCGCCGCGGCCTGCGCGTGCGACGGCGGCAAGCCGTTGCGCCACGGCCCGAGCTTGCACCGGACGGGGACGGGCATCGGGCCGGTCGCCTGGTGCGCGGGCGTTTTGCGTGCGCACCCAATGGCCATCCTTCGTTCAGCCCGTCGCCATCGCCGTTGCCACGGCCGGCGGTTCGCCGCGATGGCGCAGTGCGGCGCGGCCGGCATCGAGGTCGACGACCGCGAGCCCGTCCGGCTGCTGCTTCGCCCGCCGCTTCGCGAGCGCCGCGACCGACGCGATTTCGTCGCTGCCGTAACGTTTCGCGCCGTGCGCGCCGGCCGGCACGCCGACCGCGCCGATCGCCATCGTCACGAAGCCGAAGAACGCCGGGTTGCCGTGGCGATCCTCGCCGTGCAGCCCGCCCGCCTGCCGGTCGGCCTGCGTGTAGAAGAGTTGCGCGCCGTCGTTGAAGCGCGCGATCGCGTCGGCGGCGCGCTCGCGCCAGTCGTCGCGCTGGAACAGCACGAGGAAATCGTCGCCGCCGACGTGGCCGAGAAAGTCGCGCTGCGGATCGCACACGCCGGCCAGCACCGTCGCGGCGAACTTCAGCACTTCGTCGCCCTGCCAGTAGCCGTACTGGTCGTTGAACGGCTTGAACTGGTTCAGATCGACGTAGCACGCATGAAAGCCGGCGTCGCGCTTGAGCAGGCGGTCGATGTGCGCGCTGATCGGGATATTGCCGGGCAGGAACGTCAGCGGATTCGCGTAGCGCGCGGCCTCGATGCGCATCTCGGTCACCGCGCGCACGAGGCTCTCGCCGGTGCCGAGCCCGACGTAGCGGCCGTGTTCGGTGATCACGAAGCCGTCCGCGAGATAGCGCTGGTCGTGGCTCGCGAGCAGCATCGCGAGTTGCTCGAACGTGGTCGCGTTGTCGATCATCAGCGGCGCATCGTTGGCGAACTGCAGGCACGGCTTCTTCCCGAACACCTCGCGGTGATAGGGCAGCGCGAAACGGTCGATGAAGCCGCGGCGGTTCACGAGCGCGACGGGCCGCCCGCGCTCGACGAGCGCCACCGCGTGCAGGTCGGGCATCCGGTTGAACAGCTCGAGCACGTCGTTGCTGGTCGCGTCGCGCGGCAGCGCCGGGGCGGGCACGAGCATCTTCCCGGCGATCGTGCCGGCCGGCCGCACCGCGCGCGTCACGCCGGGAAACACCGCGATGTGCGGCGCGCGGATCGCGTCGCGCGCGGCCGGCGCGACTACTCGCGACGGCTGCGCGTTCGGCCGGCCGAGCAGGAAGCCCTGCACGCAGCAGATGCCCATGTCGCGCACGACGATCAGGTCGCATTCGTTCTCGATGCCTTCCGCGATCAGCTTAGCGCCGCTCGCGTGCGCGAAGTGCTGCATCGCCTTCACGGCCTCGAACTTGAGCGGATCGCGCGAGATGTCGTGGATGAAGAAGCGGTCGATCTTCACGACGTCCGGGTGCAGGCGCAGCCACAGGTTCATGCTCGCGTTCGCGGTGCCGTAGTCGTCGAGCGCGAACTGGACGCCGGCGTCGCGCAGCGACGCGACCGCCGGCCCGATGTGCGCGACGTCGGTGGTCGCGTTCTGCTCGGTGAGCTCGATCACGATGCGCTCGGCGCCGATCCGCGCGCGGCCGAGGAACTGGCGTGCGCGCTCGCGTTCGCTGGCGAGCGTGAGGATCGTGCCCGCGCTGAAATTGAGGAACAGCTTGCCGTCGCAGTCGAGCGCCGCGAACGCGTCGAGGCAGGTGAGCGCGGCGGCCCGTTCGAGCGCGATGGTTTCGCCTTCGCGCGCGGCCTGCGCGAACAGTGCGGCGGGCGGCTCGAGGTCGGTGCCGCTTGGCCCGCGGATCAGCCCTTCGTAACCGACGACCGTCCCCGAGCCGAGATCGACGATCGGCTGGAAAACGGCGGCGAGCGCGCGATCCGCGATCAGACGCGTGGTGCGGGCGACAGCGGGATCGGAGTGGAGCGCGGGCATGGGCGAGGGTAGCCGAATCGACGGGACGCCCAGCTTAACGGCACCGCTCGCGGAGAATTGAATGAAGATTTCGTGACGCGATGGGCGTTGCTGGTGCATCGCGCTGGACGGGGCTGGGGGTGGAAGGGGCGGTGGATGGGAAGCGGGAAGCGGCAGGCGCCAGGCGGCAGGCGAGAGGCGAGAGGCGAGAGGCGAGAGGCGAGAGGCGAGAGGCGAGAGGCGAGAGGCGAGAGGCGAGAGGCGAGAGGCGAGAGGCGAGAGGCGGAAAGCCGCCGGCAGCGGCCATCGCGCCCCCCGGACGCATCAGCGCTTGCTCGTGCTCAGCGCGCCGGACGCGGCCGTCGTGCCGCCCTCGTGCTCGCCGCTCGTGTCGCGTGCGCCCCAGCGCTGCGCGAGCGCCGCGCACGCCATCAACTGGATCTGGTGGAACAGCATCAGCGGCAGCACGATCGCGCCGACCGCGTTCGCCGAGAAGATCACCTTCGCCATCGGCACGCCGGCCGCGAGGCTCTTCTTCGATCCGCAGAAAATGATCGTGATCTGGTCGGCCCGGTTGAAGCCGAGCCGCTTGCTGACGAACGCGGTCAGCAGCAGCGCGATCGCGAGCAGCACGAGGTTGACGACGAGCAGCCCGCCGAGCGCGCGCGGCGGAATCTGGCGCCACAGCCCCTCGTTGACGGCCTCGCTGAACGCGACGTAGACGACCAGCAGGATCGAGCCCTGATCGACGAAGCGCAGCACGCCGCGATTGCGGTCGATCCAGCCGCCGATCACGGGCCGCAGCAACTGCCCGGCGATGAACGGCACGAGCAGCTGCATCACGATGCTGCCGACGGTGCTCCACGGCGACGCGGCCGCGGCCGACTGCGACGTGATCATCAGCCCGACGAGTGCCGGCGTGACGAAGATCCCGAGCAGGCTCGACGCCGATGCCGCGCACACGGCGGCCGGCACGTTGCCCTTCGCGATCGACGTGAACGCGATCGACGACTGGACCGTCGACGGCAGCGTGCACAGGAACAGCACGCCCGCATACAGCGTCGGCGTGACGAGCGGTTGCAGCACGGGTTTCAGCGCGAGGCCGAGCAGCGGGAACAGCGCGAACGTGCTGAGCAGCACGACCGCGTGCAGCCGCCAGTGCGTCGCGCCCGCGACGACGGCTTCGCGCGACAGTTTCGCGCCGTGCAGGAAAAACAGCAGGCCGACGGCGACGTTGGTCGCCCAGTTGAACGCATGGGCGGCCGGGCCGCGGCAGGGCAGCAGGCTCGCGAGCACGACGGTGCCCACGAGCACGAGCGTGAAGTTGTCGGGAAGAAAACGGGGACGGGCCATCGGGAACTCGAATCGGAAGCGGCGAAAGCGCGCGTCGCGCGCGCGAATGACGCCATTGTCCCGGTTGGCGATTCACTACACAAATTCATTGTGTGAATCGATTGATGAATCGATCGCATGAAGCGGCGGCCGGCGCGCCTGCCCGGCCAGGCCGGAAACCGCAGAAGAATGTTCTGTCGCGATCGCGCGCCGAAGCGAAAAAACCTAGCAGTAACATGGTGTTACACCGATGCCGGCGACATAACACTTTTTGGCTCGACACACTTTCGCCCCGCTCATAAATTACTGCTGAAAGCCTTGGGTCGGCCGAAAGGAGCCGACGGCGGGCGTGGATGGGCACGGAACGATGACGGAACGGCTGAAACGGAAGATCGGACGATGGGCGGCAGGCGTGCTCGGCGCGCTGCTGATGCCGCTCGCGCTGGCCCAGCCGCCCCACGGCGGTCACGGGTTCGGCGGCCAAGGCTTCGGCGGCGGCGACATGCGCGCGTACGGTCAGCCGGCAGGCGGCTCCGTCGGCGGCCCGGTCTGGCGCCGCGTTCCTCCGCCTGCCGGCGTGCATCCCGGCGGCGTGAACGGCTCCGGCTCCCGCTGGGGGCTGCGCCCGACGCCGTCGTACGGCCATTACGCCGCGCAAAGCCCATATCGGCCGATCAGCGCCGAAGTCCGCCAGATGCCGCGCCCGCCGGGCGGCGGCAACGTCCCGCTGCGGGCCGGCTCGATCCGCGCCGACGTCGCCCGCTACAACGAGGAGCGCGGCGGCCGCCCGATGCCGCCGCCCCGCTCGCAGGAAGAGTCCGCGCACTCGCCTTCTTTCTCCCCGTTCTACCGAAACTGAGCGCCCCGGCGCTCGTCCCCTTGCCGGCTGATGCGAATTCGCCACAGTCGCGCGCAGATTTCCGCTGATTTTCCCGCCGCATTGCGCTATCTTTCGCGCCCGGCACGCGCATGCCACGCCGCCGCTCGCCCGTGCGACCGCGTTCGCGCCGGGCCGCCGCCGTGCATCCGGCCATGGATACATTCCGCGAAGTTAATGCTGGCGCTATACCAGCAATAAGTGTGCGCAATTTTGGCCGGACGAATGATCCGTAAAGATGGCTGCGCCCCATACGACGCAAGCACTCGGCTCCAAACAACAACGCTCGCGCCACTTATCGACTATTCGACAAAACCTGGAGATCCCATGAAAGCATTCGCCCGCCGTGCGTCGCGCACGTCCGTCAAGCTGATCGCCGCAGCCGCCTGCGTGGCGGCCGCCGCACCCGTCCACGCGCAGTCGAGCGTCTCGCTCTACGGTCAGGTCGACGAATGGGTCGGCGCCACCAAGTTCCCGGGCGGCGATCGCGCATGGAACGTGTCGGGGGGCGGGATGTCGACGTCGTACTGGGGCCTGCACGGCGCCGAGGATCTGGGCAGCGGCTACAAGGCGATCTTCACGCTGGAGAGCTTCTTCCGTGCGCAGAACGGCCAGTACGGCCGCTTCCAGGGCGACACGTTCTTCGCGCGCAACGCGTACGTCGGCATCAGCTCGCCGTACGGCACGGTGACGGCAGGCCGCCTGACGACGCACCTGTTCCTGTCGACGATCCTGTTCAACCCGTTCTACGACTCGTACACCTTCTCGCCGATGGTGTACCACGTGTTCCTCGGCCTCGGCACGTTCCCGACCTATCCGAGCGACCAGGGCGCGGTCGGCGATTCGGGCTGGAACAACGCGCTGTCGTACACGTCGCCTTCGTTCGGTGGCCTGAATTTCGGCGCGATGTACGCACTCGGCAACCAGGCCGGCGACAACCGTTCGAAGAAGTGGAGCGCGCAGTTCAACTACGCGAACGGCCCGTTCGCGGCGACCGCCGTGTATCAGTACGTGAACTTCAACAACGGCCCGCAGGATCTGAGCGCGCTCGTGACCGGCATGAAGAGCCAGGGTATCGCGCTGGTCGGCGCGACCTACGACCTGAAGCTCGTGAAGCTGTTCGGCCAGTACATGTATACGAAGAACGACCAGGTTGCGGGCAGCTGGCACGTGAACACCGCGCAGGGCGGCGTGTCGGTGCCGATCGGCGTGGGCAACGCGATGGCGTCGTATGCGTACTCGCGCGACGCGGGCGGCCTCGACCAGACGCGCCAGACCTGGGCCGTCGGCTACGACTATCCGCTGTCCAAGCGCACCGACGTCTACGCGGCCTACATGAACGACCACATCAGCGGCCTGTCGACCGGCAACACGTTCGGCGCAGGCATCCGCGCGAAGTTCTGACGCGCCCGCGCGATCGGTGCGGCGGCCGCGCGCGTCGATCGCGCGTGCCCGCTGCATGGTTTCCCGCCCGAAACGGCGCCGCCACCCGCGGCGCCGTTTTGCCTTTCTTGACCTTTCTGTTTCCTCGCCTTTGTTACCCTATCCCGTAATTGGTTGATTCCCCCGGGATTGCGAGCTAGTTCGATGGATACCCTCGTCAGCATGAATGTGTTTCGCTACGTCGTCGAAGTGGGCAGCTTCGTCGGCGCGGCGGAGCGCATGCAGATGTCGGCGGCGATGGCGAGCAAGCACGTGATGCACCTCGAGCAGCAGCTCGGCGCGCGGCTGCTGCATCGCACGACACGACGCGTCGCGCCGACCGAGGCGGGACGCGAATACTACGAGCGCCTCGTGCAGGCGCTGTCCGAACTCGACGAAGCCGGCCAGGCCGTCGGCGCCGCGAGCGTGGTGCCGCAGGGCAGGCTGCGCGTGACGTCGTTGTCCGCGTTCGGGCTGCGGCACGTGATGCAGGCCGTCACCGATTACGCGGGCCGCTTCCCGGACGTGACCGTCGACATGACGCTGTCCGATCGCGTGGTCGACCTGATCGAGGAAGGCTACGACGTCGCGGTGCGCGCGGCGCCGAACGGATTGAAATCGTCGTCGCTGGTCGCGCGGCAGATCGCGACCGCGCACATCCTGCTGGTCGCGTCGCCCGAGTATCTCGACAAGCGCGGCACGCCCCAGACGATCGCCGATCTCGCGCACCACAATTACCTGCGGCGCGATTCGAATTCGACGATGCTCGATTCGCTGGTGATCGACGCGGCCGCCGCGTCGCGCGTGAGCCTGAACGGCAACCTGATCGTGAACCATCTCGAAGGGCTGCGCGCAGCCGTGCTCGCCGGTGCGGGCATCGCGCTGCTCGGCACCGAAGTGGTCGGCGACGACATCGAATCGGGCCGGCTCGTGCCGTTGCTGCTCGATTCGGTGTCGCCGCACGAGGCGCCGATCTATGCGGTGTACGCGAGCCGTCGTCACGTATCCGCGAAGGTGCGCTCGTTCGTCGATTTCCTGGCCGCGCGTTTCGAAGGGCAGTCGCTGTGCCCGTCGATCGAATCGCACCTGCGCGTGCTGCCGATCACTCGGATGAAGCGCGCGGTCTGAGCCGTGCCGTCCGCCGCGGCGGGGCAATAAAAGAGCGCGAACCGTTGCGGTTCGCGCTTTTTTTTGGGGTTCGACGCGCTCGCGCCGCTGGCGGCCGCGACGGCCGCCGCCTCCGTCAGCGCGGGATGCCGAGCCGCGCCTTCGCGTCGTCGTACTCGCGCTTGAGCCGCTCCACGAGCGCGCCCACGCTCGGCAGGTCGTCCATCAGGCCGACGCCCTGGCCGGCGCCCCAGATGTCCTTCCACGCCTTCGTCTTGTCGCTGCCGAAATTCATCTTGGTCTTGTCGGATTCCGGCAGCGCGTCCGGATCGAGGCCGGCCTTCGCGATGCTCTCGCGGATGTAGTTGCCGTGCACGCCCGTGAAGAGGTTCGTGTAGATGATGTCCGACGATTTCGCGTTCAGGATCGCGTGCTTGTAGTCGTCGATCGCATGCGCTTCCTGCGTCGCAATGAAACGCGTGCCCATGTACGCGAAGTCGGCGCCCATCGCCTGCGCGGCGAGAATCGAGCCGCCGTTCGCGATCGAGCCGGACAGCACGATCGGGCCGTCGAAGATCTTGCGGACTTCGCCGACCAGCGCGAACGGCGACGTCGTGCCCGCGTGGCCGCCCGCGCCGGCCGCGACGAGGATCAGCCCGTCGACGCCGGCTTCGAGCGCCTTCTGCGCGTGGCGCAGGTTGATCACGTCGTGCAGCACGATGCCGCCGTAGCCGTGCACCGCGTCGACGATTTCGCGCGCCGGCGCGCGCAGGCTCGTGATGAAGATCGGCACCTTGTGCTCGACGCACACGCGCACGTCGTGCTCGAGCCGCGCGTTCGACTGGTGGACGATCTGGTTGACCGCGATCGGGCCGATCACCGCATCGGGATTTTTTGCCCGATGGTCGGCGAGTTCCGACTGGATCTGCGTGAGCCACTCGTCGAGCAGTTCGGCCGGGCGCGCGTTGAGCGCGGGGAACGAACCGACGATGCCCGCCTTGCATTGCGCGAGCACGAGTTCGGGGTAGCTGACGATGAACATCGGCGACGCGATGACGGGCAGCGTCAGGTTCTGCAGGACGGTGGGCAATGCCATGTGATGTCTCCAGTCTCCGGGGGCGTTGCGGTCGAACGATCGATTCGAGTGTAGCGCCGCGATCGGTTGTTCATATTAATACGAACGGTCGTGCGATTCTACGCGAGCTTAACAAATTCCGCGGTGTGCCGGCAATCGAGTGAGTGTTCTCTTTCTACGGTTTCGGGCGGTTACGCCGCTCTGAAGACGCACCGGCGCTTCTAAAATAGCCGCCATAACAAACCAACGAGAAACAAACCATGTCGTTTGAGGCGTTTGCACCGTTTCGCGTGACGGTGCAGGACACCGACATTTTCGGTGTCAAAGGAGGCGCGGGTCCGCCGCTGCTGTTGCTGCACGGACATCCGCAGACTCACATGATCTGGCATCGCGTTGCCGCGACGCTCGCGAATCACTTCACGGTGATCGCCACCGACCTGCGCGGCTACGGCGCATCGGGCCGGCCGCCGAGCGACGCGCAGCACACGCCGTATTCGAAACGGGCGATGGCGGCCGACCAGGTCGCCGTGATGCGGCATTTCGGTTTCGAGCATTTCCACGTGTGCGCGCACGATCGCGGCGCGCGGGTCGCGCACCGGCTCGCGCTCGATCACGCGGATGCCGTCGAGCGGATGATGCTGCTCGACATCGCGCCGACGCTCGCGATGTACGAGAAAACCGATCGCGCGTTCGCGACCGCGTATTTCCACTGGTTCTTCCTGATCCAACCCGAGCCGCTGCCCGAGACGCTGGTCGGCGCGCATACCGATGCGTACATCGAGCGCGTGATGGGCAACCGGTCGGCCGGGCTCGCGCCGTTCGCGCCTGAGGCGCTCGACGCGTACCGGGCGGCGCTCGCGCAGCCCGGCGCCGTGCACGCGATGTGCGAGGACTACCGCGCGTCGGCGACGATCGATCTCGAGCGCGACCGTGCGGATCTCGAACGCGGCAACAAGGTCGCGTGCCCACTGCGCGTGCTGTGGGGCGAGCACGGCGTCGTCGGCCGCTGCTTCGATCCGCTCGACGAGTGGCGGCGCGTCGCGCGCGACGTCAGCGGCCGCGCGCTCGACTGCGGGCACTACATTCCGGAAGAGGCGCCCGTCGCGCTGATCGACGAACTGCTCGCGTTCTTCGACGCGCGCGAGCCGGCCGTGTGACCGCGGGTGCGGGCGGCGCGTGCCGCCCGCGGTTCGGTGATGCGCGCCGTGTGCGGCCAGGCGACGTGGGCCGCCCGCGGCTCAGCGGTGCGCGTGGTCGTCTTCGACGAGCGGCGGCAGGCGCCGCGGCACGGGCGTCGATTTCACGATCGCGGTGCTCGTCTCCGCGCGCTCCGTCACCTTCGACAGGATGTCGTCGAGGTGCTCGATCGTCCGCAGGTAGAGCCGGCAGATGAAGCAGTCGTCGCCGGTGACCTTGTCGCATTCGACGAATTCGGGAATCCGCCGCAGCAACTCCTCGACCAGGTGCAACTGGCCCGGCAGCGGCTTCACGCGGACGATCGCCTGCAGCGTATAGCCGAGCGCGCGCGGGTCGAGCTCGACGGTGAACGCGGCAATCACGCCTTGCGCCTCGAGCCGCCGCACGCGGTCGGCGGTCGCGGGCGCCGACAGCCCGATCTGCCGCGCGAGTTCGCTGGTCGCGAGGCGTGCGTCGTCGGCCAGCGCGGCGAGGATCGCGCGGTCGGTCGCGTCGAGCGACGCGACGGCGGGTGGGGAAAGGCGTTTCGGCATGATCGCTTTGCTTTCGAAGGTGAATCGGCTGATTCACTTCAGTTTAGCCGTGGTTCCGGCGAAAGCAAGTTTCTAGAATCGAAGTCATCCACTCTCTTCAACGGAGTTCATGATGGCCTCGAATGAAATGCGCCGCGGCGCCGCCGAGATGATCGTCGCGATGCTGATGTCCGGCACGATCGGCTGGCTCGTGATGTCGTCGCGGCAGCCGCTGACCAATGTCGTGTTCTTCCGCTGCCTGTTCGGCGCGGCGACGCTCGCGATCGTCTGCGCGGCGTTCGGCTTCCTGCGCCGCTCGCTGTTCTCGCCGCGGATGCTCGCGCTCGCGACGCTCGGCAGCGTCGCGATCGTCGCGAACTGGCTGCTGTTGTTCGCCGCCTATTCGCGCGCGTCGATCTCGATGGCAACCGCCGTCTACAACACCCATCCGTTCATGCTCGTCGCGCTCGGCGCGATCGTGTTCCGCGAGCGGATCACCGCGTCGACGGTTGCATGGCTCGCGCTCGCGTTCGCCGGGCTCGTGTTCGTGGTGCGCGTCGAGCCGGCGGTGCTCGCGGTGCCCGGCGAATATCTGGAAGGCGTCGCGCTGTCGCTCGGTGCGGCGTTCCTGTATGCGATCTCGTCGATCGTCACGAAGCACCTGAAAGGCACGCCGCCGCATCTGCTCGCGTTGCTGCAGGCCGGCCTCGGCATCCTGCTGCTCGCGCCGTTCGCGCACTTTGGCACGCTGCCGGCGACGGCCGGACAATGGCTCGACCTGATCGTGCTCGGCGTCGTCAACACGGGGCTGATGTACGTGCTGCTGTACGGCGCGATCCAGAAGCTGCCGACCGCGATGACGGGCGCGCTGTCGTTCGTCTATCCGGTCGTCGCGATCGTCGTCGATCGCGTCGCGTTCGGGCAGACGCTCGCATGGACGCAGGTGTTCGGCGCGTTGCTGATCCTGCTCGCGGCGGCCGGCGTGAACCTCGGCTGGCGCATCGTGCCCGCGCGTCGCGCGGCGATCGGCAACTGAAACGGTCGTACGATTCGGCGCGGCGGCGCGCTCGCGCCTCACCCGGTCGAACGCGCGTGTCGGGAACGCGGATTGCGCGCGAAACGGCATCACGCGGGCGTCGCGCGCAGCCGTGAAAGCGCTGTAAGAAGTTGTAGGGAAACACCCGATGCGATGCGGCCGCGTCGCTCGTATGATGCGGGCTGTGACGTTGATCACGTTCACAGGATTCCGATCTCGATGCCGTTCGCCCCTGAGGCTGAACGGCTTTTTTTTTATGTTTCGCTTCCCGCGATCAGGCGCCGACGCGCGTCCAGCCGCGCGAGCAGCGCGCGCCTCGCATCGTCGTCCGACGTACGCCATCCCTTGATCTCGCCGCGCGTGCGCAGGCAGCCCGCGCACCAGTCGGTGCGCGGATCGATCCGGCAGACGTCGGTGCACGGCGACGCGACCGTGGCGACCGGCATCGTCACGTCGCTCATGCGGGCTCCCGCAACGCGACGTCCGCGATCGGCGCGCCCGTCAGCGACACGAGTTCGTGCGGCGACAGGTTGAACACCGCATGCGGATGGCCGGCGGCGGCCCACAGGCTGTCGAGCGCGAGTAGGTCGGCGTCGATCAGCGTGACGGGTTCGACCAGATGGCCGATCGGGCAGACGCCGCCGATCGCATAGCCGGTGTGGTCGCGCACGAACTTCGCGTCCGCCCGGCCGACCGGCCCCACCTGCGCGGCGACCTTCTTTTCGTCCACGCGATTGACGCCGCTCGCGACGACCAGCACGGGCGCGCCGTCGGCCTGCCGGCGAAACAGGATCGACTTCGCGATCTGCGCGACCGAGCAGCCGAGCCCGGCCGCGGCCTCGGCCGACGTCTTGCCGGTTTCGGCCAGCATCACGATGCCTTTCTCGTGGCCGCGCTCGCGCAGCAGCAGCGCGACGCGTCGCGCGGAATCGGGGAGAGAATCGAATGAAGCGGGTGTCGTCATGTTGAGGATCCGTGGAAGACCGCGATCAGACGCAGTTCGCGGCGTCGGCCGCGCTCTGCGCCTTGGCCAGCAGTGCGCGACCGGCGCGCGACACGTTTGCGCGGCCGATCGCGTTCGAGATGAAATCGCCGGCGGCGACGACCTGCGCGAGATCGATGCCGGTATCGATGCCGAGGCCCTGCATCAGGTACAGCACGTCCTCGGTCGCGACGTTGCCGGTCGCGCCCTTCGCGTACGGGCAGCCGCCGAGGCCCGCGACCGACGCGTGAAAGATCTCGATCCCTTCGAACAGCGCCGCGTAGATGTTCGCGAGCGCCTGGCCGTAGGTGTCGTGGAAGTGGCCCGACAGGCGCTCGCGCGGGAACACGCGCGTGACGGCCGCGAGCACTTCGCGCGTGCGCTTCGGCGTGCCGACGCCGATCGTGTCGGCGATGTCGATCTCGTCGCAGCCGAGCGCCGCGAAGCGCTCGACGACGTCGACGACCGACGCGACCGGCACCTCGCCCTGGTACGGGCAGCCGAGCGTGCACGACACGCTGCCGCGCAGGCGCAGGCCCGCGTCCTTCGCGGCCTTCGCGACGGGCTCGAAGCGCGCGATGCTCTCGGCGATGCTGCAGTTGATGTTCCGCTGCGAGAACGCCTCGCTCGCCGCGCCGAAGATCACGACTTCGTCCGCGCGTGCGGCGAGCGCATGCTCGAAGCCCTTCAGATTCGGCGTGAGCACCGAGTACACGGTGCCCGCGCGGCGCTCGATGCCGGCCATCACGTCTGCGCCGTCGGCCATCTGCGGCACCCATTTCGGCGACACGAACGACGCGGCCTCGACGTTGCGGAAGCCGGCGCGCGACAGCCGATCGACGAGCGCGATCTTCACGTCGGTCGGCACGAAGGTCTTCTCGTTCTGCAGCCCGTCGCGCGGGCCGACTTCGACGATCTTGACGGCGGTGGGGAACGTCATGGTTGTCTCCTGGTTTCTTTGTAGGGCGGAATTCAGTAGCCGCGCGCGTAGTCGACGATGCCGCTGACGGGCGCGCCGCGCTCGAACGCGCGGATCTTGCCGGCGATCTGTTCGACGGCTTCCGCGCGCAGCGTCTCGGCCGAGCTGTGCGGCGTGATCGTGATGCGCGGCGCGTGCCAGAACGGATGGTCGTCCGGCAGCGGTTCGTGCTGGAACACGTCGAGCGTGGCTGCGGCGACCTGGCCGCTCGCGAGCGCGTCGAGCAGGTCGGCTTCGACGAGATGCGCGCCGCGCGCGACGTTGACGACGTACGCGCCGGGCGCGAGCCGCGCGAACGCGCGCGCCGACAGGATGCCGTCGGTGTCCTGCGTGCTCGGCAACAGGTTGACGAGCACCTTCGCGCCGTCGATGCACGCATCGAACGCGCCGTCGCCGGCGAAGGTCGCGATGCCGTCGAGCTGCTTCGCACTGCGGCTGTAGCCGCGCACCGGCAGGCCGAGCGCCGCGAGCGCGCGAGCGACCTCGGCGCCGAGCACGCCGAGGCCGAGGACCGCGACGGTGAAGCTCGCGCGCGCATGCGGTTCGAGCGGCTGCCAGCGGCGTTCGCGCTGTTGCATGTCGTATTCGTCGAAACGGCGCAGGTAGCGCAGCACCGCGTGCGTCACGTATTCGACCATCTGCTGCGCCATGCCGGAATCTTCGAGTCGCACCAACGGCACGTGCGCGGGCAGCGTACCCGGATGGGCGCGCTCGAGCGCGAGCAGCGCATCGACGCCCGCGCCGAGGTTGAAGATCGCGCGCAGGCCGTCGCGCGGCGCGAAGAACTCGCGCGGCGCGCGCCACACGAGCGCGTAGTCGGCGGCGGCCGTATCGCCCGGCTGCCATGCGCGCAGTTCGGCTTCCGGCAGCGCACGCGCGATCTCGTCGCGCCATGCGCCGGCATCCTGATGCGGCGAATGGAACAGGATCTTCATTGCGTGAGGGCGCGCGCGCCGGAAAGGCGCGTCACGGGAATGGCGAGCGAAGCCGGGCGCGGCGCGCCGGCGGACGTAGCGGACATCGGGCGTCTCCTGACGGCGGCCGGCGCGTCACGCGCCGGGCCGGTTCCGTGTGAAGCTGACGGGAAGCCCACATTCTACGGTTTCGCGGCACGTTGCGCCGCCGCCGGGCCGTCGCCGGGCCGCCGCCGGTCACCGCCCCGCGCAAAAGCAAAGCACAAAATATTGGTTCGGCCGCCGCGTACCCGACGCCACAATCGAACCTCGTCTTCAAGCAAGCGAGGGCAATCATGCGCGCATGCAGCAAATCGGCGTGGCCGCCGCGGCTCGTCACCGTTCCGGGCCTGCACGGCAGTGAAGGCGCTCACTGGCAGACCTGGCTCGAACGGCAGTTTCCGCGCTCGCTGCGCGTCGAGCAGGACGACTGGGACGCGCCCGATCTCGCGCGCTGGGCGCAATCGGTGCGCGCGCTGCTCGATCGCGAGCGCGGCCCGTTCGTGCTCGCCGCGCACAGCTTCGGCTGCCTCGCGGCCGCGCATGCGCTCGCGCAGTGGCCGCATGTGGGCGATGTCGCGGGCGTGTTGTTCGTCGCGCCGGCCAGCCCGAGGAAATTCACGTTTGCCGGGCCGTTCGACGCGCGCCGGCTCGCGGTGCCGTCGATCGTGATCGGCAGCGAGACCGATCCGTGGATGCCGCTCGCCGATGCGCGCACGCTCGCGCAGCGCCTGGGCAGCGCGTTCGTGAACCTCGGCGATGCCGGGCACATCAACACGGCGGCCGGCTTCGGGCCGTGGCCGCGCGCGAAATACTTCATCGACACGCTGGTTCATTGCGCGGCGCCGCTGCGCTTTCGCGACGCGGACGACGGCTTCGAGGTCGCGCTCGTCGAGCGCGCGCTCGCGCACGCGGTCTGACGGGCGGGCTGCGCGGCGCATGCCGGGCCGTTGCGCTTGCGATGCGCAGGCGGCCCTGACGGCGGCCGGGTCCGAATCGCTCGGCCGGCCGTGCCCGACGTGGCTCGCGAAGCGGCGCGACACCGTACCGTTCGCGTCGCCGCCGACCGTCACGTCATGCCGGTGGTGGCGCGACGCACGCGCCCACCGCTCTCCCCGAGCGGTACCGACTCATATCACGCGGCGGCGGGATCAGCCCGGCGACGACGCGGCGGCGCTCGACGCGGCCGCGTTCGTGGCGGGCTTCGCGTCGTCGTCGTCATCGGGCGGGTAGTGCACGACGGGCGGTGCGAGCGGCGCGGCATCGGATACGGCGGCGTTCGCGGTCGTGTCGCTGTTGAACGCGCTGGCGGCGCTGCCCGATGCGCCGGCCTGCGGCGCGGTGTCGGTCGCGTTGGCGTTGGCGTCGTGCGGTGCGTCGTCGCTGCACGCGGCGACGAAAACGGCGGCACACAGAACGACGGCGACGGAAACGCGACGCATGACTTCTCTCCTGGCAGGCTGATCGGGAAACGTTTTCGAGTATGCCGCCGCGATGCGACGTTTCGGTGAATCGTTCGCGATCGGGGCGCGATCGCGACATGGTGTCGTCAGGCTGACCGAATGCCTTCGCGGCGATCCGCCGGCACGCGTGGCGGAATTTTCCAGCAGCGGCGGATGCTGCGCGCATTTACACGGCGCGCGTCGCCGCGACCCGGCCACGGTGACGCGGGCGCCGTGCGCGGTACCGCACATGCGCCTGGCAACTTGTGACCGATGGGTGGCCGATCACGCCCAAAAACCGGGCGTTATTGCCGCTTCGTCAGCGAATGGCCAGCCGCGCGCCAGCGTGGCGTCAGGGAGGTGGGGTCACTCGCGCCACGGCCTGACTATCGCGCGTGTGCGTCGCGGACCGGCGCCGGCACCGCGCATGGGCGCGGCTCTCCGCGGGTTCGCGGCACCGGAATTGCTCTTTGCCGCTGCGCATGCCGCCCGCGCTGCCATCCGGGCACGGGCGGCACATCTGCGTCCCTCAACCATGGAGCGAGCAGAAGCCATGTCCAGCGATCGACCCGATTTTCCGCCCGCCGAACCGGCGCGCGACGCCGCCCCGTCGCCGCTCGGGCCCGGCCATTCGACGGCGCCGCCGTTGCCGCACGATACGCCGTCCAGCGCCGCGCGGCGGCGCTTCCTGCAATCCGCGGCAGCGGCGGCGACCGTCGGCGCCGCCTCGCACGTTCATCCGCAGCCGCCGCACGCGGCATCCGCACCGGCCGCGCCCCGCCGCGATACGGTGCCGGCGCGGCCCGTGCATCTCGACATCAACGGGCGGGCGTACACGCTGCAGCTCGAGCCGCGCGTCACGCTGCTCGACGCACTGCGCGAATACGCCAGGCTCACGGGCACGAAAAAAGGCTGCGATCGCGGGCAGTGCGGCGCGTGCACGGTGCTCGTCGACGGGCGGCGCATCAACGCATGCCTGACGCTCGCGGTGATGCACGAAGGCGAGCGGATCACGACCGTCGAAGGGCTGGCGCGCGGCGGCGTGCTGAGCCCGGTGCAGCGCGCGTTCGTCGAATACGATGCGTTCCAGTGCGGCTACTGCACGTCCGGCCAGCTCTGCTCGGCGACCGCGCTGCTCGACGAGTTCGCGGCGGGCGCCGGGAGTGCCGCCACCGACGACGTGCGGCGCGGTCCCGCGCAACTGTCGGACGACGAGATCCGCGAGCGCATGAGCGGCAACCTGTGCCGCTGCGGCGCGTACCCGAACATCGTCGCCGCCGTGCGCGCCGCGCATGCGGCGCACGGCTAGCCGACGGAGGGCAGCGCAATGGAAGCGATTTCCTACGAACGCGCGACCGACGTCGCCGGCGCCGTGCGCGCGGCGCAACGGCCCGGCGCGGCATTCATCGGTGGCGGCACGAACCTGCTGGACCTGATGAAGGGCGGCGTCGCGCGGCCCGTCACGCTCATCGACATCACGCGCATCGCGGGCCTCGATACGGTCGATGCGCTACCCGGCGGCGGTGTGCGCATCGGTGCGCTCGTGCGCAACAGCGATGCGGCCGATCATCCGCGCATCCGCGCCGACTATCCGCTGCTGTCGCAGGCGCTGCTTGCCGGCGCGTCCGCGCAATTGCGCAACATGGCGACCGTCGGCGGCAACCTGATGCAACGCACGCGCTGTCCGTATTTCTACGATTCCGCGTTCGCGCAGTGCAACAAGCGCGCGCCGGGCAGCGGCTGCGCGGCGATCGGCGGCCATAACCGGATGCACGCGATCCTCGGCGCGAGTCCGCAGTGCGTGGCGGTGAACCCGTCGGACATGAGCGTCGCGCTCGCCGCGCTCGACGCCGTCGTGCAGGTGAGCGGCCCGCGCGGCGCACGGCAGATTCCGATCACCTCGTTTCACCGGTTGCCGGGCGATCGGCCCGATCTCGATACGACGCTCGAACCGGGCGAACTGATCACCGCGGTGGACTTGCCGCCGCCGCGCTTCGCCGACCATGCGCACTATCTGAAAGTGCGGGATCGCGCGAGCTATGCGTTCGCGCTGGTGTCGGTCGCGGCGGCCCTGCGGATGGACGGCCCGCGCGTCGCCGACGCGCGGATCGCGCTCGGCGGCGTCGCGCACAAGCCGTTGCGTGCGATGGAGGCGGAAGCGCATCTCGCGGGCCGCGCACCGACCGACGCGACGCTGCGCGAGGCGGCCGCGCTTGCGTTGCGCGATGCGCGGCCGCTCGACGGCAATGGATTCAAGGTCGCGCTCGCGCAGCGCTCGATCGTGCGCGCAGTGAAAATGGCGGCTTCGGCGACGGGAGGTGCCGCATGAACACGCTGACGGGACAGCCGCTCGACCGTGTCGACGGCGTACTCAAGGTGACGGGCGGCGCGCACTACGCGGCCGAGTTTCCCGATGCGCGGCTCGCGCACGCGGTGCTCGTGACGAGCACGATCGCGGCCGGACGCATCGAATCGATCGATGCGGCACGCGCGCGCGCGATGCCGGGCGTGCTGATGGTGATCACGCACGAGAACGCGATGCGGCTGCCCAACGGCGGCCGGCCGCCGCTGTCGCCGCCCGCCGGGCGCCGGCTCACGTTGCTGCAGGACGACACGGTGCGCTACAGCAACGAGCCCGTCGCGGTCGTCGTCGCCGAAACGCTCGAGCAGGCGACCGACGCCGCGAATGCCGTGCGGGTGCGCTATCGCGCGACCGATGCCGCGCTCGATTTCGCGCAGGCGAAGCGCGGCGCGCGCGTGCCGCCGAAGCAGCAGGGGCGCCCGATGGACACGCAGCGCGGCGACGTCGAGGCCGGCCTGCGCGAAGGTGCGGTGCGCATCGACGCCACCTATACGACGCCGATGCAGCACCACAACCCGATCGAGCCGCACGCGACGATGGCGCACTGGGACGGCCCGACGCTCACGCTGCACGATGCGACGCAGGGCGTGTCGGGCGCGAGCACCGCGGTGGCCGCCGTGTTCGGCCTCGCGCCGGAACAGGTGCGCGTGATTTCGCCGTTCCTCGGCGGCGGCTTCGGCTGCAAGGGTTCGTCGTGGTCGCACGTGTCGTTGTGCGCGATGGCCGCGAAGCAGGTGGGGCGCCCGGTTCGCCTTGCGCTGACGCGGCCGCAGATGTTCGGCCCGGTCGGCGGCCGGCCGCTCACCGAACAGCGCGTCGTGCTGGCCGCACGCCAGGACGGGACGTTGACGGCGATGCGTCACGACTCGATCGTCACGACGTCGACGTTCGAGGACTGGACGGAAATGTGCGGGATGCCCGCGCGGATCATGTACGCGGTGCCGAACCACGCGACCACGCACCGGATCGTGTCGCTGAACGTCGGCACGCCGACGTTCATGCGCGCACCCGGCGAGGCGTCCGGCTCGTTCGCGCTGGAATCGGCGATGGACGAGCTCGCGTGGCGGCTCGGAATGGACCCGGTCGCGCTGCGGCTCGCGAATTACGCGGAGGTCGATCCGCAGGACGGCAAGCCGTGGTCGAGCAACAAGCTGCGCGAGTGCTACGAGGCCGGCGCACGGCGCTTCGGCTGGTCGCGCCGCACCGGCGCGCCGCGCACGATGCGCGACGGCGACACGCTGATCGGCCTCGGGATGGCGGCCGCCACGTATCCGGCGAACCGCAGCGAAGCGTCGGCGCGTGCGCGCATCTTGCCGGACGGCACGGCCGAAGTCGCGTCGGGCACGCAGGACATCGGCACCGGAACCTACACGGTGATGACGCAGGTCGCGGCCGACGCGCTCGGTTTCGCGCCGCAGAACGTGCGCTTCGCGCTCGGCGATTCCAGCCTGCCGCGCGCGCCGGTATCGGGCGGCTCGCAGTCGGCGGCGAGCGTGGCGCCGGCCGTGCGCGAGGCCGCGTTACAGGCGCGCGCCCAACTGATTGCGCTGGCGATCGCCGATCCGGGCTCGCCGCTGCACGGCGCCGCGGCCGACGACGTGACGGTCGACGACGGCTGGGTCGTGCATCGCGGCGACCCGTCGCGGCGCGATCCGGCCGCGGCGGTGATCGCGCGCGCGGGCGGCCGGCCGATCGACGCGCAGGCGACGACGAAGCCGGGCGACGAGAAGTCGCGCTATGCGTCCCATTCGTTCGGCGCGGTGTTTGCCGAAGTGCACGTCGATGCCGAGCTCGGCACGCTTCGCGTTCCGCGTATCGTCGGTGTCTACAGCGTCGGCAGGCTGCTCAACGCGAAGACGGCGCGCAGCCAGTTGATCGGCGGGATGGTGTGGGGGTTCGGCACCGCGCTCGAGGAGGGCTCGCATCTGGACGTGCGGCACGGCCGCTTCACGAACGCGAATCTCGCTGAATATCATGTCCCCGTGAACGCGGACATCGGCGAGCTCGACGTGAGTTTCGTCGACGAAAGCGACACGCATTTCAATCCGCTCGGTATTCGCGGCATCGGCGAGATCGGCATCACCGGCGTGCCGGCCGCGATCGCCAATGCGGTCTATCACGCGACCGGCGTGCGGGTGCGCGATCTGCCGATCACGCTCGACAAGGTGGCGATGCCGATGCGCGCATGAGCGTCGGCGTCGGCGTCAGCGCCGCGGCGTCCTGCGCCGCACTTCGCTGCGCAGCCAGTCGAGCCAGGTGCGGATCGCCGCTTCGCGGGGATGGCCGGGGCGCCACACGACGTAGTGCGCGTACACGTCGGTGATGCGTACCGTCGACACGCGCACGAGCGTGCCGTCCGCGAGTTCGGGCTCGATCAGCGAGCGGCGCGCGAGCGCGACGCCGCGGCCTTGCCGCGCCGCATCGATCAGCGCGTTCGCATCGGTGAAGCGCGGTGCGCGCGCGGATTCGGTGAGGTCGAGCCGCGCGGCCTGGAACCACGGTTCCCACGGCTGCGCGGGATGGCGCAGCAGCGTCGCGCGCACGAGGTCGGCCGGCGTGCGCGGCACGACGCCGTCACGATTGCGGTAGGCGGGGCTCGCGACCGGAAAGATCGTCTCGTTCATCAGCTTCTCGGCGACGACGCCGGGCCACGTGCCGGGCCCGTAGCGCAGCGCGACGTCGATGCGGTCGCGCTTGCGCAGCGGCGCGAGCGCCACGTCCGGATGCAGCGAGATCGAGATGTGCGGATGCGCGGCCGCGAAGCGCGGCAGGCGCGGCGCGAGCCAGCGCTCGGCGACGCTCGGCAGCACGCTCACGTTCAGCGTCACGTCGCAGGTGCGCGGGCGGCGGCGCACCGCCAGCGTCGGCTCGAACGCGCGTTCGAGCACGCTCAGGCCCTGGCGTACCTGCAGCGCGAGGGCGTGCGCGGCGTGCGTCGGCGTCGCGCCGTTGCGTTCGCGCGTGAAAAGCGGATAGCCGAGCTGCGCCTCGAGCGCGCGGATGTGCTGGCTGACCGCGCCCTGCGTGAGCGCGAGCTCGTCGGCCGCGCGCGTGAAGCTCTGCAGCCGCACGGCGGTCTCGAACGCGCGCAGCGTCTGCAGCGGAGGGAGGTGGATGCGTCGCATGCGGGTATTAGTAACACTAATGTCCGAGCACGACAATTCATCGTTTGCCGCGCATCGGCAGGCGTTCCTACACTCGGTTCCGTCTTCCACAGCCCCGTCGGGCCACATCGCCATGAACGCATACCGTCTCTATCTTTCGCCGGGCGCCTGCTCGCTCGCCGCCCACATCGCGCTGGAGGAAACCGGCGCGCCGTTCGACATCGAGATCGTCTCGGTGAAGGAGCGGCAGCACTTCGAAGCGCGCTACCTCGCGATCAACGCGAAGGCGCGCGTGCCGGTGCTCGCGATTCCGGGCGAGCCGCGCGTGCTGACCGAAACGCCGGCGATCCTCACGTATCTCGCGCGGCGCTACCCGGACGCGCAATTGCTGCCGCTCGGCGATCCGCTGCGCGAGGCGCGGTGCCACGAATGGCTCGCCTGGCTGGTCGGCTGGGTGCATGGCGTCGGCTACGGCGCGCTGTGGCGGCCGGGCCGCTTCATCGACGATCCGGCCCTGCACGGCGCGATCAGCGCGCACGGGCGCGGCACGATCGATGCCGCGAACGCATCGATCGAAGCCGCGCTCGCCGACGGCCGCACGTGGGCCGAACCGGGCGCGCATTCGATCGTCGATCCGTTCCTGCTCGTGCTGTATCGCTGGGGCGTCGCGATCGGGCTCGACATGACGCGGCATCCGGCATGGACCGCTCATGCGCAGCGCGAGGCCGAACGGCCGGCCGCACGGCGTGCGCTGGCGCGCGAGGCGGTTTGACGGGGGCGCGGGCGTCGGGAGCTTCGCCGCGCTGCCCGTGCCGCCCGCACCGCCGGCACCGCCCGCGTGAAACGGGCGGCGGCTATTTCGCCGCGAACAGCGGATAGGTCGCGCCCGCGATCAGCGCCGCCGCGAGCCATACCACGCTCCACGAACTCGCGGCGAGCAGCGGCGGAATCGCGAGCGGCGTCGCGAACAGCCCGAGATAGACGATCGTGTTCGCCATCCCGAGCGCGGTGCCCGCGTGGTTCGCGCCCGCGAGCGTCGCGAGCTCCGTATACGCGACGCCGTGCCATGCCGACACGCAGATGCCGGCGAACACGAGAATCGCGACGATCGCGGCGAGCGGCACGTGCGGGCTGCCGGCCGTCGCCGCGGCGAGCAGCGCGAACGACCCGGCCGCGACGAACACGGAACCGCGCAGGTACGCGCGCCGGTTGCCGTGCCGGTCGGTATGGCGGCCGCTCCAGACGCGCATCGCCATCGCGCCGAGCTGCAGCGCGACCATCGCCGCGCTGATGCCGGCGAGGCCGAGCCGGCCGAAGTCGTGCAGGAACACCGTCGCGAACGTGAGCACCGCGAATTGCGGCGTGCACAGCACGCCGATGCCGAGCACGATGCGCCACACGGGGCCGCTCGCGAGCGGGTTGCGCGCGGGGCCGGCGGCCGGTGACCGGCGGGCGGCGCGACGCGTGTCGAGGTGCGCCGCGGCCGGCTCGGCGGGCGGCTCGTGCAGCCAGCGCCAGGTGAGCGCGGCCGATCCCGCGCACAGCAGCATCAGCGCGCCGAACACCGCGGCGAAGCCGGCATGCGAGGCAAGCGCCGGCAGCAGCGCCGCGCCGAGGCCGCCGCCGAGCGGCACGGCCGTCTGGCGGATGCTCATCGCGAGCCCGCGTTCGCGCTCGCCGAACCAGCGCATCACCGCCCGCCCGCTCGACCCGTTCACGCTGCCGCCGAGCAGGCCGACGCCCCCCATTGCCGTGACGACGCGCATGAGCGGCGGCACCGCGTGCGCGGTCGGGGCGATCGTGACCATCATCAACGCGAGCATCGCGGCCGTCGCGACGAGCCCGGTCAGCAGCACGCGGCGGTCGCCGAAGCGGTCGGCGGCGATTCCCCACGGCAGCTCGGACAACGCGACGCCGAAGCCGAGCGCGCCGAGCACGAGGCCGAGCGCGCCGTTGTCGAGGTGATAGGCGGTGCGCATCCACACGGCCGTGGTCGGAATGCCGGCCGCGGCGGCCGAAAAGCTCATGTTGGCGGCGACGCCGGCGGCCAGCACGCGCCAGCGATGGGCCGGCCCGCGCACGTCGCGGGCAGGCGAAGAGGGGGAAGCGATGCACGAGGTATCCATGACGGCAGGCCCGGTTCGAAGTTGACGTACACAGTCTGGCGGCCTACATTCATCCTGAAAATCGGAAAGTTTTTGATTAATCGTTCGATGAAACAGGATGATTGAGATGCCTGGACAAGACATTCCGCGCGACGGCGGCGAGCCGCTCGCGGTGGCCGACGCCGCGCTGGCGCGCCCCAACTTCGACGTCGCGGCGCTGCGCAGTCTCGTCGCGGGCGTGGATCTCGGCAGTTTCGCGAAGGCGGCGGACCGCGTCGCGCGCTCGTCGTCGGCGGTGAGCGCGCAGATCCGCAAGCTCGAGGAGCAGGCCGGCACGCCGCTGTTCGTGAAAGCCGGGCGCGGGCTCGCACTGACCGATGCCGGCGATGCGATGCTGCGCTACGCGCGGCGGATGATCGAGCTGAACGACGAGGCGGCCGCGGCCGTGCGCGGCGTGAATCTCGACGGCTGGGTACGGGTCGGGCTGCAGGAGGATTTCGGCGAGGCGATCCTGCCGGACGTGCTCGGGCGGTTCGCGCGTGCGCATCCGAAGGTGCGGATCGAGGCGCGCGTGGCGCGCAACGCCGATCTGCTCGACCGGCTCGATGCGAACCAGCTCGACCTGGCGCTCGTGTGGGGCGATCCGGCGTCGGCGGCGCTCGCGGCGTGATGAGCCGCCGAGATCCGGTTTGGCATCCCCCGTTCGGCTGAATGGATCATCCTGGCGGACTTGACTACAGTGGTGGCATCCAACGCGGAGGTCATCATGCAACGCGCAAATATTCCCGGCACCACGGCCGATCCATCGCAACAAGTCGACGTTTCGGTTTCCGGCGAGGAAATCGCGATCTCGAACCCGACAGCATCCGGGGATCGGTCCGTATCCGTCAAACGGCCCGTTCGGTTTGGCCTCCTGCAAGGTCAGGTCCGGATTGCGGACGACTTCGACGCACCGCTGCCCGACGACTTGCTGGCTGCTTTCGAAGGGCGCTGATGCGGTTGCTGCTCGATACGCACATCTTCTTGTGGAGCGTGACCGATGACCCAAAGCTCAGCGCCCGAGCGCGCAGGCTGATCTCGGATGCCGACGAGCGGTTCGTCAGCAGCGCGAGTATCTGGGAAGCCGCCATCAAGGCCGGCTTGGGGAAGCTCGATGTCGATGTGGATCGGCTAGTCCGCGCGCTTCGGGCGAGCGGGTTCCGCGAACTGCCGGTCCGGGCCGTACACGGGGCAGCCGTGCGCAACTTGCCGAGCCATCATCGCGACCCGTTCGATCGGCTGCTCGTTGCGCAGGCCCAGCATGAACCCCCTGCAGCTCGTCACTGCCGATGGGCATCTCGCCCGGTACGGCATGTCTGTGGTCCTGACAGTCTGAAACAATCTGCCAGGCGGGAAGCCGGCGGTCGCCGGCCCCCAATGCATGACGGGCCGTTCATGCAGCCGCAGCGTGCGGTTCGATTTCCTCGAGCGCCGCACAGAGCCTGCCCAGCCTCTCCCGCAACCCGTCGCTCGCCGGCACGAACGGCAGCCGCAACCCGTCCTCGCACCATCCTTGCGCGGCGAGCACGGCCTTCACCGGCGCCGGGTTGGGTTCCGCGAACAGCGCCGCGACGAGCGGCTGCAGCGCGACCGAAAGGCGCCGCGCGTCGGCGAGCCGCCCGTCGCGCAGCAACGCATGAATCCGCACGTGCCATTCGGGCAGCACGTGCGCGCTGCTCGCGATCGCGCCGTGTGCCCCCGCGCACATCGCCGCGAAATTCTGGTTGTCGTCGCCGGACAGGATCGCGAGCGGCGTGTCGTGCACGAGCCGGCTCATCCGGTCGAGCGTGCCGCCGCATTCCTTGATGCCCGCGACGCGCGGATCGCGTGCGAGCGCCTGCAGCGTGTCCAGTTCGACGTTCACGCCGGTGCGGTACGGGATGTTGTAGACGAGCACGGGCAGGTCGGCCGCGTCGACGATCGTCTCGACATGGCGGCGGATGCCGTCCTGCGTCGGCCGTACGTAGACGGGCGGCGTGACGAGCAGCCCGTCGGGGCGCAGCGCCGCTAGTTCCCGCGCGCGGGCGGTCGCGAAGTGCGTCGCGCTCGCGGTCAGCCCGACGACGATCGGCAGCCCGGGCGCCGCGTCGCGCAGCGTCGCGAACACCGCGTCCTGTTCGCGCGCGTCGAGCAGCACGCCTTCACCGGTCGTCGCGCCCGCGACGAAGCCCGCGATGCCGGCGGCCGCATAGTGGCGCGCGAGCCGCGCGAGCGCCGCGTGATCGACCTCGCCGTGGTGGAACGGCGTGACGATCGGCAGCCAGATACCTTCGAAACGTGTGTTCATGCAAAGCCTCATGATGGAAACGGAGTGGGAAGGAACCGTTCCGCCGGCGCAGTGCCGGAGCGAGGCGTGCATGCAAGGAGAAAGAAACGACCTGCGGGCATCCCGTCCGGCATTCGCCTGACGGGACGCGACGTCCCCGTCAGTCGAGGAGTCGTTTTTTCAGTTTCAGCCCGGCCGCGCGCGCACCTGCCGCGACGGCGGCGAGGATCGAGGGCGAGCGCAGGATAGCGGACATGGATGAACCGTGAGTGGGCTGAGCGGCGATCTTAACACCGGGGCGACGGGGCGCGCGAGCCCTGGTCTCCGTTTAGCAGGATTCGAGATTTGCTTTCCACGACTGATTGGAAGGCGCGCTGCGCCCGGCCGCTAGAATGCCCGCTTACGTTTCGATGACGGCGCGTACGCGTGCGGTCACGCACATTCACCACCACTGGAAACGGGGCACATCACGATGGCAAGCATCAAGGGGATCGGCCGCTGGCTGCACACGGGCGCGGCGGCGGCGCTGGTCGTGGCGGCGGCGGCCGCGCACGCGGACACGTCGATCCTGAACGTGTCGTACGACGTGACGCGCGAGCTGTACAAGGACATCAACGCGAGCTTTGCCGCCGCCTACAAGCAGAAGACCGGCGAGACGGTCACGATCAAGCAGTCGCACGGCGCGTCGAGCGCGCAGGCGCTGTCGGTGCTGCAGGGGCTGCAGGCCGACGTCGTGACCATGAACCAGCCGAACGACATCGACCTGCTCGCCGAGCGCGGCCAGCTGCTGCCGAAGGACTGGCGCGCGCGCTTCCCGGACAACAGCTCGCCGTACTCGACGACGATGGTGTTCCTCGTGCGCAAGGGCAACCCGAAGGCGATCAAGGACTGGAGCGATCTCGCGAAGCCGGGCGTCCAGGTGATCATCGCGAACCCGAAGACGTCGGGCAACGGCCGCTATGCGTATCTCGCCGCATGGGGCTTCCAGAAGCAGAAGGGCGCGACCGACCAGCAGGCGCTCGACTTCGAGAAGGCGATCTTCCGCAACGTGCCGGTGCTCGATTCGGGCGGTCGCGGCGCCACGACGACGTTTACGCAGCGCGGCATCGGCGACGTGCTCGTCACGTTCGAGAACGAGGTTGCGCTGATGGACACGGGCGCCTCGGGCGCGCAGTTCGACGCCGTGTATCCGTCGGCGAGCATCCTGGCGGAGCCGCCTGTCGCCGTCGTCGACAAGGTGGTCGACAAGAAAGGCACGCGCAAGGTCGCGCAGGCGTATCTCGACTACCTGTATACGCCGCAAGCGCAGGAGATCATTGCGCAGCACCATCTGCGCCCGCGCGACGCGACCGTGCTGAAGAAGCATGCGGCCGAGTTCAAGGCGCTGAAGACCTTCAGCGTCGAGCAGGTCTTCGGCAGCTGGGCGAACGCGCAGAAGACCCATTTCGCCGACGGCGGCACGTTCGATCAGGTGATCGTCGACCGGAAGTAATCGCGGCGCGCGCCACGCGCGCGTCCGCATGACGACGCAGCCGGCCGCTCGTGCGGCCGGCTTTTTTTGCGTCTAGCCGGCGGATTTCCGTTCCGAACCGGCCCGCATTCCCGACCGCTGCCGCGCGTGCTACGCTCATCGCCTCCCCGTAACCGGCCCCGCGCGATGAATGTCGATTCGTCCTCCCCTGCCTCCCGCGGCCGTGGCCGCAAGATCTGGTCGGGCACCCGGCCGGTGATCGCATACGGGATGCCGCCCCTCGGCTGGCGCGATTTCTATCACCGCGCGCTGACGGTGAGCTGGCCCGTGTTCTTCCTGTCGCTCGCGGTGCTGTTCCTGCTGCTCAACGGCGGCTTCGCGACGCTCTACCTGCTCGGCCATGCGTCGATCGCGAACCAGTCGCCGGCGGGCTTCGGCGGCGCGTTCTTCTTCAGCGTCGAGACGCTCGCGACCGTCGGCTACGGCGACATGCATCCGCAGACGGTTTATGCGCACCTCGTCGCGACGTTCGAGATCTTCGTCGGGATGTCGGGCATCGCGCTGGCCACGGGGCTCGTGTTCGCGCGTTTTTCGCGGCCGCAGGCGAAGATCCTGTTCGCGCGCTACGCGATCGTGCGGCCGCTGAACGGCCGGATGACGCTGATGGTGCGCGCCGCGAATGCTCGCCAGAACGTGATTGCCGAGGCGCAGGCGAAACTTCGGCTGATGCGCGTCGAGGGCACGCACGAGGGCTACTCGCTGCGCAAGATTCATGACCTGCCGCTCGTGCGCAACGAGCATCCGGTCTTCCTGCTCGGCTGGAACCTGATGCACGTGATCGACGAGTCGAGCGCGCTGTTCGGCGAGACGCCCGAATCGCTCGCCGCGCGCGACGCGTCGCTGCTGATCACGATCGAGGGTTCGGACGAGACCACCGCGCAAGTCATGCAGGCGCGTCATTCGTGGGCGCATGGCGAGATCCGCTGGCGCCACCGCTATGTGGACCTGATGCACGACGAGGACGGCATCACGCACATCGATTACACGCATTTTCACGACGTCGTGCCGATCGAGATCGATACCGACGAGCGCGGGTCGCCTGGCGTGGTGATCGACGCGGGCGCGTCGGCGGCGGGGCCGGCCGCGCAGGCGTGATCAAGGGCGGTGGGGCGCCGCCCCGTTGCGCGTCACGCGTGCAGCAGACGCGCCGCTTCGCGCTGTTCGATCGCGGCCGCGCGGCGGAACGCGTCGCGGTCCTCGGCACGCGCGACGTAGTCGCCGAGCACGCCTTCGTGCGGAAGCAGATGCGCGTCGAACGCGATCTTCAGCGTGCTCGCGAGCAGCAGGTCGGCCGCGGTGAAGCGCTCGCCGACGAGCCAGCGGCCGTGGGCGAGTGCTTGTGCGAGGGCCCGCTGCACGCGCGCGATGTTGCCCCAGCCGAACGCGACCGGATTGCCCGACGCGCCGGTGAATTTCTCGGCCATCGCCGGTTCGAGGCAGGTCGGCGTGAAGAACATCCACTGGAGGAAACGGCCGCGCAGCGGATCGTCGGGCGCGACGCCGAGCCCGGCAGCCGGGCAGCGGTCGGCGAGATAAAGCAGCACGGCGCCCGATTCGGCGAACGGGGCGCCGCCGTCGTCGAGCGCGGGCAGCTTGGCCATCGGGTTGACCTGCACGAACGCGTCGCTGCCCTGTTCGTGCGAGCGCAGGTCGATCGGCACGAGTTCGTACACCACGCCGGTTTCCTCGAGCATCCACAGCGCCCGGAATGCCCGGGTCTTCGGCCAGTAGTAGAGCTTCATCGCGCCTCCGCGTTTGGGTGCAGGTGTCGATCCGGTGGATGCTCAAGCGTACCCGAGCCCGGGAGGTTGGGACAGGGGCGCCCGGCTAGCGGCTCCCGACCAGGGGCGCCCGATTCAGTTGCGGTGAAGCCTTTATGTGACGGGAATTCAATAAATAACTAGTTATACAAAAACTAGTTATGAAAACTCTCGAAAATCCCGGCGGAAAATCGGCATCACTACAATGTGCCCGGCCCATCCTGCAGTACCCGTGCACCGGCAACGCAATCGGCCGCTCGCCCGCAATCGACAACCCATCACGCAACCCCGCATTTACTGGAGACCCATCACGCATGGCAAACGACGATCGCACCACGATCATTGCGCGCAGGACATCCGAATCGGCGACCATGGTGGCCGAGATCAAACGGGCGATGGCGATCACCGCGCGGCTCAACCGCCTGACGTTCGACGATGCGGCGGACGTGCGCGCATTGTTCGGTGAACTGATCGGCACGCAGGTGGACGACGGTTTCGTACTGATCCCGCCATTCCATGCGACGGGCGGCACCGGCATGAAGCTCGGACGCAACGTGTTCGTCAACCAGAACTGCACGTTCTACGATCTGGGCGGACTCGAGATCGGCGACGACGTGATGATCGGCCCGAACGTCAGCCTCATCACGTCCGGTCATCCGGTCGAGCCTTCGCGGCGGCGCGACTGCGTGGTCGCGAAGCCGATCGTGATCGAGCGGAACGTGTGGATCGGCGCGGGTGCGACGATCATCGGCGGCGTGACGATCGGCGAGAACGCGGTCGTCGCGGCCGCGGCCGTCGTCACCGGGGACGTTCCGCCGAATACGCTGGTCGGCGGCAATCCGGCAAGGATCATCCGGTCGATCGCGGAATAACTTCGCCCGGGCGCACGTGCCGGCGCGATGACGCAGCGTCGAAGGGATGTGGACAACCCGCCGCCGCGACCACTCGAAACGCTGTGCATTTGAACGGTGAGTGTGCCGCCGAGGCCGTCCGGACAAGCCTTTCCGGCTTTCCCCGGTTGTCGCGCGCCGAGTTGTCCGTCGCTCGGCAGATGAAGATTCGCCCGCGCACCGGTTGTGGATATCCGCGCTTCGAAACGACTCGGCGCCCTGTGGTTTTCACAGGTGAGGATGACCGGATGCTGCGCGATACATGAAGCGGGTTGTGGACAACTCGCGGCAAGACGAAGCGAAATGCTGTGAAATTCAATGGTGAGTGTCGCGCCCGATCCGGCGGTGCGCCTGCTCCGGCGCGGGTTTCGGGCCGGAGCCGGTTCGGCGCGACGCGCATTCTAGCCGAATGGCGCGCGTGCGTGATCCCGGCATGCGGACCGGGCGACGTCGATATCCGGCCCCAATCGAAGGGCTGTGCATTCTAACGGTGAGCGCCGGTGCGTGCTTCGCGACGTGCGGATTTCGACGCACTTATCCGCTTTCTCCAGCGACTCGGCGCGCTGTGCAATTCAATGGTGAGCGTGCGCCCGCGCTCGGGGCGTAGTCCGTCGGGATGCGGCCGTTCGACCGCGATGCCGCGCGAAGCGGTGTTCCTGTCAGGCGCAGACGCAAGGTTGCGAACGAAGACGAGGTGCCTGCCGGTGTGGATATCCGTCCGCCGAAACGACTCGCGGCACTGTGTATTTCGACGGTGAGCATCGGCGTGCGATCGGGTGACGCGTGGCGCCCGGTATGGATTGCCCCGTGTCGGTACCCTTCGAAACATGCGTCAGCCATCGATCGCGCGCGCTCGGCCATGTGGATATCCGGCCCGTCCGATCACTCGACGCGCTGTGGTATTCGACGGTGAGGGTGGGCGTATGGCCGGGAGACGGCGCGGATCCGCGCGTGGACAACTGCCGCCGCAGCCAGTCGAAGCCCTGTGCATTTCAACGGTGAGTGCGGGCCGGCAATCGCACGGCCTGCGTGTTCACACGACGATATTCGGTCGGCAAGCCCACTCTCGACCCTGTGTATTCGAACGGTGAGGGTGAAAGTCGGACCGACGAAACGCGCGGTTTCCGATGTGGATATCTGCCGCCGGCATCCACTCGCCAAGCTGTGAATTTCAACGGTGAGCGTCGCTGGTCGAGCGCTCCGCATGTCGATTTCCGGATGTGGACATCCCGGTCCCGACGCCACTCGAAATGCTGTGCAATCGAACGGTGAGCGCGCGAGCCCGATCGGCCGAAGGGCGCGGCATTGTGGACATCCGTCGCCGCCGACCAATCGGAACGCTGTGCATTTCAACGGTGAGGGTGACGGCCCGATGCCGCCGAAACCCTTGTCGGACGGGGTTCGAGCGCCAATCGCCGGTCAGGCGGTGGCCCTTGCGGCCTCCACCGGCGTTTCCGCCCCAAGCCCCAAGCCCCAAGCC
>NZ_PREY01000037.1:0-69048 GCF_002959955.1 Burkholderia sp. BE12 | reverse complement strand
TGCCTTCCGAGCCGCTGTTGCAATAGAAGAAGTGGTTGAAGCCGGCGGGCGTCACTTCCGCGAGCATCGCGGAGAGTTCGATCACCGGCGGATGCGTGGTCTTGAAGAACGTGTTGTAGAACGGCAGTTCCTGCAGCTGGCGATACGCGGCGTCGGCGAGTTCCTTGCGGCCGTAGCCGACGTTCACGCACCAGAGGCCGGCCATCCCGTCGATCACCTTGTTGCCGTCCGAGTCCCACAGGTAGACGCCGTCGGCCTTGACGATCACGCGGCTGCCCGCGCGATTGAGCGCGCCCATGTCCGAGAACGGATGGATGTGGTGCGCGGCGTCGAGCGCGCGAAAATCGGCGGTCGAGTGCGGCGAAAAAGCTTCGTTTCGATCGGTCATGTTTTCTCCGTCAAACAGCGCCGCACGCTCACACGTGCAGCAGCAAATGCCTGCGTTCCCACGAGCTGATCACGCGGAAGAACGCTTCGTATTCGGTCTCCTTCAACGCGAGGTAGGCCTTCACGAACTTGTCGCCGAGAATGCCGGCGAGCGGCTCGCACGCGGCCATCAGCGAGATACCTTCCTCGAGGTTGCGCGGCAGTTGGTACGGCAAGTCGTAGCCGTCGGATGCGATCGGCTCGGTCGGCGCGAGTTGTTGCGTCATGCCGAGATAGCCGGCGGCGAGCGTCGCCGCCAACGCGAGGTACGGGTTGCAGTCGACGCCCGGAATCCGGTTCTCGATGCGCCGCGCGACCGGCGTCGACTGGGGAATCCGGAACCCGACCGTACGGTTGTCGTAGCCCCACTGCACGTTGATCGGCGCGGCCATGAAGCGCGACAGGCGGCGGTACGAATTGATGTACGGCGCGAAGATCGGCATCAGCGCCGGCGTGTACTTCTGCAGCCCCGCCAGATAGCTGTGGAACAGCGGCGACACGGCGCCGTTTTCGTCGGCGAACAGATTGCGCCCGGTGCGCATATCCGCGAGGCTCTGATGAATGTGCATCGCGGAACCCGGCTCGTTTTCCATCGGCTTGGCCATGAACGTCGCATACATGTTGTGGCGCAGCGCGGCCTCCCGCACCGTGCGCTTGAACAGGAACACCTGGTCGGCCAGCGGCAGCGCGTCGCCATGCACGAAGTTGATCTCCATCTGCGCGGCGCCCACTTCATGAATCAGCGTCTCGATATCGAGGCCCTGCATTTCGCAGTATTCGTAGATGTCCTCGAACAGCGGATCGAACTCGTTGACGGCCTCGATCGAATACGACTGGCGGCCGGTTTCCGCCCGCCCCGTTCGACCGACGGGCGGGCGCAACGGCAAGTCGGGATCGGCGTTCATGTCGACCAGATAGAACTCCAGTTCGGGCGCGACCACGGGCTTCCAGCCCTTCGCCTCGTACAGGTCGAGCACGCGGCGCAGCACGTAACGCGGCGAGATCTCGACCGGCGAGCCGTCGAAATGCACGCAATCGTGGATCACCTGCGCGGTCGGATCGACCGCCCACGGGATCAGGCAGATCGTCGACGGATCCGGCACGCACACCATGTCGGGATCGGTCACGCCGGTCAGCGTGCCGTCCTCCGGATAGTCGCCGGTGACGGTCTGCACCATCACGGCCTGCGGCAGGCGCATCGATTCGCCGGACTCGAATTTGTTGCGCGGAATGATCTTGCCGCGCGCGATGCCCGCCATGTCGGGAATGATCGCCTCGACTTCGGTGATGCGGTGCTGTCGCAGGAATTCGCTCAGTTCGGGTTGCATGATCGGCCTCGTTCAGTCGATGTCGGATGCGGCCGGCGACGGCGTCGTGCCGCCGGCCGCATGAATGCGGCGGGTCATGTGCGCGCGGCACGCCGCGCCGAATGCCGCGAAGATGTCGCGCGACAGCGGCTGCTCCGCGTAGCGCCACTCGGGATGCCACTGCACGCCCAGCGCGAATGCACGCGCGCCACGCACGCTGACGGCCTCGACCAGTCCGTCGGGCGCGCTCGCTTCGATCGCGAGCCCCGCGCCCAGGTGCGCGATGCCCTGGTCGTGCAGCGAATTGACGGTCGCCTCGTGCGCGCCGTGCGCGACCCGCTGCAGCAGGCCGCCGGGTGCGAGCTGCACGACGTGCGCGGGACCGTACTGCCGTTCGAGCGGATCGTCCGGTCGTTCGCGATGGTCGTCGAAGCCGGTCGTCGCATGCAGCCGCTGATGCAGCGTGCCGCCATAGGCGACGTTCAGCTCCTGCATGCCGCGGCAGATCGCGAGCACGGGCACGCCCGCGCCGATCGCCGCGCGGATCAGCGGCAACGCGGTCGCATCGCGCGCCGGATCGTGCAGCATGTCGGGCGCGCTCGCGGCGCCGCCGTAATGATGCGGCTCCACGTTCGAATAGCTGCCCGTCAACAGCAGCCCGTCGATGGCCCCGGCGATCGCGTCGGCCGGCTGCCGCACGCCGAGCGCGGGCAGCACGAACGCCAGCGCGCCGGCGCCGTCGACGACGGCGGCGAGGTACTTCTCGCCCGCCGTGTGGTTCGGATGCGCACCGCGCAGGATGCGGTCGGCGGTCACGGCTACGATCGGTCGCGCACGCATCGGCGTCTCTCCGGTGATGGCGCGCGACACGCTTGCGCGCACAACGATGCAGGTTCTCGGGTGCGCTGCACGCGCGCGCCATCGCGCAACGCACGCGCAAACGCCAGCGCATGCGCGAGCCTGCCGCGCGAACGCCGCGGCAACAGGCGGTGCGGTCCGGGACGGAAGCGGAAAGGGGCGCTAGGGCAACAACGATGCGCTGCCGTCGCACTGCACCGCGCTGAACACGTGCGCGGTCACGAGATTGAAGCAGCGCGGGCCGCGATGGGAAATGGCGAAGAAGCGAGGCTCGCGTAACGGGGCGGCGCGCGTGCCGCGATCAGCATGCCGGTTCGGCCCGGCCTGAGGCGGCGCGCCCGCCGACGGACTTCGCGTCCGGCGTATCGAAGGGCTGGCGGCTTTCACGATCGTACTCGACTGACTGATGAAGACAGGACACGTGTCGCAATGCCGCGTGGCGGCACGTGAGCAAGACGTCTCGCGGCGGATTCCGGTGCAGGCCGGCCATCGTCGATGGCCTCGCCGCCGGCACGCGCGTGACGACTTCCTGACATTCAGCTTATATCACTTAAAAATTGCGTCAAATTTTCAGGTGCCGATGACGACATCGATCAGACGAAAAAAACGGCATCGACCCGCGCGGGATCGATGCCGTTTTTGTGCGCTGCACCGGCTTGCCTGCTACGTGTCGACGGGGCGTGACGCGCCGCCGCGCCGCGCTGCCGCATGGCAGCGGCCCGTGCTCAACGATGCGCGAGCGCGGTTTCGACGAGCGCCTGCAGCAGCGGCACGATCCGCGCTGCACGCGCTTCGTCGTACGCGTACGGACGCGTCTCTTCCATGTACGTGATTTGCGACAGTTCAAGCTGCACGGCCTCGACACCAGTGTCGGGCACGCCATAGTGACGCGTGATGTAGCCGCCCTTGAAGCGCCCGTTCGCGACGGCCATATAACCGCCATGCGCGAGCACGCGCGCAGCCAGCGCCTCCGCGAGGCCGGGCGCAGCACTCGCGCCGCTCGACGTGCCGAAGTTGAAATCCGGCAGGCGGCCGTCGAAGAAACGCGGCACGTGCGAGCGGATCGAATGCGCTTCCCACACAAGCACGCGGCCGTGTTCGCCCTTCAGGCGCGCGATCTCGCGTTGCAGCGCGTCGTGATACGGCAGCCAGTAACGGTCGCGGCGACGCATGATCTCGTCGTTGCCGGGCAGCGCGTTCGCCGGATAAAGCGGCGCCTTGTCGAACGTATCGACCGGCACGAGCCCCGTCGTGTCCTGCCCCGGATACAGGTTCTCGTTGTCGGGCGGACGGTTCAGGTCGACGACGTAACGCGCGTGCGACGGCACGAGGATCGATGCGCCGAGATCGGCCGCGAAGCCGTACAGCCGCTCGAGATGCCAGTCGCAATCGTCGACGAAGCGCGCGTCGGGCGTCATCGTCGCGGCGATGTCGTCGGGGATGTGCGTGCCTGCGTGAGGAATCGAGATCAGCAGCGGCAGCGTGCCCTGCTTCAGCGTGAATACAGCCGGTTGTTCAGTCATGTCGCATCACCGTAAGAGTCTGCCGGCGCACGCATGAAGCGTGCGCCGGTCGCCGCGCGTCAGCGCAGCAGTTGCGCCAGCGCGGCGCGGTAATCGGCATACGCGGCGGCTTCGTCGCGATGGCGGCGGCCGCTCACGACGCGCTCGCCGCCCGTGTAGACGTCGAGCACCGGCGTCTCGCCGTGCTCGGCGAACACGATGCCCGACAGCCATGCCGCGCTGCCGTGCTCGGCGATCGCCGGATGATCGGGATCGAGCACGAGCCAGTCGGCGCGGCAGCCTGCGCGCAGCGCGCCGATGCGTCGCCCGCTCGCCTGCGCGCCGCCGGCGAGCGACGCGTCGAACAGGCGATCGGCGACGTGCGCCTGCGACTCGCTCGCCAGCACGTTGCGCGCACGGTGCACGAGCCGCTGCCCGTATTCGAGCAGGCGCAGCTCCGAGCGCCACTCGACCGACGCGTGGCTGTCCGAGCCGATGCCGATCACGCCGCCCTGCGCGAGATAGTCGACGGCCGGAAACACGCCGTCGCCGAGGTTCGCTTCGGTCGTCAAGCACAGGCCCGCGACCGCGCGACGCTTCGCGAGCGCCGCCGTCTCGGCCGCGTCGACGTGCGTCGCGTGCACGAGACACCAGCGCGCATCGACGTCGAAGCGATCGAGCAGCCATTGTACGGGGCGTGCGCCGTAGGCACGAACGCAGTCGTCGACTTCGGCCGTCTGCTCGGCGATGTGGATGTGCACCGGCGCATCGTCGGGCAGCCCTTCGAGCAGCACGCGCAGCCCGTTTTCGGACACCGCGCGCAGCGAGTGCGGCGCGACGCCGTAGCGCAGCCCGCCGTGCTCGGGTGCCGCGCGACGCATCGCGTCGAGCAGTTCGAGCACGCCGTCGGGCGTGTTGATGAAGCGGCGCTGGTCGTCGCGCGGCGGCTTGTTGCCGAAGCCGGCGAACTGGTAGGACACGGGCAGCATCGTGATGCCGATGCCGGCCGCGCGCGCGGCATCGACCACGCGCGTGCCGAGCTCAGCGATCCGGGGATAGCGCGAGCCGTCCTGCGCGTGATGCACGTAGTGGAATTCGCACACCGACGTGTAGCCGCACTTGAGCATCTCGACATACAGCCAGCGTGCAATCGCCGCGAGCGCGTCGGGCGTGATCTTCAGCGCGAAGCGGTACATCAGGTCGCGCCAGCTCCAGAAGCTGTCGGCGGGATTCGCGCGGTATTCGGTGAGTCCCGCCATCGCGCGCTGGAACGCGTGCGAATGCAGGTTCGGCATGCCGGGCAGCACCGGCCCGGCCGCGCGCGCGACACCTGCCGGTGCAGCGGTGTCGGGCGTCACGTCGGTCAGCGTGCCGGTTGCGTCCCAGCGCAGCAGCACGTTGCGGCGCCAGCCATCGGGCAGGTAGGCATGGTCCGCGAACAACAGGGTATCGGTCATGGCGAGTCCTCATCGACCGGATCGAGCGCGTCAGCGTCTCGTCCGGCCCGGTGCCGCGGCCGGCAGGCGCGCGCGTCGCGCCCAGCGCCTGCCTCGCGGCGATCGACCGGACGGCGCGGTCGCGCGCCGGGTCCGGTCCCATGCAAAGCGTCGGCCGGACCGGGGCCGTCACGGCCCGGCCCGATCCGTCGCGAAACTTATCCGTTCATCCGGCGAAACACGGTCGTGCCGCCGCGTACGACCTGCTCGCACAGCGGCCGGCCGATCCAGTACGCCAGCTCGGCCAGCGAGCCAACCGACCAGACGGCGAAATCGGCCTGGCGACCGACCTCGAGCGCGCCGTGGCGATCCGCGCGGCCAAGCGCCGCGGCCGCATGGCGCGTGACGCCCTGCAGCACCTCGGGCACCGTCATGCGGAACAGCGTGCAGCCCATGTTCAGCGTCAGCAGCAGCGATTCGAGCGGCGACGTGCCGGGGTTGTGATCGGTCGCGAGTGCGATCGGCACGCCGTGCTTGCGCAGCAGCTCGATCGGCGGCAGTTGCGTTTCGCGGATGAAGTAGTACGCGCCCGGCAGCAGCACGGCGACCGTGCCGGCCGCCTTCATCGCCTCGATGCCGGCTTCGTCGAGAAATTCGAGATGGTCGGCGGACAGCGCGCGGTAACGCGCGGCGAGCGCCGTCCCGCCCGCATTCGACAGTTGCTCCGCATGCAGCTTCACCGGCAACCCGCGCCGCGTCGCGGCCTCGAACACGCGCTCGGTCTGCGCGAGCGAGAAGCCGATGCGTTCGCAGAACACGTCGACCGCGTCGACGAGCCCTTCATCGGCCAGCGTCGGCAGCATCCGGTCGCATACTTCGTCGATGTACGCGTCGGCGCGCCCCGCATATTCGGGCGGCAGCGCATGCGCGCCGAGGAAGGTCGTATAGACCGTGACCGGGAAGCGCTCGCCGAGCTGACGCGCGACGCGCAGCATCTTGCGCTCGCTCGCGAGGTCGAGCCCGTAGCCCGACTTGATCTCGATCGCGGTCACGCCTTCGGCGAGCAGCGGCTGCAGTCGTGCGGCGGCCTGCACGAACAGCGTCGTCTCGTCGGCCGCGCGCGTCGCGCGCACCGTCGACACGATCCCGCCGCCCTGCCGCGCGATTTCCTCGTAGCTGACGCCGGCGAGGCGCTGCGCGAACTCGTCGGCACGCGTGCCGCCGTACACGAGGTGCGTATGACAATCGACGAGGCCCGGCGTCACCCACGCGCCGTGCAGGTCCTCGCGCCGCCAGTGCGCATAGCCGTGCGGCAGCGCGGACAACGCGCCGAGCCACGCGATCGCGCCGGTTTCGTCGACGGCGATCGCCGCGTCGTCGATCGTCTCGTCGGGATGGCCGTGCGGACACAGCCTCAGGTGATGCCAGACAGTCGGTTTCATGCGTTCAGTCTCGTTCGCCGACGGTGAGCGATACGGCGAGCAGCGCGCCGCTTCCGCTCACGACGACGTCAAACGCACGCCGCGGCCCGTCGAGCCGCAACGTGTCCATTTCCTGCAGTGCATGGTGCGCGCCGTCGATCTCGACATCGACCGCACCCGTTGCACAGAACAGCAGCACGGTGTCGGCGTGCTCGATGCGGTGCGTGCCCCCGTGCCACACGTCGACCGACCCGCGCGCGGCCGAACGGCGCGTCATCAGGTTGAAGTCGCGCGTCGCGCCGTCGTGCAGCGTCGCGTCGATCGCCGTCTCGCCCGCGAAATCCGCACGGGTCAGCGGTGCGTCGAGCACGTGCCGGGTGCCGCCCGCTTCGGCGAGCGTCATGCCCGCGCCGGACAGCAGCACGAGCGTGCGGTCGACGCCGTCGAAACGCGAGAACGGCCCGGCCGTGCCGACGTCCGCAACGCTCACGCGCCAGGAGAACGCGTCGAGCGCGGCCCCCGGCGGAAACGCGCCGATCTCGCGCGTCACGCCGCCGCCGTTCTTCCACGGCGACGCGACGAGATCCGCTGCGCGGATCATCGTCGCGTTCACCGGCGCCTGGTCGAGCGCCGTCATGCTCAGCGGCCGAGCATCGGCAGCTTCAGGCCGGCTTCGCGGGCCGTCTGCTGCGCGAGTTCGTAGCCGGCATCCGCATGGCGCATCACGCCCGTCGCCGGGTCGTTCAGCAGCACGCGACCGAGACGCTCGTGCGCGTCGGCCGTCCCGTCGGCGACGATCACGACGCCCGAGTGCTGCGAGAAGCCCATGCCGACGCCGCCGCCATGGTGCAGCGACACCCACGATGCGCCGCCCGCGGTGTTCAGCAGCGCGTTCAGCAGCGGCCAGTCGCTGACGGCGTCCGAACCGTCCTTCATCGATTCCGTCTCGCGGTTCGGGCTCGCGACCGAACCGGTGTCGAGGTGGTCGCGGCCGATCACGATCGGGGCCTTCAGTTCGCCGTTCTTCACCATCTCGTTGAACGCCTGGCCGAGACGATAGCGATCGTTCACGCCGACCCAGCAGATCCGTGCCGGCAGGCCCTGGAACGCGATGCGCTCACGCGCCATGTCGAGCCAGTTGTGCAGGTGCGGATCGTCGGGGATCAGCTCCTTCACCTTCTGGTCGGTCTTGTAGATGTCTTCCGGATCGCCCGACAGCGCGACCCAGCGGAACGGGCCCTTGCCTTCGCAGAACAGCGGGCGGATGTATGCCGGCACGAAGCCCGGGAAGTCGAACGCGTTCTCGACGCCCATTTCCAGCGCCATCTGGCGGATGTTGTTGCCGTAGTCGAGCGTCGCCGCGCCGCGGTCCTGCAGCGCGAGCATCGCGCGCACCTGAACGGCCATCGATTGCTTCGCGACCTTCACGATGCTCTGCGGATCGACCTTCTGCGCCTCGCGCCATTGCGCGACGGTCCAGCCTTGCGGCAGGTAGCCGTTGATCGGGTCGTGCGCGCTCGTCTGGTCGGTCACGCAGTCCGGCGTGACGCCGCGTTCGACGAGTTCCGTGAACACGTCGGCCGCATTGCCGAGCAGGCCGATCGACACGGGCTTGCCGGTGCGCTTCGCTTCCTCGATCATGCCGAGCGCTTCGTCGAGCGTCGTCGCCTTCTTGTCGACGTAGCGCGTCTTCAGGCGGAAGTCGATACGCGTCTCGTCGCATTCGACCGCGATCATCGAGAAGCCGGCCATCGTCGCGGCCAGCGGCTGCGCGCCGCCCATCCCGCCCAGGCCGCCCGTCAGGATCCAGCGACCCGACGGATCGCCGTTGAAGTGCTGGTTCGCGACCGAGAAGAAGGTTTCGTAGGTGCCCTGCACGATGCCCTGGCTGCCGATGTAGATCCAGCTGCCGGCCGTCATCTGGCCGTACATCATCAGGCCCTTGCGGTCGAGCTCGTGGAAGTGATCCCAGTTCGCCCAGTGCGGCACCAGGTTCGAGTTCGCGAGCAGCACGCGCGGCGCATCCTTGTGCGTGCGGAACACGCCGACCGGCTTGCCCGACTGGATCAGCAGCGTTTCGTTCTCTTCGAGATCCTTCAGCGACGCGAGGATCTGGTCGTAGCATTCCCAGTTGCGCGCCGCGCGGCCGATGCCGCCGTACACGACGAGCGCGTGCGGATGCTCGGCGACTTCCGGGTCGAGGTTGTTCTGGATCATCCGGTAGGCCGCTTCGGCCAGCCAGGTCTTGCAGGTCTTCTCGCTGCCGCGCGGCGCGCGGATCGTGCGCGTCGGATCGAGACGGGGATCGATGTGTTTCGGATGGTTCATGACGACTGCTCCCGAAGGAAAGTGAATATCAATAAGGAATCAGAAATGCCCGGTGAAGCGATAACGGCTGCCGGGATGCCACAGATTCGCCACCGAGGCGACGACGCCCTGCGACCAGGTGCGCCGATGTAAAACCAGACACGGCTCGACGTCGTCCATCCGCAGCTGCTCGCGCCGCTCCGGCGCCGGGGCCGCCGCTTCGATCCGGTACTCGACCCGCTGCAGCGGCGCCGCGCGCATCAGGTACAGGTTCGGCGTCGTGTTCGTGAAATCCTGCTCGGCGTAATCCGGCGCGACCGCCGGATTCACCCATCGTTCTTCGAGCTGCACCGGCTCGTCGTTCTCGAAGTGCAACACCTGCGAATGAAACAGCTTCGCGCGCACGGCCACCTGCATCTCGTCGGCGAGCGCCTCGTCGGCGCGGATCGTCTCGAGGCCGAGCACGCTGGCGCGATACGCATGCCCGCGCGCGTCGACCTCCTCCGAGATGCTGCGGATCGCCACCAGCGTCGACTCGTACTTCGGCCGCGCGACGTAGGTGCCGGCGCCCTTCATGCGCGTGAGCACCTGCTCGGCCGTCAACTCGCGCAGCGCGCGGTTGACGGTCATGCGCGCCACCTTGAACTCGCGCGCCAGCTCGTTCTCGGACGGCACCTGGTCGCCCTCCTCCCACTCGCCTGCGTGGATGCGGGCCAGGATGAAGTCCTTGATCTCCTGGTAGACCGGCGCGCTCATGGGCTTACTGTTCCGATGCGAACGAGAACGGGCTGAGCTTCGCGAACGCACGCTCGCCGACCAGCTTCGCGATCGCCGCGATGTCCGGCGCGAAGTAGTGGTCGAGTTCGTAATGCTCGACCTTGGCGCGGATCGTTTCCATCACGGGCGCCAGCTTCGGGCTCGTGTGGTACGGCGCGCGCAGGTCGACGCCCTGGGCGGCGGCCAGCAGTTCGATCGCGAGGATGTGCTTCGTGTTGTCCGCGATATCGGCGAGCTTGCGCGCGGCGAACGTCGCCATCGACACGTGGTCTTCCTGGTTCGCGGAAGTCGGCAGCGAGTCGACCGACGCCGGGTGCGCGAGCGTCTTGTTTTCCGACGCGAGGGCGGCAGCCGTCACGTGCGCGATCATGAAGCCGGAGTTCACGCCGCCGTCCCGCACGAGGAACGGGGGCAGGCCCGACAGCGTCGCGTCGATCAGCAGCGCGATGCGGCGCTCGGCCAGCGCGCCGATTTCCGCCGCGGCCAGCGCGAGGTTGTCGGCTGCGAACGCGACGGGTTCCGCGTGGAAGTTGCCGCCCGACAGCACTTCGCCGGTATCCGGGAAGATCAGCGGGTTGTCCGACACGGCGTTCGCCTCGATCAGCAGCACGTCGGCCGCATGGCGCATCTGGTCCAGGCACGCGCCCATCACCTGCGGCTGGCAGCGCAGGCTGTACGGGTCCTGCACCTTGTCGCAGTCGCGGTGCGACTGGTTGATCGGCGAGCCTTCGAGCAGCTCGCGGTACGACGCGGCCGCGTCGATCTGGCCTTGATGGCCGCGCAGTTCGTGAATGCGTGCGTCGAACGGCTTTACCGAACCGGCTGCCGCGTCGACCGACAGCGCGCCCGCGACGAGCGCGGTGCGGTACAGGTCTTCGATCGCGAACATGTTGTCGAGCGCCAGCGCGGTCGACGCCTGCGTGCCGTTCAGCAGCGCGAGGCCTTCCTTCGCCTGCAGCGTCAGCGGCGCGAGGCCCGCGACGCGCAGACCGTCGAGCGCGCTCGCGCGCTCGCCACGGATGAACACTTCGCCGACGCCGAGCAGCACGGCCGACATGTGCGCGAGCGGCGCGAGGTCGCCCGAAGCGCCGACCGAGCCCTTCACCGGGATCAGCGGCAGCACGTCGGCGTTGAACAGCGTGATCAGCGCATCCATCACTTCACGGCGGATGCCCGAGTGGCCGCGGCCGAGGCTCGACAGCTTCAGCGCCATCAGCAGACGCACCGACGAACGCTCCATCGGCTGGCCGACGCCGACCGCGTGCGACAGCACCAGATTCTTCTGCAGCAGTTCGAGCTGGTCGTGCGGGATGTGGGTGCTCGCCAGGCGGCCGAAGCCCGTGTTGATGCCGTAGGCCGGCTCACCCTTCGCGGCGATGTCGGCGACGGCCTTCGCGCCCGCGTCGATCTTCGCGAAGCTCGCCGGGTCGAGCTTCAGTTGCACGGATTCGCGAGCGATCTGGCGCAGTTGCGGGAGGGTCAGGTGGCCGGGGGTCAACGTAATCATGTGAGCAATCCTGTCTAGACAAGTTCGGAATGGATTGAAGTGTAGCCACGTCAACTTGTCTAGACAACCCGTTTTTCGCCGATTTCGACTCGGGAGTTTCCCTATGTCCGTCATGGCCCGCCGGACTTGCCCGACAGGCCCGGGTATTAACATATGTTGCAATTATTTTGTATTTGTCAACATACGGATCACCATTCGCCTCGGAGACCGCCATGCCCTTCCCGTCACGATTCGCCGCCCGCGTCGGCCGCCCCCTGCTCGTCGCCGCGTGCGCGCTCGCGTGCGGCGCGCCCTTCGCCGCCGAGCCGTTGTCCGGCACCCTCGAGAAGATCCGGCAGGCCAATCTGATTTCGATCGGCCATCGCGAGACGTCGGTGCCGTTCTCGTACGTCGATGCGAGCGGCAAGGTCATCGGCTTCTCGCAGGACCTGTGCGACCGCGTGATCGCCGCGGTGAAGGCGCGCACCGGCAAGCCCGACCTGCAGGTGCGCTTCATTCCGGTCACGTCGCAGAACCGCATTCCGCTCGTGCAGAACGGCACCGTCGATCTCGAATGCGGCGTGACGACCAATCTCGCCGCGCGCCATGCACAGGTCGCGTTCTCGACCACCTTCTTCGTCGCGACGACGCGCCTGCTCACGCGCACGAGCTCGGGCATCCGCGACTTCCCCGATCTCGCGGGCAAGACGGTCGTGACGAACCAGGGCACGACATCCGAACGCCTGCTGCGCAAGATGAACGAGGAAAAGAAGATGAACATGCAGATCATCAGCGCGAAGGACTACGGCGAAGGACGCCTCACGCTCGAATCGGGCCGCGCGGCCGCGTACATGATGGACGACGTGCTGCTCGCGGGCGTGCGCCAGCTCGCCGCGAAACCGGCCGACTGGCGGATCGTCGGCACGCCGCAATCGTCGGAAGCCTACGGGTTCATGCTGCGCAAGGACGACCCGCAGTTCAAGGCGCTCGTCGACGGCGCGCTCGTGCAGTTGATGAAAAGCGGCGAGATCAACGCGCTGTACGACAAATGGTTCATGAAGCCGGTGCCGCCGAAGGGGCTGGCGTTCGACTTCCCGATGAGCGACGTGATCAAGGCGCGCTATGCGGTGCCGAACGACGCGCCGCTCGAGTAAGCGCCGCGCGTCGACACGGGCCTACGCGCGCGTCCACGCGACGCACGCCGCGTAGCCGGGCGCCGCGTCGAGCCACGCCGCGTCGAACGCCGCGACGCCGGCGGCAGGCGCGGCCGGCTCGACGATCGTCGTCGCGGGCGTCGCCGCGTCGCGCGGCGGCACGACCGCGAACGCGCGCAACCCGCCGATGATGCCGGTGCCGAGCGCCTTGAGCAGCGCCTCCTTCGCGGACCACACCCGCATGAATTCACCCTCGCGGGCGCCGGGCGGCAGACCGTCGAGATACGCGAGCTCGGCGGGTGCGCACACTTCGCGCGTCAGCGCGCGCCAGTCGGTCGCGCGGTTGCAGCCCTCGATATCGACGCCGACGCGGCCCGCCGGCGCCCAGGCGAGCAGCGCATGATCGCCCGCATGCGACACGTTGAAGTCGAGCGACGCGCGATGCGCGCGGTCCAGCGACGGCCGCCCCGATGCGTCGACGACGATCGCGACCGCGTGCGGGGCGATGCCGAGCGCCGCGCCGAGCACGTCGCGCAGCGCGGCGCGCGTCGCCGCGCTGCGGACCGCATCCTCGTGCCGCAGGAAACGCGCGGCGCGTGCGCGCTCGTCATCGCTCAGCGCCGCATACGCGGGCGACGCGAGCGGCACGCGCCAGTCGAAATCGACGCGCGCGATCCGCACGCCGGCACGCGCCGCGGTGGGCGCCACGTCGAGTGCATGCACGCGCCACGCGTGCGGCGTTGCAACGGGAGAAGCGGAATCGGACGGAATGGACATCGACGCGCGGCAGCTGGGCCGTCAAACGAAACGTCCGATGTTAATCGATCGCGCCGGCCTGCGGCCGCTGCCGCTGGATCGGGATGCAAACCGGGATGGCGTGTTGCGTTCGTATACGCCGGGTCATCCGTTCGCGACCATGCCCGGCACGCTGCCCCCCGTCACCCGTCCGCGCGACGCCGGGTGCCGCGCATGCACGGCGCCGGGCGCATCGGCCGGCAGCACGCCGTGTTGCAGCCAGTACAGCGCGACGGGCCACAGCGTGTCGGTGAAGCGGCTGTGGAAAAACGCGAAATGGCCGATCGCATCGACGCCGATGTCGGCCGGCGCGATCCGCAGATGCGTGACGTTGCTGCCCGTGTAATAGCCGACCAGCCGCTCGATCGCATCGACCGTGCCGAACGCGTCGTCGTCGAGGCCGATCGCGAGCATCGGCGCCGACAACCCCGCGAAGCGTGCCGGCAACGCGGCGCGGCTCGCCGCGCCGTCGTCGAGCACGCGGCCGATGTAGCCATCCTCGAAACGCGGCTGCGAACGCGCCCACGACAGCGCGATCCCGCGCGGCGTGTCCTCCATCCAGCCGAGCCGCTTCGCGGGCACGTAGCCGAACACGGCGGCGAGCGCGGGCATCGCGACATGCCATTTCCACCACATGCGGCGCCGCTCGGCCGGCAGGTAATCGCGCCAGTACGCATACTGCGCGCCGACGGTCACCGCATGCCGCACGTGCACGTTCGATGCCGCGAGTCCGAGCACGCAGCCGCCGATGCTGTGCGCGACCACATCGAGCGGCTGGCCTGGAAACGCGTCGCGCGCGTATTGCAGCGCGGCCTCGCAATCGAGCCGCCCCCAGTCGAGCCAGGTCGCGCGCAGCTTCGCGAGCTGCGCCGGGCGCGACCCGCCGATGCCGCGATAGTCGTAGACGAGCACGTCGCGCCCCTGTGCGAACAGCCAGGCCGCGAAACGAAAGTAGTAGTCGCAGCGCACCGACGTCGCGCAGTTGACGACCGTCACGGGCCGCGCGGCGCCGCCGCCGCGATGGCGCCAGACATGGCCGCGCAATGCGTAGCCGTCGGCCGCGCGCAGCGTCACGGGCTCGGGCGGCAATGCGCCCGCCGCGCGACTGCCCTGCGCCGCTCCGCTTTCCTCGTTCGAAATCGTCATCGTGTCTCCTGTCGACCCCAGTTAGCGCTTTAGCGCTTACTGGGGTTCCATGCATAGCTGTCGAACCCAGTTGGCGCTTTAGCGCTTACTGGGGTCCCATGCATCGCTGTCGAACCCGGTTAGCGCTTTAGCGCTTATCGGAATCCCATGCATCGCTGTCGAACCCGGTTAGCGCTTTAGCGCTTATCGGAATCCCATGCATCGCCGTCGCCCCCAGTGGGCGCTCGAGCGCTTACCGAGGTCCCCTGCTTCACGCTCGGTCCGGTGGACGCTTCAGCGCTTACTCGGCCCGCTCCTTCGCGATCAACCCGCCTCCATTGAACTTGACGCGTGCCGCGTTCTCAACCAATCTTGCTGCTCCGTTCGCATGAGTCACACGCATGTCAACGCCACTCGTCCGTCTCCCGTCGCTCGATCTCGTCCGCGGCTTCGTCGCCGTCGGCCGCCGCATGAGCATCACGCTCGCCGCGCAGGACTTATGCGTCACGCAGTCGGCGGTCAGCCGCCAGATCCACGCACTTGAAGCGCATCTCGGCGTGACGTTGCTGCAGCGCGGCTACCGGAAGATCGCGTTCACGCCGGAAGGCGAGCGGCTGTTCCGCGTCGCCGATGCGGCGCTGCACAGCCTGCAGGACACCGTCGCGTCGCTCGCCGCCGGGCGCGAACGCCAGCCCGTGACGATCACCGCCAGCATCGGCGTGACCGCGCTGTGGCTGCTGCCGCGGCTCGGGCGGTTGCAGGCGCGGCTGCCCGGGATCGACCTGCGCGTCGCCGCGAACGACAAGGTACTCGATTTGCGCGCCGAAGGCATCGACCTCGGCATCCGCTACTGCCCGCGCGAGCGTGCGCCGGCCGGTGCGCTGCGACTGTTCGACGAGATCGTCGTGCCGGTCGCGCATCCCGCGCTCGCCATGCGGCCGGTCGCGAGCGCGGCGGCCATCGCCGATCACGTATTGCTCGAATTCGACGGGCCGCCGCAACCGCAACTGCAGTGGCACGCGCACCTGCACGCGGCCGGGCTCGGCGACGCCCGCCCGAAAGGCGTGTTGCGCTTCAACCAGTACGACCAGGTGATCCAGGCAGCGATCGCAGGCCAGGGCATCGCGCTCGGCCGGCTCGCGCTCGTCGCGCCGATGCTCGCCGACGGCCGGCTCGCGGTGCTCGGGCCGCAGACGCAGACGCAGACGCTGTCGGAAACGTACGGCTACTGGCTGTTCCAGCACGATCCGGCCCCGCGCCGCGAAGTCGCCGACGTGCGCGACTGGATGCTCGCCGAAGCGGCCGAATGCGATGCGGCGATGCACGCGCACGATACGACGTCGGCCTGAGCCGGCGGTGCGGATGCACGTGACCGCAGGCAACCGCCGCCCCCTTCGCATTCCCATTACGCATGCCAACCTGACCGAATGATCGCTTGAGCGACGACGGCCGCGCTCGTCTAATCGGATCGAGCGCGGCCGTTTCGCCGCGCGCCTTCATCCGGAGAGACGCATGACCCCGATCGAGCAGGAAGTCCGGCGCCGCTGGCTGCCCGTGCTGGCAGGCGGCCTGATCATGGGCGCCGCGCTCGGCATCCGCCATGTGCAGGGCCTGTTCCTCGCGCCTGTCTCGCTCGACCACGGCTGGTCGCGCGAAGCGTTCGGGCTGGCACTGGCGCTCCAGAACCTGATCTGGGGCATCGCCCAGCCGTTCACCGGGATGGTGGCCGACCGCTTCGGCTCGGTGCGCGTGATCGTCGCCGGCATGCTGCTGTACGCGGCCGGGCTCGTCACGATGGCGCATGCGGCCACGATCGGCCTGTTCACGGTCGGCGCCGGGCTCGTGATCGGCGTCGCGCTGTCGGGCTCGGCGTTCGCGTCGATCTACGGCGCGCTGAGCCGCCTGTTCCCGTCCGAGCGGCGCGGCTGGGCGCTCGGTGTCGCCGGCGCGATCGGCGGGCTCGGCCAGTTCTGCATGGTGCCCGTCGCGCAGGAACTGATCGGCGGCATCGGCTGGCGGCACGCGTTCATCGCGCTGGCGCTCGTCGCCGCACTGCTCGCGCCGCTCGCCGTGCTGCTGCGCGACCGGCCGGCGCAGGCGTCCGGCGCCGCCGCCGGCCCCGATCAGTCGATCGGCGAAGCCGTGCGCGAGGCGTTCGCGCATCGCGGCTTCTGGCTGCTGAACGCGGGCTTCTTCGCGTGCGGCTTCCAGCTCGCGTTCATCGCGACGCATCTGCCCGCATACCTGCTCGACCACGGGCTGCCGGCGCGCCACGCAAGCGTCGCGCTCGCGCTGATCGCGCTGACCAACGTGGCCGGCACCTACGCGTGCGGGCATCTCGGCGGGCTGCTGCGGCGCAAGTACGTGCTGTCGGTGCTGTACCTCGTGCGCGCCTTCGCGATGGCCGCGTTCGTCGCCGTGCCGCTGTCGCCCGCGAGCGTCTATCTGTTCGCGGCCGGGATGGGGTTCACGTGGCTCGGCACGGTGCCGCTGACGAACGGCGTGATCTCGCAGGTGTTCGGCGTGCGCTACATCGCGACGCTGTTCGGCTTCGTGTTCTTCGGGCACCAGCTCGGCAGCTTCTTCGGCGTGTGGCTCGGTGCGATCGTGTACGACGCGACGCATTCGTACCTGCCGCTGTGGATCGGTTCGATCGCGCTCGGCGTGCTCGCCGCGCTGCTGCACCTGCCGATCGACGACGCACGTGTCGCGCGCCCGGCATCGGGCAACGCGGCATGGGCATGATCCGCGCGGTGCTGGCCGCCGGCATGCTCGCGTTCGTCGCGTGGTGCGGCGCGGCCTACTTCGATTCGGGCGTCGCGTACGCGCTGCTCGAGCACGTCGCGTTCTGCAATTGATGCGGCCAACCGGAGCGGTCGGTCAGCGGCGCTTCGGCAACGCGGCCAGTGCATCGAGCGCCCGAGCGCGCGCGGCCGCGTGCTCGACGAGCGGCGCCGGGTAGTCGACGCCCAGCCGTACACCGGCCGCCTCGAGCGCCAGCGGCGACGCTTCCCAGGGCGCATGGATCGACGCATCGTCGAGGCCGGCGAGCTCGGGCACCCAGCGCCGCACGTACGCGCCGTCCGGGTCGAACTTCTGCCCCTGCGCGACCGGATTGAAGATGCGGAAATACGGCGCGGCATCGGCGCCGCAGCCGGCCACCCATTGCCAGCTCGCCGCGTTGTTCGCGGGATCGGCGTCGACCAGCGTGTCGCGGAACCATGCTTCGCCCGCGCGCCAGTCGATCAGCAAATGCTTGATCAGGAACGATGCGACGACCATCCGCACGCGGTTGTGCATCCAGCCGGTCGTCCACAACTCGCGCATACCCGCATCGACGAGCGGGTAGCCGGTCCGCCCGCGCTGCCACGCACGTAACGCGGCAGGATCGTCGCGCCACGGCATCGCATCGAATTGCGCGCGGAAGTTGTCGGTCGCGAGCGCAGGGAAGTGATACAGCAGCATGTAGCTGAATTCGCGCCAGCCGAGCTCGCTCAGGAATTTGTCGGCGTGCGCCGCGTATGCCGCGCCGCCCGCACTCGCGGCGCCTTGCACCGCATGCCACACCTGTCGCGGCGACACGTTGCCGAAGCGCAGGAACGGCGACAACCGGCTCGTCGTCGCGCCGTCGGGCTGGTCGCGCGCTTGCGCATAACCGGCGAGCGATGTCGTCAGGAACGTGTCGAGTTGGACGTGCGCGCCGGCTTCGTCGGGTGCCGGCCACGCATCGCGCAGGCCGCCGGCCCAGTCCGGTGCATGCGGACGCAACGCGAGCGCGTCGAGCGCCAGCGCGCGGTCGCGCACGGCCTTCGGCCATGGATGAAACGCGATCCGCTCGGGTGCCGGCAGCGGCGCGGCGATCGTGCGATCGCGCCGCGCCGCGCGCCAGTATGCGGTGAACACCTGATACGGGCCGCCGCTGCCCGTCAGCACTTCCCACGGCTCGTTCAGCAGGCTGCCGTTGCTGCTCTCCACCGTCACGCCGCGCGCCTTGAGCGACGCCTTCAGCGCCGCGTCGGCGTCACGCTGCGGCTGCGCATAGCGACGGTTCCGGTACACGGCCGCCGCGCCCGTGTCGCCGACGACGCGCTCGATCTCGCGCTGCGCGTCGCCGCGCAACAGGAGCAGGCGCCCGCCATGCCGCGCGAGCGCGGTGTCGAGCCCTGCCAGCGACCCGTGCAGCCACCAGCGCGCCGCACCGCCGAGCGCGGGCCCGGCGTCGGCTCCCGTGTCGTCGACGAAGACGCAGACGAGCGGCCGGCCGGATGCGACCGCGCGCGTCAGCGCGGGCTGATCGGTCACGCGCAGATCGTCGCGGAACCAGACGATTGCGGGGGCAACGGACGGCTGGGCGGGCACGGGCACCTCGATGGCGAAAGCAAAAGAGACGCGTATTGTCGCGGCTGCGCTGCACTGTGTCGACGCTTGCCGTCGCGGCCAGCATGCCACGGCGACACCGCGTGCGGCCCCGCATGATTCGCTTCAATCCAACGGAAGTCGCACTGCCGGACGATGGCACGCACGGGATATTTCTCTGGGTGGGTACGTCGACCGGTTCGTGCCCACGGCGCACCGCCGACGCAACGCCGAACGCGTCGAGTCACGCCGCGGCGGCCCGACGGGCCTACCGTGCGCCGGTGCGACCGGCTGATCCAGTCACACGATGCGTCGCGTCAATCGAGCCGGAACGCGGCCTCGAAGCGCTCGGCAAACGCGTCGAACTCGGCTTCCGGCAGATGGTTGATGCCGCCCGCGCGCTTGCGCCCGCCGCCGGTCGCGAAGCCGCGGCAGAACTCGTCCGCGCCGATCGGCCGGCCGTCGGGCACGCGTACGCTGACGACGAGCCCGCCGCCCGCGCGCGGCGACAGCACCGCGAGCGCCGCATGCGGCGCATTGCGCACCCGCTCGTTCGCGAGCATGCCGGTCGCGCGCCGCGCCCACGGATGATCGGGCATCCGGACCAGCGTCGCGCCCGGCACCTCGCGCACCGGCGCGAGCGCGCATGCGCGCGCCATGTCGTCGCGGTAGCCGTCGCGCAACGCGGCGAACACGGCCGTCTCGCGCACGAAATCGAGCGGATCGATGCACGGCAGCATGGCGTCCGCGAGCGCCGCCGGATCGAAATGCAGATCGCCGACGCACTCGCCGTATGCGTTGTAGTTCAGATAGCGCCCGAGTTCCGCGAGCATGCACTGCTCGGCTTCGTCCACGCCGTGCTCGCGCGCCAGCACATCGCCGAGCGCCGGCAGTTCGTCGCCGAATGCCGCGACGATCGCCCAGCGCACGTACCGGCCGCCGAGATAGCGGTCGACGATCGCGCTCGTGCAGATGTCGGCTGCCGTGTCGATATGCGCGTCGAAGCGCGGGTGATCCGGCAACTCGCCTGCAAAGTGATGGTCGAAATAACGGACCGTCGCGCCGTCGCGCAGCAGCCGCGCGCACGCGTCGCGGTTCTGGTCGTGCGACACGTCGAGTACGGTGACGATGTCGCCTGCGCCCACGTCGATACGCTCGAGCAGCCTGATGTCGCGCTTCACGCCGGTCACGAGCGTACCGTGCACGCGTTCCGCGAGCCGCAGTTGCTGAAGGGCGCACAGGCCGTCCGCGTCGCCGTTGAACGCGAACACATGCCGCGCGTACTGGTTGTCCTGCATGATCCGTTGCTCCATCTTCAAGACATGAAATCGCGGAGGTTCGCGGTTCGCGGTTCGCGGTTCGCGGGTCGCGGGTCGCGGTTCGCGGCGAGCGGCGAGCGGCGAGCGGCGAGAGTCGCGCCCGTCGCCGCGTTCGCGTCGTCGCATGCGGGAATCCGCGCCGCCTGCGCGCCATCGTCGTCGGTCGGCAGCTTCGCGAGCGCGATGTTCGACGCGATCGGCGCGATGATCGGTTCCTCCGTCATCCCGTAGTTGGCGGCTGTCTGCCGGACATACGCCTGCGTCGGCACATCCCTGTCGATGCCGTTCCCACGAATGCCGCGCACGCCGGGTTCGCACGCCGGGTATTTTGCCGCAACCGCAAGCACGTCCTTTAATAGAGCGTAGTTGCCCTGCCCTGCAAACGGCTTGCGGGTCACGTGCGTGTCGTTCATCACGATCGCGCCGTGCTTCTGCGGCTTCATATGCGACACGACTTCCGGCGACGCGCACCTCACCGAAGGCCGGCCCATGTCATACGTCATCAGACGTGACAAACAGCACATTCATCTCCCAACCCTTCACCGCTATTCGGGAAATTTCCGGGTAAACCCGCGACGCCATCTACGACGCTCCGGCGTACCATGTCATACGACGACATACTACATAGATCGCCACCCAGACGCCGACGCGGGCCGCCGCCCCGTCCGCCGCCGCCCGACCGGAGACACCCTTGAACCCGCCCTCGTCCGCCCTGCCCGGCCGCGACCCGCTCGCGTCCGCCGTCTCGAAAGTGAAGTGGCACGTGCTGCCGCTCGTGCTGATCATGTTCATCGCGAACTACATCGACCGTGTGAACGTCGGCTTCGTCGATCGCCATCTCGAAGCGTCGATCGGCATCGGCGCGGCCGCGTACGGGCTGGGCGCCGGGCTGTTCTTCGTCGGCTATGCACTGTTCGAAGTGCCGTCGAACCTGCTGATGCAGCGCTACGGCGCGCGCGTATGGCTCGCGCGGATCATGGCGACGTGGGGCATCGTCGCGGCCGCGATGGCGTTCGTGTGGAACGACACGTCGTTCTACGCGCTGCGCTTCCTGCTCGGCGCGGCCGAGGCCGGCTTCTTCCCCGGCGTCGTGCTGTACCTGTCGCAATGGCTGCCGCCGCAGGAGCGCGGCAAGGCGATGGCGATCTTCCTCGGCGGCTCCGCGTTCGCGTCGGTGCTGTCCGGGCCCGTCACCGGCGCATTGCTGTCGATCCGGGGCTTCGGCCTCGAAGGCTGGCAATGGATGTTCCTGATCGAAGGGATGTTCTCGGTCGCACTGTGCGGCGCCAGCTGGCTGCTGCTGAAATCGCATATCCGCGACGCGACGTGGCTCACGCCCGAAGAACGCACGGCCCTCCAGAACGCGCTCGACGACGAGCGCGCGACGCGCGACGTCCGTTCGAACGTGCCGGTGCGCGCCACCACGCTGCTGCGCGATCCGCAGATCATGCTGTTCTGCTTCCTGTACTTCTCGATCCAGCTGACGATCTACGCGGCCACGTTCTGGCTGCCGACCATCATCCGCAAGATGGGCGGCCTCACCGATTTCCAGGTCGGCCTGTACAACACGATTCCGTGGATGATCGCGATCGGCGCGATGTACGGCTTCGCGGTGCTGTCGTCGAAGTGGAAGCATCCGCAGCGCTGGCTCGCGGTCGCGCTCGTGCTCGCCGCGTGCGGGCTGTTCGCGTCGACGTCGCCCAATCCGGTGTGGTCGTTCGCGTCGATCTGCTTCGCCGCGCTCGGCTTCAAGGCGGCGGCGTCGCTGTTCTGGCCGATTCCGCAGGGCTATCTCGACACGCGCGTGGCCGCGGCCGTGATCGCGCTGATCAACTCGGTCGGCAACCTCGGCGGCTTCGTCGCGCCGACGGCCTTCGGCTATCTGAAGCAACATACGGGTTCGATCACGGGCGGACTGTATGCGCTCGCGATCGCTTCGCTCGTCGCCGCGGTCGCCGCGCTGTTCGCGCGCACGCAGCGGCGCAGCGATCCGCCGCGCGGCCGGCCGGCCGACGAATCCCTCACGCACGCCTCGATGCTCCGCCATGCCGAACACTGACCGCCTGACCGTCGTCGTCTCGAATGCCGCCGACGGCGACCTCGCCACGTTCTCCCTCGCCGGCGACGGCACGCTCGCCCCGCTCGCCCGCTATCCCGCAGCCGACGCCGCGATGCCGATCGCCGTGCAGGCCGACCGCACGCGGCTCTACGTCGCGACACGCGGCGAGCAGCCGACGATCGTCGCATTCCGCGTCGTCGCCACGGGCGCGCTCGCACGCATCGGCACGACCGCGATCGACGCGAGCCATGCGTACCTGTCGCTCGACCGCAGCGGCCGCTGGCTGCTCGGCGCATCGTACGGCGCAAGTTCGCTGAGCCTCTACGACGCGGCGCGCGTGCGCGACGGCGACGGCACGCCGCTGCAAGTCGTGGGCGGCATCGCGAACGCGCATGCGGTGATCGTGTCGCCGGACAACCGTTTCGCGTACGTCAGTTCGCTCGGCTCCGACCGCGTGTTCGGCTTCGCGCTCGTCGAGGACGCCGCCGGCCTGCGCGCGGTCGAACACGGCGAAACGCGCGTGCCGGCCGGTTTCGGTCCGCGTCACCTGCGGTTCGCGGATGACGGCCGCACGCTGGTCGTCGTCGGCGAATTCCAGGCCACGCTCGCGACCTTCGCCCGCGACACCGCCACCGGCCGGCTCGGCGATGCGCACGTGAGCGCACGCCACCCGGCCGTCGCCGAACTCGCGCAAGGCCATGCGCGCCCGCCCGCCCCCACCGAGCCGTCCGTGTGGGCCGCCGATCTGCACCTGACGCCCGACATGCGTTTCGCGTACGTCAGCGAGCGCACGTCGAGCCAGTTGCTCGGCTATCGCCGCAACGAAGACGGGTCGTTCGCCCCCACGCACGCGACGGCTACCGAAACGCAGCCGCGCGGGTTCGCGATCGATCCCTCGGGACGCTGGCTCGTCGCCTGCGGCGAACAGTCGGAACACGTGGCGGTGTATGCGATCGCGCCGGACGACGGCACGCTGTCGCTGCACGCGCGCGTGCCGGGCGGACGCGGCGCGAACTGGATCGCGATCGTCTGAAGACCTGAAGGTTCGAAGGAGGTTTGAAGCAGCATCGGTGCCTGCGCGGAAACCGGCACGCCGATGCGGGTGCGGCGTTCAGCGCCGCTCGCTCGGCGCAACGCCGGTCCAGCGCTTGAACGCGCGCGTGAAATTGACGCGGTCGGTATAGCCGACGCGCGCCGCGATCTCGTCGACCGGCAGCCGTGTGCCTTCGAGCAGCCGCAGCGCGTCGCGCAGCCGGATCTCGTCGAGCAGCGCCGAATAGGTCGCGCCGTATTCGGCGAGCTTGCGCTTGAGCGTGCGCGCCGACACGTGCAACTCGCGCGCGACGTCGTCGACGGACGGATAGCCGCGTTCGCCGCAGATCAGCAGGTTGCGCACGCGCTCGACGATGCTCTCCGCATAGCCAAGCCGCGCGAGTTCGGCCTCGCACTGCTGGACGATCATCTGCGCGGTCTGCGCATTCGCGGTGCCGATCGGCTCGTCGAGCAGCGCGGCGTCGCAGCGGATGCGGTTCGCGCTCGCATCGAAATGGCAGCTCGGCAGCCTCGCGCGATAACGCTCGAACCACGGCGGCTCGGGCCATTCGAAATGGAGTTCGGCACGCGACTGCAGCGTGCGCCCCGGCGTCGGATACAGCAGCGAATTGAACAGGATCGCGGTCTCGACCAGGAAGTTTTCCACGGCGAACTGGCGCAGCCGGCCGAGCGGAAACGCTTCGAGCACGTCGATGTCGACGATGCCGTCGAGCTGCGCGAGCCGCACCGAGAAGAACGGCACGCGCGTCGGCAGGTAACGGATGCCGAGCGCGATCGCCTCGCCGAGCGTCGCGCAACTCATCAGCCCGAAGCCGATCAGCCCCGCTTTCGTCAGGCTGCTGCGCAAGCCGATCTCGATCGCGATCGACGGATCGTCGGTCGCGTCGAGCAGGTTGAACACGATCGCCGCCTGCTGCAGCGGCGTGATGCGCGCATCGGGCTGCGCGAGCCGGTCGCGCTCGACGCCGGAGCCGGCGAGAATGCGGCCGCCGTCGATGCCGCGCTCCTCGGCCAGCATCAGCATGAACAACGCATACGCGGACGACACCGTCGCCTTGTTCAACTGGCGCGCGGCATCCGGAACGGACAGGACCATTGCGGCTCACTCCGGGCGGTTTCGGCGGATTGTAGCGTCGCTGGCCCGAAATGACACCGCGGCGGCACTCTAGCCATGCACCGGCGCATCGCACACCGGACTGCCGCCCAATGTGGCCCGAAATGACACCACCATTGGCACCGACGGCCCTCGCATGCGCTCCGGCACACGCCTATGCTTGTCACATCGGCATTGCGCCCTACTCTTTCCCGCACGGACTCCGGTCGATGAGCCAACCCGCACGAACCGTCTTTCGAAACGACGCCGACAAGGTCGCGTATGTCCGCCGCGCAGTCAACGCCGCGAGCGACGCGATCCGCGCGCGCTTTCCGCTGCTCGACAACCAGAACCTCGTCGGCGCGACCGTGATGGCCGTGTCGGTGAGCGCGATGCTCGCGATCGCATGGCTGTATGCGCACGGCGCGATCGCGTGGTACGTCGCGCTGCCGCTCGCCGCGTTCGTCACGTCGCTGATCCACGAACTCGAGCACGATCTGATCCACCTGATGTACTTCAAGAAGACGCCGTGGGCGTATCACCTGATGATGGCGCTGTGCTGGCTCACGCGGCCCGGCACGATCAATCCGTGGACGCGCCGGCGCATGCACCTGCATCACCACAAGGTCTCGGGCGGCGAATCGGATCTCGAGGAATTCGGCATCACCAACGGCGAACGCTGGGGGGTGAAGCGCCTGTTGATGATCGCGGACGGCATGCTCGCCGTCGTGCTCCGGCCGGCCGCGATGCGCCGCAAGGTGAAGCAGTACGTGGCCGCGCAGCCGGTGCAGGATCCGTCCGAGCGCCTGCAGTTGCGCGTCGAGCAGGTGTCGTCCTACATGCCGGTCGGTCACCTGTACTACACGCTGTGGCACGCGTTCGTCGTCTATCACGTCGGCCTGTTCGCGCTGCATGCGTTCGGCTACGCGGTGACGGCGCCCGCCGTCGTCGAACGCGTGATGCGGGCCGTCGATTTCCTGGCCGTGGTGTGGCTCGGGCCGAACTTCGTGCGCAGCTTCTGCATCAACTTCGTCAGCTCGAACATGCACTATTTCGGCGACATCGATTCGCGCAACGTGATCCAGCAAACGCAGGTGCTGAACCCGTGGTGGATGCTGCCGTTTCAGCTGTTCTGCTTCAATTTCGGCAGCACGCACGCGATCCATCACTTCGTGGTGCGCGATCCGTTCTACATCCGCCAACTGACCGCGCGCACCGCGCATGCGGCGCTGCGCGAAGTCGGCGTGCGCTTCAACGATGTCGGCACGTTCGCGCGCGCGAATCGCTGGGGCGGCTATCGTCCGTCCCGCGGCACGCACCCCGCGCAGGCCGACGCGTAACGTCGGCGGCGCGGCACATCGGCGCTTCGGCGCTTCGTCAATCGCCGATCGGCGGCATCGGCCCCTGCCCGCGGATCCACGACCAGTTCGCGATCTCGGCCATTTCCTTGTCGCCGCGGCTGTCGCCATACGCGAACAACTGCTTCGGCGGCCGGTTGCCCCACCATCCGCGTAGCCGCACGACCTTCTGCGGCCCCCAGCAGTTCTCGCCGTCGAGCCGCCCGACGAAGACGCCGCGCTCGAACGCGAGCCGCGTCGCCAGCACGGCGTCGAAGCCGGCCGTCTTCGCCCACTTCTCCAGATACAGCGACGGCGACGCGCTGACCAGCACGACTTCATGCCCGCGCGCGCGATGCTCGCGAATACGGTCGAGCATTTCCGGACGCACGAGGCTCGGCAGATAGGTGTCGACGAACCCGCGCGCCTGCGCATCAAGTGCGTCTTCGCGAATCGGCCCGAACGCGAACGACGCGAACTTCGCCTTCGCGTCGCCGCGCGACAGCAACCCGGCCTTCATCGCGACGATCCATGGCAGCGCGCGCAGCCCGGCCCACGCGAAACGCGGCGTGCCGACCGCGTGGCGGACGAAATGACGAAAGCTGTCGGTAGTCGTGATGGTGCCGTCGAAATCGAAGGCGGCGACGATGCGGTCGGTCATGGAGAATCGGCGGGAAAGCGATGAGATGCCCGGGAAGATAGCAGACTCGCGGCCACGCGCGCGAAACCGTATCGCCCGACACGAGACCGCGCGCCGAAGCGCGTGCGGTCTTATCGGTTCGCTCAGCGCGGAGGCCGCACGGCCAGTGCCGCCGGCAGCACGACGTTCATCAGGTGATCGGCGCGCGACAGCAGGTCGGTCACGCGCTCGTCGAGCCCGCGCAGTTGCGCCGGCTGCATCCGGATCTGCTGGACGGCCTGCCCGACGATGTTGCGGCGATCGAACAGCGTGCGCTCGACGCCCGCATCGTCCGGCGCCCGCACGACGTCCGACACCGCGCTCAGCGCCGCGAGCACGACCACGAGGTTCTCTTCCGCATGACGGACCTTCGCGGCGAGTTCCTCGGTACGGCGCGGGAAAAAGCCGAGCGACTGCTTGAGCGCGCCGAGCGCCGCGCGGTAGTCGACATGGCCGGACGCCGCACCGAACCAGCGTTCGAACATGCCGGCCTTGCGCGTCGCCTGCGCGAGCATTCCGGCCATCATGTCGGCCGCGCCGAGCTCGTTGAATTCGCGCGTCGTCGCCGCGACGGCCTCGACGAGGTTGCCGGCCGTCTCCAGCGCGCCGTCGCCGATCGTCGCGACCGTCGCGAGCTTCAGCGGCACCAGTTGCCGGATATGCCGCTCGATACGCGGCGCGTAGTCAGGATAGAGATTCGGAAAACTGGCCTGTGCGGCGCGGAAGCACGCTTCAAGCTGCGGGTGATTCGATTCGCCGAACAGCGCGCGGCCGAGCGCATCGGCGGGCGCCGTACGCACCTCTGGATCGGACGCGGGCGCCGGCCCGAAGTCGAGCGCCTGAGGGGCGGGCCGCGCCGGCGCACGCGCGACCGGCGCACCGGGCGCGGCCGGCGCGTCGAACGCAAGACGCCCGGGCGTGTGCTCGGGCGTCGTATCGAACTCGAGCCGCTTCGGCTCGTCGGACGGATTCGTCATCGCTGCTTCCTGCCCGGCGCGGCGGGCTTCCGTGCGGCGGGCTGCCGCCAGTCAGACCGCGCCGCCGTACGCCCGGACGAAATCGCCGAGGCCGCGGTTGTAGCCGGCGCCGACCGCCTTGAACATGAAGTGGCCGTCGCGACGATAGAAGCTGCCGACCTGCACCGACGTCTCCATCGAGAAGTCTTCCTCGAGAGCGTACTTCGCGATCACCGTGCCCGACACCTCGTCGGCGATCTGGATGTAGCTGTTACGAACCTGCCCGAAATTCTGGCGGCGCGCTTCGGCTTGGTCGATCGTCACCACCACCGAGATTTCCTCGACGTCGGCCGCGAGCTTCGTCATGTCGATGAAGATCACTTCGTCGTCGCCGTCGCCGCTGCCCGTGCGGTTGTCGCCGCTGTGCACGACGCCCAGGCACTTCGACGAAGGCATTCCGCGCTTCGGGAAATCGTCGCCCGGCTGGATGAAGGTTTCCTTGCGCTCCATCGTGCGCACTTCGCTGTTGTAGAACACGAAATGCTGATCCGAGATCAGTTTCGGATTGCTCTGCGCGTCGTACTTGCACAGGAACACCGACACGTCGAGATCGAAATCCGTCCCCGTGTCGGTCGCGTTCGCGTCCCAACCGAGACCGATGCGGAATTTCTGCGTGCCGGGCGCTTCCTTCGACAGGTTGACGCGACCGCCTTTCGACAAATTGATCATCTGAACCTCTTCTGCTGGAACCGCCGTTGTGCCGGCGGCGATGCCGGGCCGCGCGCGGCGGCCCCTTCGTTGATGGTTGTCGCGCCGTGTGACGCGCTTACTTGCTCGCCACCGCGGCGCGGTTTTCCTTGCGCTGCACGACGATCGACGACCACACGGCCGCGGCGATCATCGCCGCGCCGATCAGGCCCGTGACGACCTCGGGCACCTCGAACTTCACGCCCAGGAACATGATCGTCGCGAGCGCGCCGATCGCCCAGAACGCGCCGTGCTCGAGAAAGCGGTACTGCGCGAGCGTGCCCTTCTTCAGCAGCACGAGCGTCATCTCCCGGATGTAGGCCGCGCCGACGCCAAGGCCGAGCGCGATCAGGAAGATGTTGTTCGACAGCGCGAACGCGCCGATCACGCCGTCGAAGCTGAACGACGAATCGAGCACTTCCAGATACATGAAACCCGCGACGCCTTCGCGCACCACGCGCGTGCCCGTGTCCTCGCCACCCACCAGGTCGCCCACCCCGTGCGCAATCACGAAGCCGATCACGCCGAACGCGCCCGCGAGCAGGAAGCTGACCTGCTCGGTCGCCGGCACGTAGAACGACGCCACGATCACGATCGCGAGCGTCAGCGCCACTTCCAGCGCGGTGATGCGGCCGAGATGACGCATCGGACCTTCGAGGAAGCCGATCCAGTGCTCGTCCTTCTCGGTGTCGAGCATGAACTTGAAGAACACCATCAGCAGAAACGCGCCGCCGAACGCCGACACCTCGTGATGCGCGGACGTCAGCACCGCCGCGTACTTGTCCGGCGATTCGATCGCGAGCGTCAGCGCGTCCCACAGGCCGATGTGGCCGATCACCGCGACGATCAGCAGCGGAAACACCAGCCGCATGCCGAACACCGCGACCGGCAGGCCGAACACCATGAAGCGGTTGCGCCACTTCTCCGACCAGTTCTTGAGCACCGATGCGTTGACGACCGCGTTGTCGAGCGACAGCGAAATTTCGAGCACGCACAGGACCGCGACGATCAGCATGTCCTTCACGCCGCCGAGGAGATAGGCCGCGATCAGCGCGAGCGCCGTGAGCGACAACGGGATCTTGAAGTCTTTCAACATGATGGGGTAATCGAGTTCAGAAAAATGGGCAGGCGGCACGCGCTTACTTCGCGCGTACCCAGTCGCAGAATTCCTGCGTGATCAGCTGTTCGTAGATCTGTTCGTCGCTGAGGTCGAGCGATTCGAGATGCAGGAAGCCGACGTTCGGCATTTCGTCCGCGACTTCCGCGAGGAAGTCGAATTCGCTCGGATCGCCGACGCCGACGAGCGACCAGTACAGCGGGAAATGCTGCGATTCGGTGAGCAACTGGCGCACGCGCTTGCGGTCGTTCTTCGGGTTCTGGCCGTCGGTGACGAACAGCACCCATGCGGGCAGATGGCCGTTCACGGGCGCCGAAGCGGCCGGCGCGGACGTGTCGTCCGCACCGCCGAACAGCCGGCTCAGGAAGCCGCGCTTTTCCTCGCGCTTCGGCTCCGGCGCGCGGAAGAAGAAGTCGACGATGTCGTTCATCACCGGCGCGTACTGCGTGCCGCCCCACTTGTCGATCCGCGCGTTGAGCACATGGTCGGAAATGTACGAGCCGTAGTTGTCCGGCGTCGCGGTCGGCAGGCGGTCGTAGCCTTCGGTGAAGGTCCACGTGTCGACTTCGCCGTTGTCGTCGAACTTCAGTGCGATGCCGAGAATCCGGTCGTGCGTCTCCTGGATCACGCCCGACTGGTACAGCGGCTTCGCGGAGCCCGAGATGTCGAGCGCCGCGCCGACGCGCACGACGGGCGGCTTCAGGATCTGACGTTTTTCGAGGACGATCGCGACCTTCGCCGCGCGTTTCTCAAGCGTAATCATGCGGTGTTCTCTCAGTTCTCTTAGTTGTGCTTCGGAGCGAATCGGGTGATCAGGTCCTGTTCGAGCTGGCGCAGACGCGGCGCGTCCAGCTCGCGCTGGCGGCGGCCGTCGGCGATGATCTGCGTGACGTCGTCGAACGCGCCGAACAGTTGCTGCTGCGCGTATTCGAACGTGTCGGTCGAGATCACCGGACGCTGGCCGAGCTTCGCGACTTCCTGCGCGTTCTGGCGATTCAGGTCGGCCTGCGCGCGGATCGCTTCGTCGGCCGCGTCGTACGTCGCGTTCGCGAGCGCCGCCGCGCGCTTCGTGCTGAGCTGCTCGAGATAGAGCGCGAACGCGTTGGTCCACGCGGGGATCAGCACGGTCTTGATCGTCATGAACTTCGACGTCAGCGTGCGTTTCTGGTCCTGCTCCATCCGGATCTGCGGCGCGAGCTGCTTCGACATCAGCATCGCGCGGTCGAGGTCGTCGAGCTTGCTCTCGAGCGCGTCGACCTTGCGCTTCACGTCGAGCAGGCGCTGCGCGGCGAATGCGTCGTCTGCCGGCTGCTGGCCGGCCGCGAGATGCGCGCGCAGCGTCGCGAGCGCCGTTTCGCCGTGCGCCTTCGACTGCGCGAGCTCCTGGTGCAGCGCGTAGTTGTCGTTGTACATCCGCTCGAGCTCGTCGATGCCGGCCTTCTGGCGCTGCGCATGGTTTTCGAGCTCGACGACGAGCGTGTCCATCCGCTTGCTCACCGACTCGTATTGCGACAGCAGCTTCTCCTTGGTCGAGCGAAACAGCCGCGTGACCTGCGTGAGCAGGCCGCCCTTGTCGGCGCCGCGCGGGTCCAGCCCCTTCGCGGTCGCGATCAGTTCGTTGAGCTTGTCGCCGAACTGGTCGGCGTCCGATGCACGGACGCTCGCGAGAATCTGCTGGGAGAAGGCGGCAATCCGCGTGCCCTGCGTCGCGCCGAGCTGGTCGATCTCATCGACGGTGATCAGGCGCGCGTATTCCGTCGGCTGCGCTGCCGGCACGACGGCGTTGGCGCCGTGGGCGACGGCGGCTGGCACGGCGACGGGCGACAAGGACGGAGTGGAAGGACGAGCGCTGACCGCATCGGATTTGTTGTCGTCGAATAGCGGCTTCATGTGGCTACCACGTTTCCTTTTCTGCTTTTTGCTACGTGTTGTCGTGCGCGCGAGGTGCGCTCGCGCGGTTGCCGTCGTGCTCTCTCACGGGCGGCAGACGGACAATAAAGGGGGACGGGGCGGCGCGTCAAGGGAAGGAATTCTTTCAGTTTCCATACTATTTGTAATATGTACGGCGGGAATTTTGAGACTGTCTTCAGCACGTCCGGACCAGTGCCGTGAATACAGCGCGAATCGGGATTTCCCAGCGTACATCAGCAAAGAGAAACGGAAAGTATTCTGAAAGAATTACCCCCTCGCTATTCCGCTGATTGTTACAGATTGCTTAACGCGAGCCCTTACGTCGCGTCCTACTCCGAATAGCCTTGCGACGCCGGACGCGCGTCGTGATGGCGGCCCCACCACGGTAAGTACGCGTTGTTCTCCCCGCGAGCGCGGAACCAGTCCTTGCTGGGATCGATCGGTGTCAGCTTCGACGGCGCGACCACCACCACGGCCGTCGGATGCTCGGCGTCGGTCGTCCCCGCCACGAGCACGTTTCCGCCGAGATGATTTGCGCGGCCGATCGCGAGCGCCACGTCGGTCAACGCCGCCCCGGCGCCCATGTCACCGAGCAACGCCGACGTGTTGAAGCTCTCGCCTCGGAGGTCGCTTTCCGGCACGGCTTCCGCGAGGCCCTGCGAAAGGGACGCAGCCCTTGCCGACGCAACCGCGCTGCCCTTGCCCGCATCGTGGATAACGTAGTTCAGCGACGAGACCGCGACGCCCGCATTGCCTGCGGCTGCGTCGATCGTCGACTTCCACGTCGGCACCGCGCGGCTCCCGCCCTGCTTCGCGTCGAAATCCTTGACGCTGCCTTGCGCCGCCTTGCCGATCCATGCCAATGGTTCGCGCTCGGTCTTCAGGTCGGGGCCGGCTAGGAACAGCACCACCATGTTCTCGTTGATCTGTTCGTCCTTCGGCGGGAAGCTCGGTGCGTCCCAGTTCATTACCCACACGCTTTTGTCGGGGTGCGACGCAAGATAGTCCAGTGCCGAGTTCAGCGACGTGAAGCCGGCATTCTCCTGTCCCGATGTCACGTGCACGTCCGGCGGTGTATCGTGGCTCCATAAATTTTTAGCGGACGGATTTCCAATCTCATAAGCGTTGGTCATTTCGTCACGCAAAAATGAGCCGGCGAGCACTGGATCCAGCCGCCCCTTCGGAATGGCGAGTTCGACGTGAATACCTGCCAATTCACGCCATTCATTTTTGTTGTCAGACTTTATCGTATAAAAATAATCTGAATTCGTCACGTATCGCGTACGAAAAAGCACCAGCAATTTTCGAACATATTTCTTGTAAAAGCCAACGAACGTCTCACTACCCCACTGCCCGTCAGCTACGATAGAAATCGCCTGCAACGTCGAATATTTCTTCGGATTTGTCCGAACCATATCGTCGTTTCTATTTGGCTTGACCGAGCCGAGCGTCCAAAGCAACTGCCACTCCGTCGGATAGTCACGACGCTGCAGCGGATTGAGCCATTCAAGCCCGACAACTTGCGCAACAAACGGCGCGGCAGACGCACCTTCGACAGATTGCGCCGATGTGGTGCTCGTCTCGGCCCGCAACGGCGGGCCCGACAAGAGTGTCGCCATGACGATCGAGACGCACCCGATGCGTCTCGCAAGTGTGAAGCAGTGCATGAATATTCCTGATCGAACCGGCCCCCCCGAGCGCCGGTCCGGCAATTCATTCCCGTCCGGACGACGCCAGACTCGAAATCAGCGTCGCGCCACACGAGGTCTTGTGACCATCGAACGCGGCGGGTTTTCCGTCGACGATGACCTGCGGATCCCCTTCGGCGATAAAGCAGGCCTGATGGCCCGCGATCGGACAGACGCACGTATCACCGAGCCGCGCCACCGGCCGCCCCATCACTTCGCTGACCGCGCTGCCGGTCACGACCTGACCGCCGTGGCTCGTTGCGTCGCCGACTCGAATGATGCCGCGCATGCGCGCTCCTCATTTTGAATAGCCTTGAGTCGTAGGGCTCGCATCGTGACGACGTCCCCACCAAGGCAGATAGGCGTTGTTTCCACCGCGTGCGCGAAACCAGTTCCTACTTGCATCGATCGGCGTCAGTTTCGAAGGCGCGACCACCATCACCGCTGTCGGGTGCTCGGTTTCGGTCGTTCCGGCTACGAGCACATTTCCACCGAGGTGATTCGCGCGGCCGATCGCCAGCACCACATCGGTCAGTGCCGCGCCGGCGCCCATGTCACCGAGTAGTGCCGATGTATTGAAGGTCTGCGTACGGAAATCGTATTCCGGCAGTACTTCCGTCAGCGTCTGCGACAGTGAGGCAATTCGTGTCGATGCAGCATCGCTGCCCTTGCCCGCGTCGTGCACGATGTAATTCACCGACGACACCGGCACACCCGCATTACTCGCCGCTGTATCGATCGTCGACTTCCATGCCTGCACAGCGCGGCTCGCGCCTTGCTTTGCCTCGAAGTCCTGGATGTTGCTTCGTGCGGCTTTACCGATCCACGCCAGCGGTTCGCGCTCGGTTTTCAGATCCGGGCCGGCAAGGAATAGCACCACCATGTTCTCATTGATCTGTTCGTCGTTCGGCGGAAAGCTCGGCGCGTCCCAGTTCATCACCCATGCGCTCTTGTCCGGATGCGTAGCCAGATAGTCCAGCGCGGCGTTCAGCGATGTGAAGCCGGCATTGCCGTGGCCCGTCGTCACGTGCACATCGGGTGGAATGTCGCGGCTCCATAGATTTTTTGCAGACGGATTGCCGATTTCGAATATATTGACAATGCGGTTACGCAGATATGACGCAGCCGATACAGGTTCAATTCGCCCAGAAGGAATAGCCAACTCTACGTGCACGCCTGCCAACTCACGCCACCTCCTTTTTTCATCCGAGCCCACGGTATAAAAATAATCTTCATTCGTAAAATATGGAACCCGGAAAAGCAACAATAATTTATCGATATACTTTTCATAAAATCCGGCAAAAGATTCACCCCCCCCGTTACCATCGGCGACAATGGAAATTGCCTGCAACGTCGAATATTTCTTCGGGTTCGTTCGAACCATATCATCGTTGACATTTGGCTTGACCAAACCAAGCGTCCACAATATTTGCCACTCGGTAGGATAGTCCCTGCGTTGGAGGGGATTCATCCATCCGAGCCCTACAACCTGGGCAACGAAAGGCTTGGATGAACTGGCCCCAGCTATCGGGACCGCCTTATCGATCGATGAGGCAGCAACTGGGCGTGAGGCTGCAATCACTGTTGCGAACGCAAATACCATGATTGCCACGAGCCCAGGGACCAGCACCAATCGTTTCATCAGATTACCCATACTCAATAACTCTCCCGCCGGCTTGCCAGACGAAATCAATATCAAAAACGATGCCCCTAAAGCAAAAAACAACGCGAGGCTCGCAACTCCGACTCGACGCGGCCAGGTGGCAATGACCGCCCTCATAAAATACCTCCCAGCCTCAGGAAAAATCCGCCGTCTCGCTCGTCATGTATTTTCCTCGGCATCGCGGCATTTCCGTCCCTTTTCACCCAATCAGGCAAAAACAAATCGCCATGCTTGCCGGTATTTATATAATCCATCAGATCAAAATTAGGATCGCCCTTCTTGGAATCACTGGCAAACCTCCAATCAGCTTGAACTCTGAGATACCTGAAATCATCTTCAGTCAGATAGCAAAGCCCAATTGCCACATCATAAGCCAATGCCTTTTCAGCATGATCCTTGTTGGTCATGATGGTCGAATGGTTCGTGGGATTATTCTTGTCCCCACCATTCAGAATCTGAAAAATCTCGTTGTTCCGCCATTCGGTATAGTCAGCACTCGCTGCCTCCGGATTGTCCTCTCCGATCACATTTGCTTCCTTATCGACCCAGCGGCGATTTCCCGATCTCCGCGCTTCCATGCGAAGAATCGAATGATCCTCATACCGCTGCGCAGCCTCAGACGCAGCATCCCCCTGCGCTTTCAGCGCATCACCCTCAGTCTTGAATTTTTCCGACTTCGCGTCGAAGTTGTCATACGGATCGTCATCGCGCTTGTTCTCCTTCTTGGCATCACGCCCAGCCGACGGGGGATCATAGCCTTCGTTGAAGCTCCCCTCCTCGATCGGTTTCCCTTGCGCATCGCAAGCGCCCGATGGTTTGTCGTAGCGAAATGCCTTCGGGAGGAAGCGCGTTTCCTCGTCGAGCATCGGTGCCGTGATCGGGATTTCCCAGTCTTTTGGTGGATCGGCATTGACCTTCATGTCGATCAAATTAAACAGATAGAGGGCCGGGCTGGTGACAAGCGTGATGAATTTCGTGAACAGCCCTTCATTGGAATGCATACCTCGACCAAGACCATACCGCGCGGGCGGTGACGGCGGATACCAAAAACCCTCAGTTTCGTTCTTACCCTTGCGCCAGTCATCTTTCCAATACCGGTACAGCGTATTTTCACCACCGACCTGGAAATTCGATGCAAACACACGTTGCGAAAAAACGCCCCACGCGTTCGTCGCACTGATTTCGTCGACACTCATTCCGCGCCAGCCGATTCCCTGAACGGTCAAGGCCGAAATGACCTGATCATGCGGGCAGCAGTACAGCGTCACTCGCCCGTAGGTGTTTTTCTGAGACAGCCCGTGCGCCTCCCGGTCCTTGGCTGCGCTATACGGTTTGCCCCCGTTCTTCGACGGTCTTGCGTTTTCCATTGCCCGATCGAGATCCTCCGCGGGCATCTCAAGATCGGCCCGAGCACGCAGGATATCGAAATACTCCCTCAGCGTTTCCTTGCGCGCGACATAGGTCTCGCGCCCCACGTGCCCGTTCTTGTCGCGCACCCCGCGCTGGGCCCACGAGTCGGTCATGTTGGCCTCGACGAGACTGTACGGGGGATTGGCGAGAACATAGGTGTCTGCGACGCAGCGCCCTTTCTTGCCCCATTGATCCGTCACCTCTGGCAACCGGTCACCGAGAAACGCTGCGGCGAGACCGATCATGTTTCCCTGGCTGTGGCACACGATCGTAATCGGCGCGTCGGCCTGTCGCTTGCGGATCGATTCGACCAGGCGTGCCAGCCGCAGTGCGCCAAGCACGCCATAAGTGCGTGGTGGGGTGGAGTAGATTTTTCGATTGCCGATGCCGTTCATGTGCTGAACGGTCAGCCACAGAAAAAGCCGATCGTTCAACCCGTCGTTCCACAGATCCGGCAGACTCGTACACCCACCCGCGAACGGGCCACCGCCCCAGTAATTCTTCTCGTTGAGCATGATCTTGTCGCCATACAGCTTCAGCTCCTCCGCGTTCGCGGCATAGCCCCACCGAAAGTGGATGACGGGCGAAAAGGACGGATCGGGCTTGATGTACGTCTTCGACGACATGTCCGGATTCAGGAAACCGTCTGGCGTCAGGCTTTCGATATAGCTGACCGGCGTCATCTGCCCGGCCACCGGCCCCCAATGGAACAGCTGATCGTCATAACGCCCCATGCGCCGGTTCAATCCGGCACACAACCCTTTCTCGGCCTCCTTGAACCATTCCCCTTCCGAATTCACCCCGTGCACGAAAATAACGACGCCCGGCAGCGGCATCTGCATCACGCATTCGAGGTCGTTGCGGTTGAACAGCGTCGTCCCCACTCCACCGCCCACCGAAGTCTGCGACGGGTCGTCCGTCGACGATTGCCCGCCCGGGTTCTGTGCAAAGTTGTAGTTGAACATGTTGTTTTTCTGGAAGACTCAACTCAGGTTCTCGACTTGAAGAAGCGAACCGCCAATTGTTCGAATTGATCGCTGCTGACCGGCGTCAGTTTGCCTTGCGCGTCGGTCTTCCCCTTGATCAATTCGCCCGACGCCTTTCGCACCTCGGCTTCCATGCCCTCGACCGGCTGCCCGTCAGTGGCCCGGACCAGCTTCGGCACCCGCCCCAGCGAGCCTTGGTCGAACTTCGGAAAATCAGTGCTCATGCTCGCCGGCCCAGCCCAGGTATGGGACGCGGACTTGACGGTAAACCTCCCCGGACACCCGAGCTCGATATCCCCGCCCTGCAGCTTCAGGTACGCGCCGCCCGACGTCACGAACACGACCTGCTCGCTGGCCATACCCGCGAGCTTGCCGCCGGCCGCCGTCATCTGGATGTTCTTCGCCGAGTCGATCTGCGTGTCGTCGTTCTGGCTCTGCAGCGCCACCTTCCCCTGGTTGGCGATCGCCGACACGCCCTCGCTGTGGGCGAACATCGCGATACCATGCCCGGCCTGCAGATTGATCCGCTGCCCGCTCGTGTACTGCAGGTGGTTCTGCGCGACGACATCGACGTTGCCGCCCGCATGGGTCGTCACGGTCTTGGGCGTCGCCATGCTAATGCCGGCCGGCGCGGTAATGCCGATCGCGGCCATCGACGCGCCTGACGACTCACCGTCGCCGGACGACTCGCCATTCGGCCAGCTTTTCACCGTGGTCATGAGCGCATCGTGCGGCTGCGTATCCGGCGCAACACCCTGATGCTGGCCCGCATAGTCGCCGAGACTCTTGAACAGTTCGACGCATTCCTGCATCAGTTGCAGATACTCGTCCCGCGCGAGGTGACCGTCGCTCGCGCGAAGCCGCTCCCAGGCCGAAATCAGCATCGCCTTGCCGCTGCGAATCGCCACGTTTGCATCGCTGCGTAACTCGGCACCTTCGCCGCGAGCCGTACCCTGCCCGTTGTCGCGCGGCTGCGTCAGATAGCCGAGGTTCAGTTGACTGTACGCATGCTCGCTCGCCAACTGGCTGCTGATCTGCCCGGGCGTATCGTCGAAGCGGATCTGGTTGTACCGCTGCCCCTTGATTTCCTTCGTCTTCGTGCCCGACAGGTAGCGGTTGCCCGGCAGCGCGCCGGTATGGCTGAAGGTCGCCGGCATGTTCGGCCCGTTGGCCAACACGCCCATCACGACCAGCCGGTCCGGATCGCCACCGATATGACCGATCAGTACCTCCATGCCGACACGCGGCAACGTATTCGCGCCGAAACTCGGCCCGGCGAGCGCGCAGGCGACGCGCACCGGCGCACTATCGGACGGCGTACCGCTCGTGCCGGCTCCCTGCGCGTGCGCATGATCGTCCGCGCTCAACCCCTGGATCCGCACACGGATGCGGCCCATTTCATCGCAGAACACCTCCTCGCCCTGCGGCCCAACGACGACCGCCGTCATCGGATGCACGGGCGGCAGGTCGACGTGAGGATCGTAGGCCGGCGTCAGCGGCACGCCGCGCCGCACACACGAGAACGTGTTCTCGTAACGCCTGTCGCTTTCGTCGCCCGGCTTGCCGCTCACGTCGGCCGGCACCGCATTGAACAGTACGCGGCTTGCAGCGAACAGCGATTGCGCGCGCTCGTTCAGTTCCTTGGGCAGGTTATTCCGCACGCAATGATGGAGCGACGTGACGACAAACTGCCGCTGTTCTGCCGGCAACATGTCGAGTTGCGGATGCTCCGCGAGCGCAAACCAGTGACCGACGGCCAGATCGCGCACATTGCTCACGCCGTCGACGGATTCGGCATGCAGTTCATGCGCCAGCATCCGGTCCTTGCCGATCCGGTCGAGATCGGACGACGAATCCCCGACATGCGGGATATCGATGACGACGTCGGCCAGCAAATGCCCGAGGTCGTTGCCGCCGTCGCCCTGATCGACGATCGTCGCCTGCTCGGTTTGCGACATCCGGCCGCTCTTGTAGTCCCACGTCGGCCGGACGATCTTGCCCGGGATCAATCGGCGGCTCGTCGCCCACAGCGTGATCGAGTCGCGCTCTTCGGTGGCGGCGTCGCGGTGGTAGCGGATGGTGCCCGCGACCGTCTCCGGCAACTTCATCGAGTCATCGGCAAAGACAAGCGTATGAACCGGCGTGTCGTGCGCATTGCCGCTCGCCCGTTCGCCGGCCTTGCCCGCCTTGACGAATACGGTCGCCCCCTCCCGTCGCAACAGCCGCCGGATGAAGTGCGCGTCCGACTCGTTGACCTGCCGCGTGAGTTCACGCGCGGGGTAACGCTCGGCTTGCAGACCGGACAGGTCGAACTCGAATGCGCCCGCGAGCGCCGAGCTGCGCTGGCGCCATTCCTGAAGCAGCACCCCAAGGATGTCGGGCAGACTCTTGGACCGAAACAACCGCGAATTGGTCCGCCGCTCCATCACGGACAAAACGTCGCGAATCGTCAACTGGTAGCAGGTGAGTGAACCGTCCGATTGTCCGGTGCGAACGTCGGTGACAATGCCGTTGATGGTATGGAGACGCCCGCGATCGGTCGTCATCTCGACGGAGACCGGCAGCCCGATGAAGCTGCGGATCGGAAGATCGGTCCGTGCAGACACGCAGGTCAGATGCCCCTCGATACCCGTCATCAACCCTTCGCGGATATCGGCATACTGAAGCGCAAGCACTTGCTCGAGCGTTTTCTGGGCAGGCCCCCAGTTCATGCGCACCGGCCGATTGTTCTGATCGACCACCCCCGACGCAAATGCGCGTAGCAATTCGGCTGGATTCACAGCGTGACTCTCAGGATTTTGTTTGACTTCGTTGTTCGGCGAGCAATCACGCCCGCTGATCCGTCCTGGGAGTGCCGCCCGTCTGGTTTTCGGCGAGCATAGCAAATTTGTCAGGTTGATGACGGCTTTTTGACGGGATTTAGAATCCTTTTTGCAAAGCGCCCAACGGGCTCAACAATTCACATTCTTTCGAAACAGGCCGATCCCCATCCCGTGGCCCCTCGATCGTCGTCCCAGTGTCGTTCCCGTACGTGCCGCGTCCCCAATACCGGCCGGACGAACGGCACCGCTAAGTCACGAATCGTGAAATCCCATCGTCCGTCGATACCGACGAACGTCGCGCTGAAATGCCGATCGCCTGCCCGCGTCATTTCGTCCAGATGGCACGACGCTACGCCGCTTCCCCGCTCCATCACCGCGTCAATGCGCGGCCTTGCGATACAGCGCAACATACCCCGCGAGCATCAGCAGCAGCGCCCCGCTGACCCGGTTCAGCCACTTCTCCCCCGCGGCCCTCCATACGCGAACCGAATGCACGCCGAGCAGCGCGTAACCGGTCATTCCGATGACGTCGATCGCAACGATCGTCGCCGCGAGAATCGCGTACTGCGGCGCGATGGCATGCGACCGATCTACGAACTGCGGCAGCAGCGCGGACATGAACAGGTAGTACTTCGGGTTGCTCATCGCAACGAAGAAGCTCTTCAGAAAGGCGCTCCGACGATCGGGCGTCGCGGGCACGCGTGGCTGCGCAGCCGAGACCCCGCCGCTCGACATCAGCATCCGGATGCCCACGTAGGCGAGCCACGCCGCACCGAGCAGCTTCAGCGTCACGAACGCCGCTTCCGACGCGTCGAGCAACACGCCGAGGCCGAACCCGACCAGCGCGACGAGCACGACGTCGGCGGTGACGGCGCCGAGCATGCCGACCATCGCGTGACGTAATCCGTACCGCGAACCGTTGCTCATTGCGAGCAATACCGTCGGGCCAGGCGTCGCGACACCGACGGACAGGATCAGCGCAAAGGCGAGCAAGGTGGAGAGCGACATGGCGTGGCGTTCCTTTTAAAGATAGCGGCGCGGACGGTCGGCATCGTCATCATGATCGGCCCGGCAGGCCGCAACCGGTACGTACGGTTTGTTACGGCGAATGCGGACTTCACATGATTGTATGTCCGTCCCGACGCCCGCTCGGGGTTGTGCGCTGCCGTCCGTGAACGGTACCCAGTTGTCTCGAGTCGCACCGGACACCACGTGCAATGCGGGCTAGGCGCCGTAGGGCGCCCCGCGCTCGGTGTGACTGTCGATGACGACAGATTTCCCAAGGGCGAGGAAGGGAGTGGCGGGCCGCCGCCAGAGTTTGCTATACTCTCGGTCTTCCGGAGAGATGGATGAGTGGTTTAAGTCGCACGCCTGGAAAGCGTGTATAGGTGTAAGCCTATCGGGGGTTCGAATCCCCCTCTCTCCGCCAGTATTCGATGCCCGCGCCAGCGGGCATTTTCGTTTCCGGAGAAAAGCAAGCCGATGGTTCGGCTTGCGCGGGGGATTCGAAGGGATTCGCTTGCAAGCGTATCCGCGGCCCGCGCTTGTGTGGGCGAATCTCCTCTCTCCGCCAGAATGCACGAAGCCCCTTGATTTCCCGATACATCAAGGGGCTTTTCATTTGGGGCGCCGACCCGTCCCACCTCCGCCCGTCCCCGCACTCACGGATGCCGAATGTAATCCACCAGCGCCCGCGTGTACTCATCCGGCCGCTTGTCGCACAGGCTCACCACGATCGCCACCGCGAACCCCGCCGGCACGCCGAACACGCCTGAGCTGATCGGCTCGATCCCGAACCACGCGCGCCCGGCGAACCCGGTCAGTTGCGTGAAGAACGGATAAGTCGACACGATGTAGTACACACACACGGCCAACCCCGTCACCATCCCGGCAATCGCGCCACGCGTCGTCGTGCGCTTCCAGAACACGCCCAGCACCAGCACCGGAAAGAAGCTCGACGCCGCCAGCGAAAACGCGGCGCCGACGAGAAACAGGATCTTCCCGGTATTGAGCGACGCGACATACGACGCGAACAGCGCCACCCCCAGCAGCAGCACCTTCGAGATCGTCACGCGCCGCTGGCTCGTGGCATCGGGCGCGACCATGCAGTAATAGACGTCGTGCGACAGCGCGTTCGCGATCGTCAGCAGCAGCCCGTCCGCGGTCGACAACGCCGCGGCCAGCGCACCGGCCGCGATCAACCCCGACACCACGTACGGCAGCCCCGCGATCTCCGGCGCGGCCAGCACGACCATGTCCGGCTGCATCTGGATTTCCGACCAGTGGACGATGCCGTCGCGAATCACCTCGACGACGCTGATCAGGTCGGGTTCGAAGTGATGCCATTGCGTGACCCACGCCGGCAATTCGGCGAACGGCCGCCCGACGAGATTCGCGAGGATCTCGTACTTGATCAGCACCGCGAGCACCGGCACGCTCAGGTAGAACAGCGCGATGAAGAACAGCGTCCAGCCGACGGAGCGCCGTGCGGACGCGACCGACGTGGTCGTGTTGTAGCGCGTCAGGATGTGCGGCAGGCTCGCGGTGCCGAGCGACAGGCACAGCAGCAGCGCGAGAAAATTCCGCTCGCGCGGCTTGCGTTCGTCTTCGCTCGCGGCCGGAAACGGCTCGTGCATCGGCACGGGCGGCTCGGCACGCGCGAGCAGCTCGTCACGCGCCTGCGTCCACGCCACCCGCGCCGCCGCCGGATCGCGCGGGAAATCGGCCAGTTCGCGCTCGCGCTGGCTGATCTCGCGCAGCGGCCCGTTGTGACGCCGCAGGTCCGCAAGCTGGTCGACGAGATGCCGGCGCGCGTCCGCATGGGACGCCGGCAACCGGTCGAGCCGCGTCTGGATATCCGCGGCTTGCCGGCGGTACGCATCGCGCACCTGCTGCTCGTCGCGCGCGTCGCGCACCTGTGCCTCGAGCGCCGCGACACGCTCCATCAGCTTGCCGTAATTGAACTGCGGCACGGGGCCGAGTCCATTCTTCATCGCGATCAGCGACACCGGAATCAGGATCGCGCTGATCAGGATGATGTACTGCGCGACCTGCGTCCACGTGACCGCCCGCATCCCGCCGAGAAACGAGCACACGAGAATGCCCGCGAGCCCGCAGAAGATGCCGATCGCGAAATCGACGCCGATGAAGCGCGTCGCGATCAGGCCGATCCCCTGGATCTGCGCGACCAGATAGACGAACGAGCACAGGATCGCCGCGCCGGCGGCGAGCGCGCGCACGGCCGTACTCGAAAAGCGCGTGCCGAGAAAATCGGGAATCGTGTAACGCGCGAGCTTGCGCACGTACGGCGCGAGCAGGAACGCGACGAGGCAGAACCCGCCCGTCCACCCCATCACGTAAGCGAGCGCGTCGTAACCGGTCGCGTAGAGCGAGCCGGCCAGGCCGATGAACGACGCGGCCGACAGCCAGTCGGCCGCGGTCGCCATCCCGTTGAACGCGGACGGCACGCGCCGCCCGGCCACGTAGTACTCGACGAGATCGGACGTGCGCGACAACAACCCGATCACCGCGTACACGGCGATCGGCACGAACAGGAACACGTAGCCGATCCACACGCCCGAGCCCATCGCGCGCTCGATCCGCCACATCAGCAGCACGAATCCGAGGAACCCGAGGGTGTAGAGCGCGTACGCGCGTATCAGTCGATGCGTCAGCATGAATCAGCGCCGCCGTTCGCGTGGCCGGCGCGTGCCGCATGCTCGTCGTACGCGCGGCGCAGCGTGCGGTCCGCGCGCTGCATCAGCCCGATGTAGACGACGATCAGCACGAGGTACACGAGAATCGCGCCCTGCGCGCCGACATAGAACGGCAGGCTGAAGCCGGCGAAGCGAACGCCGGCGAGCGCGGGCCCGAAGAACGGCACGATGAACGACACCGTGAAGCCGATCACCATCAGCACCGCGATCAGCGCGACGTTGAAGCGCCAGTAGCGTGCGTGCGCCCGCGCGAGCGGCTCGGGAACGGGGGGTGGCGCAGCAGGCGCCGAACGGGTCGGAACGGTCATGCCGTTATGTAGCAAAAAGCCCCTGCGCGGGCAATCGGGATTGCCGCGCAGGGGCTCGTGCGCGTGACGCGCAACCGGATGCTCAGCGCACTTCGGTGAGCTGCTCGAGGATGGCCGGATTCTCGAGCGTGGACGTATCCTGCGTGATCGCCTCGCCCTTCGCGAGCGAGCGCAACAGGCGCCGCATGATCTTGCCCGAGCGGGTCTTCGGCAGGTTGTCGCCGAAGCGGATGTCCTTCGGCTTGGCGATCGGCCCGATCTGCTTGCCGACCCAGTCGCGCAACGTCTTCGCGAGCGCCGCGGCTTCGTCGCCTTCCGGGCGCGAACGCTTCAGCACGACGAACGCCACGACCGCCTCGCCCGTCGTGTCGTCCGGACGGCCCACCACCGCCGCCTCGGCTACCAGTTCGTGCGACACCAGCGCCGACTCGATCTCCATCGTGCCCAGCCGGTGGCCCGACACGTTCAGCACGTCGTCGATCCGGCCCATGATCGTGAAGTAGCCGCTCTCCTTGTCGCGCACCGTGCCGTCGCCGGCGAGATATAGCCGCCCGCCGAGTTCCTCCGGGTAATAGCTCTTCTTGAAGCGCTCCGGGTCGCCCCAGATCGTGCGGATCATCGCCGGCCACGGCCGCTTGACGACGAGAATCCCGCCTTGCCCGTTCGGCACGTCCTGGCCCGTCTCGTCGACCACCGCGGCCGTGATGCCCGGCAGCGGCAGCGTGCACGAGCCCGGCACGGTCGGCGTGGCGCCCGGCAGCGGCGTGATCATGTGGCCGCCGGTTTCGGTCTGCCACCACGTGTCGACGATCGGGCAGCGCTCGTGGCCGACGTGCTTGTGGTACCACATCCACGCTTCCGGATTGATCGGCTCGCCGACCGTGCCGATGATGCGCAGGCTCGACAGGTCGTAGCTCTTCGGGTGGACCTTGTCGTCGGCTTCGGCCGCCTTGATCAACGAGCGGATCGCCGTCGGCGCGGTGTAGAACACGGTGACCTTGTGATCGTCGATCATCTTCCAGAAACGGCCAGCGTCCGGATAAGTCGGCACGCCCTCGAACACGACCTGCGTGCCGCCGCACGCGAGCGGCCCGTAGGTGATGTACGTATGGCCCGTGACCCAGCCGATGTCGGCCGTGCACCAGAACACATCCGTGGGTTTCCAGTCGAAGGTCCACTTCATCGTCTGCGCGGCCCACAGCAGGTAGCCGCCCGTGCTGTGCTGCACGCCCTTCGGCTTGCCGGTCGAGCCCGACGTATACAGGATGAACAGCGGATGCTCGGCGCCGACCCAGGTCGGCTCGCAGCGCTCGGATTCGCCGTCGGCGAGCTCGTGCATCCACAGGTCGCGCTGGGCATGCCAGTCGATCTTGCCGCCGGTGCGGCGATAGACGATCACGCTCTTGACCGCTTCGCAGCCGCCCATCGCGATCGCCTCGTCGGCGATGCTCTTGAGCGGCAGCGTCTTGCCGCCGCGGGCCTGCTCGTCGGCGGTGACGAGCGCGACCGCGCCGACGTCGACGAGGCGCTCGTTCAGCGATTTCGCGGAGAAGCCGCCGAACACGACCGAGTGCGTCGCGCCGATGCGCGCGCAGGCCTGCATCGCGACGATGCCCTCGATCGACATCGGCATGTAGATGACGACGCGATCGCCCTTGGCGATGCCGCGTTTCTTCAGCGCATTCGCGAAGCGCGACACGCGGGCGAGCAGGTCGGCATAGGTGACGCGGGTGACGGTGCCGTCGTCGGCCTCGAAGATCACCGCGACGCGCTCGCCGTTGCCGGCCTCGACGTGGCGGTCGAGGCAGTTGTACGACGCGTTCAGCTCGCCGTCGTCGAACCATTTGTAGAACGGCGCCTGGCTCTCGTCGAGCACCTTGGTGAACGGCTTGTGCCACGCGAGGCCCTCGCGCGCGAGGCGCGCCCAGAAGCCTTCGTAATCCTGCTCGGCCTCGGCGACGAGCGCGCGATAGGCCGGCATGCCGGAAATGGTCGCCGTCTTCTCGAGCGCCGCGGGCGGCGCGAACTGACGGGTTTCGTGAAGAACCGATTCAATCGCAGACATCGACTACCCCTTGGTGAACATGAATCCTCTGCATGGCGGCGCGATCGTGCGCGCCGCGCGTCTTGGCCGGCGCCTGCGCGCCGCTGTCTCCCACCCACCCGCACGCGGCCGCGAAGGCCAGCGCACGATGCTGCACCGCACCACATCACGCGAACGCGACCTGCGGCCCGGCAGTTTCCACGATAAGCGCTCCAACTTACCCGTCACTTACGCGGCATGGCCGTTTCGTGCGCCGGGCGGCGCCGCATCGAGTCAGCTTTACGCTGTTACAACCGCGACCCTACAATCCTAACTGAACTCGCCTTCCGGATTCCAGCTTGAATCGCTACGCCCTCTTCCTCATCCTGTCGATGCTGTTCGTCGGCAGCAACGTCGGTATCGGTAAATCCATCGTTGCATTCGTCCCCGTCGCCATCCTCGCCACGCTGCGCTTCGTGATCGCGATCGCCGTGCTGTGGCCGCTGTTCAGCGTCGCGAAGATGCGCGCGGTCAAGCGCGGCGAATGGCTGAACCTGTTCCTGCAGGCCTTCTTCGGCACCTTCATGTTCACGCTGCTGATGCTCAACGGCGTGCAGCGCACGAGCGCGGTGGCCGCGGGCGTCATCACGAGCACGATCCCGGCGATCGTCGCGCTGTTCGCGTGGCTGATCCTGCGTGAAAAACCGAACGGCCGTGCGCTCGTGTCGATCGCGCTCGCGATCATCGGCGTCGTGACGATCAACCTCGCCAACGGCCGCGCGGCCGGGCACGGTGCGCAGGGCGACGCGTCCGGCTCGCTGACCGGCAACCTGCTGATCCTCGGCGCGGTGTGCTGCGAATCGATCTACGTGATCCTGTCGCGCCGGCTCACGCAAACGCTCGCACCGATCGACATCTGCGCCTATACCCACCTGTTCGGCCTGTTCCTGATGCTGCCGCTCGGTGCGACGGCGCTGTGGCACTTCGATTACGCGAGCGTGCCGGCCGGCACCTGGGCGCTCGTCGTCTGGTATGGGCTGTCGGCCAGCATCTTCTCGTTCTGGCTGTGGATGAAGGGCATCCGGCACGTGCCGGGCAGCCTCGCCGGTGTGTTCAGCGCGGTGCTGCCGATCGCCGCGGCCGCGTACGGCATCGCGTTCCTCGGCGAGCGCCCGACGCTCGCGCATGGTATCGCGCTCGCATGCGTCGTCGCCGGCATCGTGCTTGCGAGCCTGCGCGTGAAAAGCGTGCCGGCCGCCGCCTCCTGATCCGTCCCCGCCGAGCCGGCGCGTCGCTGCAGCCGCGTCGGCCGACGCGTTACAATAGCGCGCCTTTTCAAGATTACCCCCGATACCTGCGCACCGCGCCCGACCCTCCATCATGTCCGCCCCGCATTCGCCCGGCCGCCCCGCCCGTCGCCCGCTTCGCCCGCTTCCCGCGCTGATTTTCATGAGTCGCTGGCTCCAGGTTCCGCTTTACCTTGGCCTGATCGTCGCGCAGGCCGTCTACGTGTTCCTGTTCCTGAAGGAAGTCTGGCACCTGCTGTCGCATGCCACCGGCCTCGACGAAGTCAGCGTGATGCTCGCGGTGCTCGGGCTGATCGACGTGGTGATGATCTCGAACCTGCTGATCATGGTGATCGTCGGCGGGTATGAAACGTTCGTGTCGCGGCTCGGCATCGAGGGCCACCCCGACGAGCCCGAATGGCTCGACCACGTGAACGCGGGCGTGCTGAAAGTCAAGCTGTCGATGGCGCTGATCAGCATTTCGTCGATCCACCTGCTGAAGACCTTCATCAACCCCGACCAGCACACGACGCACGCGATCATGTGGCAGGTGATCATCCACGTGTCGTTCCTCGTGTCGGCGCTCGTGATGGCGTGGGTCGATCGCCTGACGACGCACACGCATCCGGCCCATTTCCACGAGACGCATGCGCCCGCAGCGTCCCGACCGGCGGCCTGAACCGTCGGCAAACCATTCCCCACTGTCCCCACAGAGTCTCAGCCATGACCGTCATCAAACAGGAAGACCTGATCCAGAGCATCGCGGATTCGCTGCAGTACATCAGCTACTACCACCCGCTCGACTACATCCAGGCCCTCGGCCGCGCGTACGAGCTGGAAGAGAGCCCGGCGGCGAAGGACGCGATCGCGCAGATCCTCACGAACAGCCGCATGTGCGCGGAAGGCAAGCGCCCGATCTGCCAGGACACCGGCATCGTCACGATCTTCGTGAAGGTCGGCATGGACGTGCGCTGGGACGGCGCGACGATGGGCCTCACCGACATGATCAACGAAGGCGTGCGCCGCGGTTACACGCACCCGGACAACGTGCTGCGCGCGTCGATCGTCAATCCGCCGGAAGGCGCCCGCAAGAACACGAAGGACAACACGCCGGCCGTGATCCACTACGAGATCGTGCCGGGCGACAAGGTCGACGTGCAGGTCGCGGCGAAGGGCGGCGGTTCGGAAAACAAGTCGAAGTTCGTGATGCTGAACCCGTCCGATTCGATCGTCGACTGGGTGCTGAAGACGGTCCCGACGATGGGCGCCGGCTGGTGCCCGCCCGGCATGCTCGGGATCGGCATCGGCGGCACCGCCGAGAAGGCGATGCTGATGGCGAAGGAATCGCTGATGGAGCCGATCGACATCCAGGAAATCATCGCGCGCGGCCCGAAGGACTGGGTCGAGGAATTGCGCGTGGAACTGCACGAGAAGGTCAACGCGCTCGGCATCGGCGCGCAGGGTCTGGGTGGCCTCGCGACCGTGCTCGACGTGAAGATCATGGCGGCGCCGACGCACGCGGCCTCGAAGCCGGTCGCGCTGATCCCGAACTGCGCGGCCACGCGCCACGCGCACTTCGTGCTCGACGGCTCGGGCCCGGCCAAGCTTGAAGCGCCGTCGCTCGACGCCTGGCCGAAGGTGCAGTGGGAGCCGAACACGGAAACCAGCAAGCGCGTCGACCTGAACACGCTGACGCCGGAAGAAGTCGCGAGCTGGGCGCCGGGCCAGACGCTGCTGCTGTCGGGCAAGATGCTCACCGGCCGCGACGCCGCGCACAAGCGCATCGCCGACATGCTCGCGAAGGGCGAGAAGCTGCCGGTCGACTTCACGAACCGCGTGATCTACTACGTCGGCCCGGTCGATCCGGTGCGCGACGAAGTGGTCGGCCCGGCCGGCCCGACGACGGCCACGCGCATGGACAAGTTCACCGAGACGATGCTCGCTCAGACGGGTCTGATCTCGATGGTCGGCAAGGCGGAGCGCGGCCCGGTCGCGATCGATGCGATCAAGAAGCACAAGGCGGCCTACCTGATGGCGGTCGGCGGCGCGGCCTATCTCGTGTCGAAGGCGATCCGCGGCGCGAAGGTGCTCGCGTTCGAAGATCTCGGCATGGAAGCGATCTACGAGTTCGACGTGCAGGACATGCCGGTGACGGTCGCCGTCGATTCGTCGGGCACGTCGGTACACCAGACGGGTCCGAAGGAATGGCAGGCGAAGATCGGCAAGATCCCGGTCGCGACCGCATAAGCGCGATCGAACGAAAGGCCGGATGGAAGTCCGGCCTTTTTACTTCTCATTCTCATTATTGTGCGCGGCCGGTTGTTCGAGGCTGAGTCTCATTACACGCAAAAGGCAGGCCCGACAAGGCTCCGAGGCTTGGCTTTTCCCGTTCGAGCGATTATCGTTCGGTTTCTGAAGCCCCACTGAACAAGGAACAGCCATGCAAGGCGACAAGAAAGTCATCGAATATCTGAACGCCCAACTGAAGAATGAACTCACGGCGATCAACCAGTACTTCCTGCATGCGCGCATGTACAAGCACTGGGGCCTCGACAAGCTCGGCAAGCACGAATACGACGAGTCGATCGGCGAAATGAAACACGCCGACTGGCTGATCGAGCGCGTGTTCATGCTCGACGGCCTGCCGAACCTGCAGGACCTGCACAAGCTGCTCGTCGGCGAGGAAACCGAAGAGATCCTGAAGTGCGACCTGAAGCTCGAGCAGATCTCGCAGTCCACCTGCAAGGAAGCGATCGCCTACTGCGAATCGGTTCGCGACTACGTGTCGCGCGAGATCTTCGAAAAGATTCTCGACGACACCGAAGAGCACATCGACTGGCTCGAAACGCAGATCGACCTGATCGGCAAGGTCGGCCTGCAGAACTATCAGCAAACGATGATGGGTTCGGCCGAGTAATCGCGCCACCCGCCGGCCCGCCACCCGCCCGACGATGACGAATCCGTCCGCCGCTACCGCGCCGCGCGCCGCCGCCCCGGTCGGCATCTTCGACTCGGGGCTCGGCGGCCTGTCGGTGCTGCGTGCTGTACGCGCGCATCTGCCCGACGAATCGTTCGTCTACGTCGCCGACTCGCATCACGCGCCGTATGGCCCGCGCGACGAGGCATTCATCACGGAACGCACGCTGGCGATCGGCGAGTGGCTCGCCCGCGAAGGCGCGAAAGCGCTCGTCATCGCGTGCAACACGGCAACGGCACGGGCGATCGCGGCCATTCGCGAACGCCTGTCGATCCCGCTCGTCGGCGTCGAGCCGGGCATCAAGCCGGCCGCCGCGCTCTCCGCGACCGGCGTCGCGGGCGTGCTCGCCACGCAATCGACGTTGAACAGCCCACGCTTCCAGGCGCTGCTCGACCGCTACGGCGCGGGCCGTCGCTTCATCTGCCAACCCGGCCACGGGCTCGTCGAGGCGATCGAACGCGGCGACACGAACTCGCCCGCGTTGCGCGCGTTGCTCGAGCGTTACATACAGCCGATGCTCGACGACGGCGCCGATACGCTGGTGCTCGGCTGTACGCACTACCCGTTCTTCACGGAAACCATTCGTGACATTGTTGGCGAGCGCCTGACGATCGTCGACACGAGCGATGCCATCGCCCGCCAGCTCGCGCGGGTGCTCGACGAACGCGGGCTGCGCGCGCCGGCCGGCACGCATGCCGCGCCGCCGCGCTTCTGCTCGACGAGCGACGGCCTGCAACTGCGCGCGCTCGCGTCGACGCTGCTCGGCCTCGATACGCCGGTCGAATCCGTCACCATTTCCTCGCCGAACGCGCGCGCCTGCACGACCGCCTGACGCGGGCCGGCACGCCGACCTCCCCGCAGGCTGCCCGGCCGCCCTCACCGATTCAAGGGTCCGATGACCTTAAAAAAAGCCCGACCCAGGCTTGTCAACGCCCGCAAAATTAATGATAATAATTCGCATTAACGTTAGCTATCGCAACTCATCATGATCGTCTGCGTGTGCAAGTCTGTTTCCGATCGCAAGATTCGCGCGTCCCTCGCCGAGGGCGTGAGTTCTTTCGACGAACTCCAGTTCGAGCTCGGCGTAGCCACGTGCTGCGGCAAGTGCGAGGAGTCCGTACGCGACCTCATGGCCGAGCAAGGCGTCTGCGCGGGCCGGTGCGGTGTCGAGCATCATGCGCATCCGATCCCGGTCACGTTCTACGACCGCAAGGCGGCCTGAGCGGCACCGAGTGTGCGCATGCGGCCCAGGCCGCATTTTTTGTTTTGACCGTCAGCAAGCCACCGTCTTCGCGAGCCAACGGCTTACTGCCAAGGAGCCTGTGATGGAATTGCTGATCGGATTCGTAACCACCGTTTGCATCTCGCTGCTGATCTTCCGCAAGTGATGCCGATTCACCCGCCGCGCCCCGGGTGCGACATCGTTCTTTCAAGCTAACATGCAGGCTTCGCATCTCGCTCCTGCCGGCGCCATGCCGGCTGCACCACGTATGAATCCCCGAGTGATCGTCGTCGCGGTCGGTGTGCTTGCCGCACACGCGGTCATGCTCGCGGCCGCGTGGCTCCATCGCAACCCGCCGCCGCCGAAATCGGTCGAGGTCCAGACGATCACCGCGCAGCTCATCACGCCTGCGCCGATCGCGCAGCAGGTCGCGGCCGAGTCGATCCCGCAGCCCGCGCCGCCGAAGCCCGTACCGCGCGTGAAGCCGAAGGTCGAACCAAAGCCGGTGCAGAAGGCGGCGAAGCCGACCCCGCAACCGGTCGCGCCGTCGCCGGCCCCGTCGCCCACGCCCGCGCCCGCCGCCGATCCGACACCTGCGCCCGCCGCGCCCGCTCCCGCGGCACCGGCCGCCGCGCCGGGCCCGGCGCGCGAAACGATGCAGGTCAGCGCGCCGAAGAACGTGCCGACGCTCCAATGCAACTTCGTGAAGCCCGACTATCCGTCGATGTCGCGCCGCCGCGGCGAATCGGGCACCGCCTATGTTCACTTCGTCGTCGGCGTGACCGGCAAGATCGAAAGCATCGATCTGCAGAAGAGCAGCGGCTATCCGCGCCTCGACGATGCCGCACTCGACGCGATGCGCTCGACCACCTGCCGTCCGTATATCGAGAACGGCCAGGCGATCCGCGCCGCCCGCACACAGCCCTACAGCTTCGGGCTCACCGACTAACCTGCCTCATCCGGAAGATTCAAAGGAAACAAAAATGCAAAGCTACGGTATCGCGCACGTCTGGGCGCAAGGTGATTTCGTCACGCGCGCCATTGCGATCACGCTGCTCGTGATGTCGGTCCTGTCGTGGATCGTGATCGTCGTCAAAGGCTGGAACGTGATCCGCCTGAACCGCCTCACGAAGAATGCCGAACAGGCATTCTGGCATTCCGACAATTTCGACGACGGCATCAAGAAGCTCGGCCTCGCCGCATCGACGCCGAACGACAACCCGTTCCTCGCGCTCGCGCTGTCGGGCAAGGAAGCCGCCGACCACCACCATCAGACGCAACCGCACCTGCACGATCGCATGGACGTATCCGACTGGGTCACGCGCTGCCTGAAGGACACGATGGACGAAGGCATTTCGCGCATGCAGAGCGGCCTCGCGATCCTCGCATCGGTCGGCAGCACGGCGCCGTTCGTCGGTCTGTTCGGCACGGTCTGGGGCATCTACCACGCGCTGCTCGCAATCGGCGCCACCGGGCAGACGTCGATCGACCAGGTCGCGGGCCCCGTCGGCGAATCGCTGATCATGACGGCCTTCGGCCTGTTCGTCGCGATTCCCGCGGTGCTCGGCTACAACGCGCTGACCCGTGCGAACAAGGGCGTCGTCAGCAAGCTGCGCCGCTTTGCGCACGGCCTGCACGCGTACTTCGTGACGGGCGCGAGCCTCGCGTCGTCGTCGACGCGCGACGGCCTGCGTCTCGCATCGCGCGCCGCCAGCTGAGACGAGGTGATCCATGGCCATGAACACCGGTTTCAGCGACGATGACGACGATGCCGTGATGAGCGAGATCAACATGACGCCGCTCGTCGACGTCATGCTCGTACTCCTCATCATTTTTCTCGTGACGATCCCGGCGATGCAGCATGCGGTGAAGATCGACCTGCCGCACGCCAGCAGCCAGCCCGTCGACGAAAAGCCTCAGACCGTCGACGTCGCGATTCAGGGCGACGGCACGATCCTGTGGGACGACCACACGGTCACGCGCGAACAGCTTCAGGCACGCATCGCGGAAGCCGCGAAACGCACGCCGCAGCCGGAATTGCACCTGCGCGCGGACCGCAAGGTCGCGTACGAGCACGTCGCGGAAGTGATGTCGGATGCGCAGGCAGGCGGCTTGACGAAGCTGGGCTTCGTGACGGAGCCCGGCGCAAAAGCGAAGTAACGTGCGCACGTCCCGTCGTCGCCGGTAGCCACGGCGCACCTAGCCGGGCGTCCCTGACCGGGCGTCCCTAGCCGCGCGCCCCTAACCGGGCGTCCCCAAAGTAAAAGGCCTTCATCGCCAGATGAAGGCCTTTTTTCATGCGCACGCGGGCGCCTTCGGGCGGCGGGCTCTTTGGCGGTATCGGTTGCGCCTCGAGCAACGCAAATGCGACTTTGCCGTGGTCTGCACGGACTGCGCGTTCTGCCCTATCTGGCTCGCAATATATGCGGCCACCTGATTCCGCTCAGAACTTCCTTCGCGAAATGGGATTTCAATATAGGCCCGCCCGCGCGCGCATTCAAGGTTCCGGCGATTGAAACTTGCGATTGCAGGCGACGCTTCAATGACAAAACAAATTTGCGTCGTGGCGGACGGCGTGTTCAGGTCGCCGAAACATCGGCCGCCGCTTCCTTCTTCGCGCGCTCCGGGCAACCCGGCTCCTTGTACGCGCCATGGTCGAGCTTCTCGACCAGGTAATCGACGAACGCACGTACCGCGGGCGGCATCCCCTGACGCGATACGAACACCGCATACAGCTGCGGCACCGGCAGCGTCCAGCCGGGCATCACGGGCGACAGTTGCCCCGCGCGCAGCGCGTTGCCGTACATCATCTCCGGCAGCGCCGCGATGCCGAGGCCATCGAGCACGGCCTCGCGGATCGTCATCAGGTCGGCCGTCACGAGCCGCGGATCATGCTCGTGAACGTGGCGCGTTCCGTCCGGCGCGATCAGGTTGAATACGTGCCGGCCGTCGACGCTCGGCGTATCGAGCGTCTCGAAGCCGGTCAGGTCGTCCGGCGCCAGCGGCGGCGCATTCTGGCTCAGCAGGCTCGGCGCCCCGACCAGCATCTGCTCGGTGCGCCACAGCGGCCGCACGACGATGTTGGCGTTCTGCGGCGGCTCCGAGCGCACGCGCAACGCGACGTCGATCGAATCCTCGAACAGGTCGATCACGCGATTCGTCACGCGCACATGCACCTTCACCTCGGGATAGCGGCGCAGGAATTCGGGCAGGATGCGCGACAGCATCGTCTGCGACAGCGTCACCGGCACGCTGACGCGCACCGAGCCGCGCGGCGACGCGCGCAACTGCTGCACCGCGTTCATCGCGGCCCTCGCTTCGGCAAGCATCGCCTGACAATGCTGGTAGAACAGCTCCCCCGCCTCGGTCAGTGCAAGCTTGCGCGTCGAACGCTGCAGCAGGCGCACGCCGAGCGCCGCCTCGAGCTCGGTCAGGCGCCGCGACAGACGCGATTTCGAGATGCCCAGCACGCGCTCGGCGGCCGAGAAGCCGCCATGTTCGACGACCTGCGAGAAGTACATCAGGTCGTTCAGGTTATGTGCATCGATATTCATCTCATCGTTCCAATTTCAGAACAATCCATTGCGAACCGCCGCGAATCGAACGGTAAAACGCCCAATATAATAGCGCTATGTTTCAAAAATGACGCTATTCCGATGATTTCGAGGGCTTCCCATGACCACCGCTCGCTCGCTTGATCGCACCTACTCCGCGCTTCGCACCACCGAAGGCGGCGGTTTCGTGGTTCACCGCCCGTTCCCGACGCGGCTGCTGATGGATTTCGATCCGTTCCTGCTGCTCGATGAAATGGGCCCCGTCGACTACGCCCCCGGTGAAGCCGTGGGTGCGCCCGATCATCCGCATCGTGGCTTCGAAACCGTGACCTACGCGCTCGACGGACGCTTCCGCCATCGCGACTCGTCCGGCCATGCCGGCACACTCGGCCCCGGCGACGTGCAGTGGATGACGGCCGGCGCCGGCGTCGTGCACAGCGAGATGCCGGACCCGGCGTTCGCTCAGGCAGGCGGGCGCTCCCACGGCTTCCAGCTGTGGGTCAACCTGCCGCGCCGCGACAAAATGATCGCGCCGCGTTACCAGGAGATCCCGGCTGCCCGCATTCCGACCGCGACGTCGCCGGACGGCCGCGCGCGCGTGCGCGTCATCGCCGGCGAAGCATTCGGCGTACGGGCCGCGATCGAGACGCGCACGCCGATCCTCTATCAGCACTTCACGCTGGAGCCCGGCGCGGCGGTCACCCAGCCCGTACCGGCCGGTTATCGCGTGTTTGCCTATCCCATCGACGGAACGGGCCTCTACGGGCCTGACAGGCAGGCTGTCGACGCGCGACACATGATCGTCTACGGCGACGACGGCGACACCGTCACGTTCGCTGCCGGCGACACGTCGCTCGACCTGCTGCTGATCGGCGGTGTGCCGCTCAACGAGCCGATCGTCCGTTACGGCCCGTTCGTGATGAATACCGAGGAAGAGATCCGGCAGGCTGTCGTCGACTACCAGACCGGTCGCATGGGGCGCATCGAAACGTAAATCGGATCGGGGCGCAGGTGCCGCGAAGCCGGTGGTTTTGCGTCACAATAAGTTTTTGAACCATGTGGCCGCGCGCCCGCCAGAAGGAACCCGTCACCTTGAACTTCGAACATCTGATCCAGATCAACTCCGACGATCCGGCCGTGACGCCCCTCACCCGCGACCAGCTCTGGGAAGGTCTCGTGCTGCGTGCGGAACAGCCGCAACTGTTCGTGATCGGCCTCGACAGCTGCACCATTCACGAACGGACGGACACGACGCTCGAACGCGAACTGCATTACGGCCACGCGACCGTGCGCGACCACGTGACGTTCACGCCGAACCAGCAGGTCCGCTACGACATCCGCGCGGCCGACGGCGAGATCGGCGGCTCGCTGACGATGACGATCGAGGAGCGCGACGACCACGAGCTGTTCCTGCGTTTCGAGTACCGCACGACGCTGACGGTCACGGACGACAGCGAAGAAGCGCGACAGACGCACGGGATCGTCAAGGAGGCGTACCGCACGTCGGATATCGACACCGTGCGCCTGATCCGCGAATACGCGCAGGGTCGCAAGGATCCCGATCCGCTGCACTGAACCGCGTGGCGGCCTGCGGGCCGCCCTTTTTGATTCAAGCTATCAGCGCCGGCATTTCGATCGATAAAGAGTTTTTGTAAATGGGAATAGTTATCATTTAGAATTCATTCCATCGTATCGACAGTCACCGATCAAACCGAATGACCGACACCATGCGCCCGACCACGCTGACCCTGCGCCGCACCACCAGCACAGCAGCCAGCAGCCGTCAAAAGACGGCAGCGGTCACCACGCCGGCGAAACCCGCCGGCCACCGCGATGCAGGCACGCGGGTCGTCAACAGCGATGCGCTGCTGCAAGGCCAAAGCCACGTCAGCATCGCGCATAACGGAGAGACTTATCAGTTGCGCGCCACGCGGCTCGGCAAACTGATCCTGACGAAGTAACGACCGAGTATTGTGGGGACCACCTCCCTGAGAGGTGTTGGGCAGTAGCCAGCGGAACGGCTTGCACGCGAGATCTAGACCCCTTCGTGCAAACACACTCAAGCAGCCGTTGCAGCAAGCCAAGCCACTTTTTTGGTTCTCGCACAAGGAAGAAAAAAAGCGACGCGTCGAAGGACGTGTCGCTTTTCTGTTTGGGCAGCCAATGCGCGAAGCGCGCCCCCCCGGGTGTCGTTGTTGCCGTCAGTGCGCGACAGCGAGAAGCGGCATGTCCGCCGCTTCAGAACCCCCAGAACATCAACCACCATGCGCTGTCGACGACGGCCAGCCCGACGGCGAACCACGCGAATGCCGCGAGCCGGCGCGGCCACGCCGCATAGCGCCCCGTCACCTTCCATGCGAGCCACGCACTCCATACGTTGGCGCCGACCAGAATCGCGATGCGCACATCGGTTGCCCAGCCGAGCGGCACATGCTCGGCGCGCAGCAACGACAGCGTCGTGGCCGACAGGCCGAGGAACACGCCCGCGCCGGCGATCGGGATCAGCGCCTGCGCCAGGTGATGCAGGCGCACGCGATCGAAGCGGCCGAGCATCAGCGTGGCGCCGGCCAGCAACACCAGCAGCGCCGTGCCGTACACGAGCCCCGTGCCGACGATGTAGCTGACGACCAGCCCGCCATCGAGCCAGGAGAACACGTCGTTGCGATCCGGATAGTGCGTGAGCAGGAACCACGGCGCATTGGTCTCGAGCGGCCACGTGATGTCGTGGTCGATCAGCCAGCCCGCGAGCCATTGCTTGATCTGCACGAACCAGGGGCTGACGGTCCAGTGGAACGCGCCGATCGCCACGCCGAGCAGGCCGTACAGGATCAGCGCGGTGTCCCACGGATTGGCCTGTTCCGCACCGAGATTCACGACTTCGTCGGACGGCGAACGCAGCGACAGCGAAATCGCGTCGCGGTGCCCGCTGCAGCGGCCGCACATATGGCAGGCCGCCGCGCCCTTCATGTTGCGCAACGGCACGAGCGGCGCGCAGTTGATCGGAATCACGCGATGGCCGTGCTCGCCGTTCTTGTACGAACGGCGCCACGCCTCCTCGTCGACCTTGTAGCGCATCGGCGCGAGCCGTGCGAGCAGCCCGAACACGCCGTTGACCGGACACAGATACTTGCACCACACGCGTTTCTCGCGGCCGTACAGCAGGCCGATCACGATCGCACCGACGGTCGAGCCGCCGAGCACGAACAGCACCGCGAGCGGGTACTGGTACACGCTCACCATCTGCCCGTAGATCGTCGTGATGCCGAACGCGACGAACGGCCAGCCGCCCCATCGGATCCAGCGCGGAATCGGGCCGCCGCGGCCGAACTTGCTTGCGTATTCGGTGAGCGCGCCCTCCGGGCACAGCACACCGCACCAGACACGGCCGAGCATCACCATCGACAGCAGCACGAACGGCCACCAGATGCCCCAGAACGCGAACTGCGCGATGAGCGTGAGGTTGTTCCACAGGTGCGCGGAATCGTCCGGCAGCGGCAACACCGCCGGTACGATGATCAGGAACGCGTAGACGGCGACGACGATCCACTGGATACCGCGGATCAGCGCACCGTGGCGCTGCATCCACTGGCCGGCCTGCGCGAGCAGGCCCGGCTTGACGGCGGCGACAACGCTCATGCCGCGCGACCCGCTGCAACGGCCGGGCGGCGGCTCGCGCGCTTCATCAGCAGCCAGACCACCGCCCAGTACACCGCATACGCCACCAGGTTGGTCAGCGCCGGGTGCGCGCGATAGCCCGTCAGCGTCGCGACGAGCGAACCGAACGTGCCCGAATCATCGAGGATCGCGGACGTATCCCACACCTGCGAGATGCCGAGCGGCAGGATTTCCTTGTCGATCAGCTTGTCGACGCCGGTCTGGAACAGGCCCGCGCCGAGAAACAGCAGCATCACCTCGGTGACGCGGAAGAAATGCCGCCACGAGAAATACTTGCCGCCGAGCTGCAGCAGATAGAACGTGAGGAATGCGAGGCCGAGACCGATCACGACCGCGAGCATCTGGCTGCCGTCGACGTGGCCCGACTGGCCGAAACCGAGGCCGTACAGGAAGATCACCGTCTCGCTGCCTTCGCGTGCGATCGCGAGCGCGACCAGCACGGCGACGCCCCACCAGTTCGAGTCGCGCGTGCTTTGCTGCAGCGACTGCTCCATGTCGCGCTTCAGCGTGCGGCCGTGCCGGCGCATCCACAGCACCATCTGCACGATCAGCACACACGCGATCAGCACCATCGCCGTCTGGAAATAGTCCTGCGCGTCGCCGGACAACACTTCGGTAAACCCGACCAGCGCGGCGCCGAGGCCGACGGCCATCAGCAGACCGACGCCCACGCCGGCCCAGAGGAAAGGCAGGCCGCGGCGAGCGTCGTCGTCGCCGTTTTTCAGCCATGCATAGAGAATGCCGACGACGAGCAGCGCTTCGACGCTCTCCCGCCAGACGATGAACAAGATCTGACCCATCGATACCTCCTGACGCGCGGGGCGAGGGACTGGTACGCCCGCGCGCAGATAAAACGCGTTACTTCGCGACGATCACGCCCTGTGCCTGCTGGTGAAAATCGTCGAAAAACTTGTATTCGCCCGGCGACAGCGGGGCGACGACCACGAATGAATCGGCGCCCGGCGCAAGCACCTTCTCCTTGCGTAACTGCACGCTCTCGAATTCGGCGGCGCCCTTGCCGGTGTTCCTGATCTCGATCTTGAAACGCTGGCCGGCCGGCACTTCGATGCGGGCGGGATTCAGCTTGCCATCCGTCATCTCGAGCTTGAACGTCGGCAGATCGGCCGCATGCGCCGCGCCGGCAAGCCACAGCGCAGCGGCTGCGGCAACGATTTTCTGGGGAATTTTCATTCTGGGTTCTCTACGCCGACGGCGCGCCGAAGCGCGCCGTTCGTGATGCCACCGATCAGTAACCGCCCTTCTTGCCGATACCGGCGAACGGGAAGTCGTACTCGAGCGTGATGGGCTTGAACCACGGGCCCACGCCCGTTTCCTTGTCGACGTGGCGACCGAACGCCATGTGACCCGACTGCATCGGCGGCTTGACGACCATCGTCAGGTGATACTTGCCCGGGCCGGCGAGCTTCACGTTGTCGCCGTAGTGCGGGCCGTCGCTCGCGACCATGCCCATCAGGTCGCCCTCGGCCTTCCACTTCGTGTCGCCCTGCTTCGTCAGCTTGTACGTGACCTGCAGGTACGGCATCCAGTCGCCTTCCGCGAAACCGGTGGGGTTGTTCTTGACCGCATGGATGTCGGCCTCGAGGTGGATGTCGGAATCCGACGCCTTGCGCATCATGCCTTCCGGGTCCATCGTGATCGGCTGCAGATACACCGCGCCGATTTCCATGCCGCCCTGGATCTGCTGCTTGCCGATCGGATACTCGGCCGCCGAGGCCGACATCGCGGCCAGCGCCGCCGCTACCGCAACCGTCGTGCGGATGAACGAAGAACCCAACATGGACACTCCTTGTTATTTGTCTGACTATCTTGACGACATGCGAGCCGCCGCCGGGGCCGCCCGCTGGAAACACTAACGCGACGAAGAACGTTAATGCGAACTATTCTCAATACATGGGGAGTTTAGCACCGAACCCGTTTCGGAACAAACGGAGAGCGCTGTAAACCCCTGATACGACAAGGCTTACAGGCGCTTTACCAAAAGGATTCAGTGACGCTTGGAAAGATTTACCGGCCGCCGCTGATGTGGTCGCCGACGTTCGCGCCGAACACGCGTTCACGCAGCACGGCAAGCTGGTCGCGGGTCGCGGCGGCCTTCTCGAATTCGAGGTTCTTCGCGTAGTCGGCCATCTGCTTCTCGAGACGCTTGATTTCCTTCGCGAGTTGCTTTTCCGACATGTCCTCGAATTTCGCGCGCTGCTGCGCCTCCTTCAGCTCCGCGCGCGCGTCGTCGGCGTTGTAGACGCCGTCGATGATGTCCTTGATGCGCTTCACGACGCCGCGCGGCGTGATGCCCATCTTTTCGTTGTGGGCGATCTGCTTCGCGCGGCGCCGCTCGGTTTCGCCGATCGCGCGCTTCATCGACTCGGTCATGTTGTCCGCGTAGAGGATCGCCTTGCCGTTCACGTTCCGCGCGGCGCGGCCGATCGTCTGGATCAGCGAGCGCTCGGCGCGCAGGAAGCCTTCCTTGTCCGCGTCGAGGATCGCGACGAGCGACACTTCGGGAATGTCGAGGCCCTCGCGCAGCAGGTTGATCCCGACCAGCACGTCGAAGGTGCCGAGCCGCAGGTCGCGGATGATCTCGACGCGCTCGACCGTATCGATGTCGCTGTGCAGATAACGCACCTTGACGCCATGGTCGGCCAGGAACTCGGTCAGCTGTTCGGCCATGCGCTTCGTCAGCACGGTGATCAGCACGCGCTCGCCGGCCTTCACGCGCGCGTTGATCTCGGTCAGCACGTCGTCGACCTGCGAGCTCGCCGGCCGCACTTCGATTTCCGGATCGACGAGGCCCGTCGGTCGCACGACCTGCTCGGCGATCTGCCCCGTCACGCGTTTCTCGTAATCGGCCGGCGTGGCCGACACGAATACGACCTGGCGCATCTTGCGCTCGAACTCGGGGAACTTCAGCGGCCGGTTGTCGAGCGCCGACGGCAGGCGGAACCCGTAATTGACGAGGTTTTCCTTGCGCGCGCGGTCGCCGTTGTACATGCCGTTCAGCTGGCCGATCAGCACGTGCGACTCATCGAGCAGCATCAGCGCATCGGGCGGCAGGTAGTCGACGAGCGTCGGCGGCGGATCGCCGGGCGCCGCGCCCGAGAAATGCCGCGAATAGTTCTCGATGCCCTTGCAGAAGCCGAGCTCCTGCAGCATCTCGAGATCGAAGCGCGTGCGCTGCTCGAGGCGCTGCGCCTCGACGAGCTTGCCGTCGCGATGGAAGAACTCGAGCCGTTCGCGCAATTCGTCCTTGATCGTCTCGACCGCGCGCATCACGGTGTCGCGCGGCGTCACGTAGTGCGACGACGGATACACGGTGAAACGAGGGATCTTCTGCCGCACGCGCCCGGTGAGCGGGTCGAACAGCTGCAGCGTCTCGACTTCGTCGTCGAACAGCTCGACTCGCACGGCCATTTCCGCGTGTTCGGCCGGGAAGATGTCGATCGTGTCGCCGCGCACGCGGAACGTGCCGCGCTGGAAATCCTGCTCGTTGCGCGTGTATTGCATCGCGATCAGCCGCGCGATCACGTCGCGCTGGCCGAGCTTGTCGCCGGCGCGCAGCGTCAGGATCATCTGGTGGTACTCGGACGGATTGCCGATACCGTAGATCGCCGACACCGTCGCGACGATCACCACGTCGCGACGCTCCATCAGGCTCTTCGTCGCCGACAGCCGCATCTGCTCGATGTGCTCGTTGATCGACGAGTCCTTCTCGATGAACAGGTCGCGCTGCGGCACGTAGGCCTCGGGCTGGTAGTAGTCGTAGTACGAGACGAAGTACTCGACCGCGTTGCGCGGGAAGAACTCGCGGAACTCCGCGTAAAGCTGGGCCGCGAGCGTCTTGTTCGGCGCGAACACGATCGCCGGGCGGCCGAGCCGCGCGATCGTGTTGGCCATCGTGAAGGTCTTGCCCGAACCGGTCACGCCGAGCAGCGTCTGGAAGGCAAGGCCGTCGCCGACACCTTCGACGAGCGTGTCGATCGCGGTCGGCTGGTCGCCCGCGGGCGGATAGGGCTGGTAAAGCTGGAACGGCGACCCTTCGAAAGTGACGAATTTGGATTCGTCGAGCGCGTCGCCGACTTCGGCATGATGTTCGGACATGGAGTGCGGCCGGAGCAAGGGCAAAGAAAGCATTCTAGCGCTTCGCGGCCGCGCGAACTGCTGTCGGCTCCTGACGCGCGACGGCCGCCCGAATTCACGATTCGCCGCCCCGATCGCGACGGAATCACCGCCCCCGCCAGCGCGAATTCGCTACAATATCAGGCTGCTGCGCTTTCCGGCGTCGCCCCGTCGGCGCGTTCCACGACGCCCGTCCCGCCGGCTGAAAGCCTGACCCTCTTTTCACTACTGCCGAATCATCATGTCGCTCTTCTCCGCTGTCCAGCTTGCTCCCCGCGACCCGATCCTGGGCCTGAACGAAGCCTTCAACGCCGATGCGCGTCCGACCAAGGTCAACCTCGGCGTCGGCGTGTACACGAACGAAGACGGCAAGATTCCGCTGCTGCGCGCGGTTCGCGACGCGGAGAAGGCGCGTGTCGAGGCCGGCCTGCCGCGCGGTTACCTGCCGATCGACGGGATTGCCGCCTACGATGCGGCCGTGCAGAAGCTGCTGCTCGGCAACGACTCGCCGCTGATCGCGGCGGGCCGCGTGGTCACGGCCCAGGCACTGGGCGGCACGGGCGCGCTGAAGATCGGCGCCGATTTCCTGCGCACCGTGAATCCGAACGTGAAGGTCGCGATCAGCGATCCGAGCTGGGAAAACCACCGCGCGCTGTTCGAAGCGGCCGGCTTCGAGGTCGTCGCATATCCGTACTACGACGCGGCCACCAACGGCGTGAATTTCGAAGGCATGCTGTCGGCGCTGAACAGCTACGCGGCCGGCACGGTCGTCGTGCTGCATGCGTGCTGCCACAATCCGACCGGCGTGGACCTGACCGAAGCGCAGTGGCAACAGGTCGTCGACGTCGTGAAGGCGCGCAACCTCGTGCCGTTCCTCGACATGGCCTACCAGGGCTTCGGCGAGAACATCGAAGCCGATGCCGCCGCCGTGCGCCTGTTTGCCGCAGCCGACCTGAACGCGTTCGTGTCGTCGTCGTTCTCGAAGTCGTTCTCGCTGTACGGCGAGCGCGTCGGCGCGCTGTCGATCATCACCTCGAGCAAGGAAGAGGCCACGCGCGTGCTGTCGCAACTGAAGCGCGTGATCCGCACGAACTACTCGAACCCGCCGACCCACGGCGGCGCGGTGGTCGCAGCGGTGCTCGCGTCGCCGGAACTGCATGCTGCGTGGGTGCAGGAACTCGGCGAAATGCGCGACCGCATCCGCGCGATGCGTAACGGTCTCGTCGAGCGCCTGAAGGCGAGCGGGGTCGATCGCGATTTCAGCTTCATCAACGCGCAGCGCGGGATGTTCTCGTATTCGGGCCTGACCTCGGCACAAGTCGATCGCCTGCGCGACGAGTTCGGCATCTATGCGGTCGGCACGGGTCGTATCTGCGTCGCCGCGCTGAACACGCGCAACCTCGACGCGGTCGCCAATGCGGTCGCAGCGGTCCTGAAGTAAAGCCGCGCCGGACGGCAGCCGTCACCGGCCCCGCCCTGCCGACATGAAAAACGCGCTCCATGGAGCGCGTTTTTTTGCCGCTCGGCGCGGCGGGCGGCCGCACCGCCCGCCCCCGCCTTACTGCATGAACCATCCGTGGCTGACGACCACCGACTGGCCCGTGAGCGCGGCGCTCGGGAATGCCGACAGGAACAGCACCGTCTGCGCGACGTCCTGCACCGTCGTGAACACGCCGTCGACCGTGTTGCCGAGCATCACCTTCTTGATCACTTCCTCTTCGCTGATCCCGAGCTCCTTCGCCTGCTCCGGAATCTGCTTGTCGACCAGCGGCGTGCGCACGAAGCCCGGACACACCACGTGCGAGCGCACGTTGTGCTTCGCGCCTTCCTTCGCCAGCACGCGCGCCAGGCCCAGCAGCCCGTGCTTGGCCGTCACGTACGCCGACTTCAGCGGCGACGCTTCGTGCGAATGCACCGAACCCATGTAGATCACGACGCCGCCGCGATCGTCCTTGTACATGTGCTTGAGCGCGGCCTTCGTCGTCAGGAACGCGCCGTCCACGTGGATCGCCTGCATCTTCTTCCAGTCGGAGAACGAATAGTTCTCGATCGGGTTGACGATCTGGATACCGGCGTTCGACACGAGGATGTCGACCGAGCCGAACGCTTCGGCCACCTTGTCGATGCCGCTGTTCACGGCCTCCTCGCTGGTCACGTCCATCGCGACGCCGATCGCCTTGCCGCCGGCCTTGTTGATCTCGTCGGCGACCGCGTTCGCGCCGTCCTGGTTCAGGTCGGCGATCGCGACGGCCGCGCCTGCCTTGGCCAGCTCCAGCGCGATTTCCTTGCCGATGCCGCTCGCGGCGCCCGTGACGACTGCGGTCTTGCCGCTCAGATCTGCTGCCATGTCCGTCTCCTCCCGTTATCGGATCGATAAAACACGCGCCCGCCGCATCCGCGCTCGTCGCGAAATCGTATCGGCGTGCCAGCCGCCATTGTGCACGATCGGCCCCGCCGTTCGCGTGCAAAACGTCTAAGCTTAAGGTCGATTCCGTTCAGCAGGAGATTCTCATGCACTATCGACGGCTAGGCCGCTCCGGCCTGCAGATCAGCGAACTTTCCCTCGGGTCGTGGGTGACCTACGGCAACCAGGTCGACCAGCGGGTCGCGCGCGAATGCCTCGCCGCGGCCCGCGATGCGGGCGTCAATTTCTTCGACAACGCCGAAGTCTATGCCGGCGGCAAATCCGAGGAGATCATGGGCCACGCGCTCAAATCGCTCGACTGGCCGCGCGTCAGCTATATCGTGTCCACGAAGTTCTTCTGGGGGCTCGCGGAAGCTCCGAACCAGTATCACACGCTGAACCGCAAATACCTGATGAACGCGATCGACGGCTCGCTGCGACGGCTGCAGCTCGACTATGTCGACCTCGTCTATTGCCATCGCCCCGATCCGCATACGCCGATCGAGGAAACCGTCTGGGCGATGAGCGACATGATCGTGCGCGGCAAGGCGCTGTACTGGGGCACGTCGGAATGGAGCGCCGACGAGATCCGCGCGGCATGCGAGATCGCCGAGCGGCATCATCTGCACAAGCCGGTCGTCGAACAGCCGCAGTACAACCTGTTCCACCGCACCCGGGTCGAACAGGAATATGCGCGGCTCTACGACGATTACGGTCTCGGCCTCACGACCTGGAGCCCGCTGGCGTCGGGCCTGCTCACCGGCAAATACCGCAACGGCGTGCCGGCCGGCAGCCGCGCGCAGTTGCAAGGCTACGACTGGATGCGCGAACGCCTGACCGATCCGGCCGCCAACGACATCGTCGAACGGCTCGGCGAGATCGCCGCCGAACTCGGCTGCAGCACCGGCCAATTGGCAATCGCATGGGTGCTCGCGAATCCACGCGTGAGTTCGGTCATCACCGGCGCATCGCGAATCGACCAGATCGGCGACAACATGCGCGCGCTCGACGTGGCCGCGAAGCTGACGCCGGATGTGAAGCAACGCATCGAGGCAGTGGTCGGCGACGCATACGAGTAAGGCGGCGCGCGGCCACTCGCGTACAATACGCGGCCGCATCGGCGCCCGGCCAACGGCCGCGTACGAGCAACCGCTTTCATCGATTCACCTTTCGTTTCAGGCAGCCCGCCATGCTCAGTTATCGTCACGGTTTTCACGCAGGCAACCACGCGGACGTGCTCAAGCACGCCGTCGTCGTCCAGCTGCTGCGCTACCTGAACAACAAAGATAAATCGTACTGGTACATCGATACGCACGCAGGCGCCGGCGTGTATTCGCTGCGCGACGGTTATGCAGCGAAGACGTCGGAATTCGATACCGGCATCGGCCGGCTGTGGAACGAAAAGAACCTGCCGGAGGCGCTGGGCGACTATGTGGATGAAGTCCGCGCGCTGAACGACGACGGCGAACTGCACTTCTACCCGGGCTCCCCGTACATCGCGTGGCGGTCGATGCGCGAGCAGGATCGTATGCGCCTGTTCGAAATGCACACGACGGAAATCGATGTGCTGCGCCACAATTTCCGCGACGCGGGGCGACGCGCGATGATCTTCGCCGGCGACGGCTTCGAAGGTATCAAGGCGCTGCTGCCGCCGCCGCCGCGACGTGCACTCGTACTGATCGATCCGTCCTACGAGGACAAGAAGGATTACGCGCGCGTGGTGAGCTGCCTGACGGAATGCCTGAAGCGTTTCGCGACCGGCTGCTATGCAATCTGGTACCCGCAGGTCACGCGGCTGGAATCGCAGCGCTTTCCCGAACAGCTGAAGCGCCTGCAACCGAACAACTGGCTGCACCTGACGCTGACGGTATCGAATCCGCCGACCGACGGGCTGGGCCTCTACGGCAGCGGGATGTTCATCCTGAATCCTCCGTATACGCTCGCCCAGAGCATGAAGGAGGTGTTGCCGTACCTGGTGGAGAAGCTGGGACAGGACGGCGGCGCCCGCTATCAAATCGAGCACCGCGGAAACTGATCGGGAGACGGGTCGTTACGGCTGGGGTCTCGGCGCGAGCCTCGGCTGGTTGGCCGGCTGCCCGCCCCAGGCCGGAACATTGATATACGGCGCGACGAACAGCGGAACCGACGTGTTCGGCGCCTGCCCGGCCGGAGCCCGCATGCCCGCAGGCTCGACGATCGGCTCCGGGGACAACGGCGCCGTCTGCAACATCAATCCGCCCTTGCCGTCCTGGATACCGCGCTGCGTATCGAGAACGAGCGGCCTGGACGACGTCGCGGCAGCGGCCGCGAGGGCATGAACGAGCACGGCGGCGCCCAGAACGAGACGCGCGCGGGTATTGCGACGCACATCGACACGCAAACGCATGATCGTGTCCTTCAGGATGAAAAGCAGGTCCATACCATAGCGCTGCACCGACGATTTCGCCAGATCCGGCGCACAAAAAAACAAAGCCCCGTCAATACGGGGCTTGCTTATCGTTCGGTGCCGCTCGGCACCTGACGGTGACTCCGATTACAGCGAGTAGCCGTTGGTTTCGAGCGAGCGGATGCGGCTCTCGAGCTGGACGATGTCCGACGACGTGGCGAGGTAAGCCTCACGGCGCTCACGTTCTGCGGATTCGAACCAGTTGCTCAGCTTTTCGACGATGTAGGCGATCATGACGTTCTCCAAGGAAGAGGGACCCCTGGTGAATCGAGATTCAGGGATTTCCCGTATAGGGTTATCCCGAATTATAGCGACGCCGCACCAAGATGCTAGTGAAAAACTTGCATGGAAACCATTCCAATTCGGAATGGAAGCGATCGGATTTCCTCTACCCTATTGATTTTTAACGATATTGAGTCGAAGCTCGTTTTGGGGCCCGAGGGCACGCACTAATTTGGTTCACCGACGGGATCGGCCAGACGCGCCAAAATCGGGCATTCAGGGCGGCCATCACCATGGCAGTGCGCGGCCAGATCGGCCAGCGTGTCGCGCATGTCGCTCAGCTCCGCGATGCGTTTGTCGAGTTCGGCCACGTGCTCGAGCGCGATCGATTTCACTTCGGCGCTGGCGCGCGAGCGATCCTGCCAGAGCATCAGCAACTTGCGAATATCCTCGACGAGAAAGCCAAGCCGTCGCGCCTGACGGATGAACCGCAGGATATGGATTTCGTCCGCGCCGTAGATCCGGTAGCCGGCATCGGTACGCTTGCTCGGCGCAAGAAGGCCGACCTGTTCGTAGTACCGGATCATTTTCGCGCTGACTCCGGATTCGCGCGATGCATCGCCGATATTCATTCCCCCGCCCTCTTCATCAAGCTCTGGTTTCGAACACGAATGTCGACGGATCCCCTCGTCGACGACACTTCGATCGTATCAAATCGCGGAGCTTCGTTCCGGGGGAAGGCTTGGCGGCAGGGATGCAGATGAGGGATCTGGCGCGCACGTTGTAGGGTTACGAGGAATGGGCGCGCTTCGCCGTGCTTTTTAGGTGCCGAAATGCAAAAACCCCCGCCTTGTCGGGCGGGGGTTTCTGGCTTAGGGAGCCTGACGATTACCTACTTTCACACGGGAATCCGCACTATCATCGGCGTAGAGTCGTTTCACGGTCCTGTTCGGGATGGGAAGGGGTGGGACCGACTCGCTATGGTCATCAGGCAAAGGGGGTTGTTCTGCTGGCGTGGCCAACAGAACCAATCTGGGAAGAAGCAGTAATTTTGAGTTGTGAGCTGTATCTCACACGTACGCGGTACTTCAACCGTCGTACGTCGAGTGCCTTGCACTCGACGCTCGATGTCCGTAAGCGCTAAAGCGCTAACGGGCATCGAGACAGACTTGTTATAGGATCAAGCCTTACGGGCAATTAGTATCAGTTAGCTGAACGCATTACTGCGCTTACACACCTGACCTATCAACGTCCTGGTCTCGAACGACCCTTCAAGGGGATCCAGTCCCCA
>NZ_PREY01000036.1:0-69514 GCF_002959955.1 Burkholderia sp. BE12 | reverse complement strand
GAATCGGGGCGGGCGTCTGAATGCATGGCGGGCGCTGGGCGCTGTCTCCGGGATTGTTTTTCGGTGACGAAGCGCGACGCGTCGCCGGCCGCGGCCGGGTAGCGGTGAGGCACAGTGCGAAACGGGCCCGCTGAGCCGGGCCGTGGTGCGTGTCGCCTTCGTCGGTCGTCCGGCTGTCGTGGTGGCGGCCGGCGGCGCGCCGGGTGCGTTGCACCTCGACGTCGCACCGATTGTGTGTGCCCGGTGCACCGGCGGCAAACGATATTTCCGAACAGGGTGATGCGCGACGGTCATCAACTTGTGTCGCGTTGAGATGTGTCCGGGCGGCCGGTCACGGGCTTTGGAAACGTCCCATATCGGCTTCGAAACAGGCGGGGCTGGCCCGTGGACTTCTTGCGTTTTGGGAATGAAGTCGTGAGTTAATATCAATAGCGGCCTGACTTGTGGCCATCGACAATGTGTTTCATGGATCGTGCCTCGCGAGGCTGGGGCGCGCCGTCCGGCCGGGTTTTCCGGCGGCGGCGCAGCGCGATGCGCCGGATGGCGCACCGGGCCGGCCGCGCGGCGCATCCGCTTGCACAAGGCGCTCGAACGCGCTCCAATCGAATCACGCGGGCGGCGCTGCCGCCGCACCGATCAATCTGTCCCTGAAGAGGAAGTGATGCAATTCAACGACATTCTTGCCGCGCTCGACATCGATCTCGCCCAGTGGAAAGGCAATGCGCTGACCGCGCGTTCGCCGCTCGACGGCGCGACGCTCGCCACGCTGGCCGTCGACACGCCCGCCGACGCAGCGCGCAAGATCGACGCCGCACACGATGCATTCCTCAAGTGGCGCACTGTGCCGGCGCCGGTGCGCGGCGAACTCGTGCGCGTGTTCGGCAACGTGCTGCGCGAGCACAAGGCCGAGCTCGGCCGCCTCGTCACGCTCGAAGCCGGCAAGATCACGTCGGAAGGGCTCGGTGAAGTGCAGGAAATGATCGACATCTGCGATTTCGCGGTCGGCCTGTCGCGCCAGCTTTACGGCCTCACGATCGCGTCCGAGCGCCCGGGCCACCGGATGATGGAAACGTGGCACCCGATCGGCGTGTGCGGCGTGATTTCGGCGTTCAACTTCCCGGTCGCGGTGTGGGCATGGAATGCGGCGCTCGCGTTCGTGTGCGGCGATTCGGTCGTGTGGAAGCCGTCCGAGAAGACGCCGCTCACCGCGATCGCATGCCACGTGCTGCTCCAGAAGGCGCTCCGCGAGTTCGAGAAGACGCATCCGGGCGTCGCGCCGGCGGAGCTGAGCCAGCTGGTGCTCGGCATGCGCGATGTCGGCGAGGTGCTGACGGCGTCGAAGAAGGTGCCGGTCGTCAGCGCGACGGGCAGCGTGCGGATGGGCCAGGAAGTCGCGAAGGTGCTGAGCCAGCGCCTTGCACGCGGCATCCTCGAACTCGGCGGCAACAACGGGATGATCGTCGCGCCGAGCGCGGATCTCGACCTCGTGGTGCGCGCGGTCACGTTCGCGGCGGTCGGCACGGCCGGCCAGCGCTGCACGACGCTGCGCCGCCTGATCGTGCATCGCAGCCTCGTCGAGCAACTGCTGCCGCGCATCGAGAAAGCCTACATGTCGGTGAAGGTCGGCAATCCGCTCGAAGAAGGCACGCTGGTCGGCCCGCTGGTCGATCGTGCGTCGTTCGACGCGATGCAGAAGGCGCTGGCCGATGCGCGCGAGCAGGGCGGCGAAGTGAAGGGCGGCGAGCGCGTCGACGTCGGTCACGCGGATGCGTACTACGTGCGTCCGGCCATCGTGCGGATGCCGAAGCAATCGGCGGTGGTCGAGCGCGAGACGTTCGCGCCGATTCTGTACGTGATGGTCTACGACGATTTCGAAGACGCGATCGACGTGCACAACGCGGTGCCGCAAGGCCTGTCGTCGGCGATCTTTACCAACGACATGCGTGAAGCCGAGCAGTTCATGTCGGCAGCGGGCAGCGATTGCGGGATCGTCAATGTGAACATCGGCACGAGCGGCGCGGAAATCGGCGGCGCGTTCGGCGGCGAGAAGGAAACGGGCGGTGGGCGCGAGTCGGGTTCGGATGCGTGGAAGGCTTATATGCGTCGCGCGACGAATACGATCAACTACAGCCGGCAATTGCCGCTGGCGCAGGGGGTGAAGTTCGACGTGTGATGCAGCGCGCCCGGCAGGGCGCGCCGACCGTCGAATGAAACGGGCCGGTTGCCGCGGAAGCGGTAACCGGCCCTTGTCGTTTACCGCCATGCGCGCGGCGCGCCGATCGATCGCGGGCGTACCCGTTCAATGGCTCACTTACGATTCGTGCGGCGTCGGGCCATCGTTCGCCGGCATATTCTGCACCACCAGCATCTGCGGACTCGACAGCGTGATCCCCGCCGCGCGCAATTGCTTGAGGATCTCGAACAGCAAGTCGCTCTTCGTCGAACTCGCGATCCGCGGGCTCGACACGTAACCCGTCACGCTCAGCGTGATCCCTTCCGGCGTGAGCTGGCTGAACGTCACCGACGGCGCAGGTTTCTCGAGAATCGCCTGGTGTTCGCGATACGCATCGAGCAGCAGGTCGCGCACCTGCTCGGGATCGGTGTTCAGCGGGAACGTCAGCACCAGCGTCGCGACGCCCTGCGTGCTGTTGCCCATCGTCACGTTGCGCACGTTCTGCGAGATCAGTTGCGAGTTCGGCACGATCACGGTCGAGCGGTCGCTGAGCTGGATTTCGGTGGCGCGCACGTTGATGCGGCGGATGTCGCCTTCGACGCCCGCGATGCTGACCATGTCGCCCACCTTCACCGGGCGCTCCGTCAGCAGGATCAGCCCCGACACGAAGTTCTTCACGATTTCCTGCAGGCCGAAGCCGATACCGACCGACAATGCGCTGACGATCCACGCGAGATTGTTCCACCGGACGCCGAGCAGCCCGAGCGTCATCAGCACGAGCAGCACGTAGCCGACGTTGGTGAACAGCGTGATCAACGACACGCGCATGCCCGTATCCATGCCGAGTGCGGGCATGAACTCGCCGTCGAGCCAGCGGCGCAGCGAGCGCAGCAGGTAGAAGCCGATCGCGAAGCCGATCACGGCGTTCATGATCCGGTCGGGCATGATGTTCAGGCTCTGCAGCCGCTGGCTGCCGATCATCGCGACCGCGCTGTCGAGCAGGTCGCTCGGCGTCGTGCCGAAGCCGCCTGTCAGCAGCGCGATCGCCGCGATCAGCATCAGCAGGCTCGTGCCGAAGCCGGACAGGACCGTGCGCGCCTGGTCGAGGTGGCGGTCCTCGAGCGCGAACAGGTGCTTGATCTGCTGGCCCGACGACAGGCTCGACGAGAACAGGCTTTCGCTCGCGTCGCGCGTCAACTGGATCAGGATGTAGGTCGCGCACAGCACGATCTCGAACCACACGAGCTCGTACGTGATGTAGCGCGCGACCGTGATGTAACCGATCAGGAGTGCGATCAATGAAACGACGATCGCGAGCGTGACGCCGGCATGGATCAGGCCGGCTAGCGTCGAGCGTTGCTCGGGCGCCTCGCCTGCCGCCGCAAGTGCGCTGCGCGCACGGTTCGCGCGCAACAGCGATGCGCCGACCGTCAGCGCGACGACGAGCGAGACGATGCCGCGACCGAGCAGCGTGACCGACAGGCTGGTATCGACGATCCGGTTGATCGATTCGAGCGTGCCCGACACCAGCAGCAGCGCGGCCAGAATGCCGGGGAACGGCTTCATCGCGAGTGCGACCGGGTCGGCGAGCGCCGGCAGTCGCCACGACGGATGCTTCGTGCAGAGCAGTGCGCGGCCGAGCCCGGCGATCAACGCGCAGGTTGCGGCGAGCTTCGCGAACTGGTCCCACAGATCGTTCAGCGACGGCGTGAGCTCGTAGTGGCGCGCGACAGCGAGGTAGAAAATCTGAATCGCAATGGCCGTCGCCAGGAAGGTCGACAGCGCGGTCGACAGCGCCAGCGCACTGCGGCGCAAGCGGGTGGGCGGCAGGCGATTCAGCGCGATCCACGCGAGCCCGCGCTCGATGAGCCGGCGCCCGCCGAGCCATGCCGCGAATGCGGCGATCAGCAGCAGCGTGGTGATCGCCCGTTGCCCGGGTACCCACGACGAATGCAGCATGTCGAACAGTTCGCCGTTGAAATCGTCGAGCCGCTGGCGATCGTCCGGCGACAGGTGGAACAACGGCAGCCAGAATTGCGCGCTGAAGATGCTGCCCGAACGGAACGCGAGCTGGTTCTTCAGGAGGCTGCGGTGCAGCTTCGCGAACTGCTCGGTCAGGTTCGTGAGACTCGTCTTCTGGTCGGCGGCCTGCTTCAGCGCGGCGTCGATCTGCGTCTTGCGCGCGTCCAGCGCGGCCCGCTGCTTCGCGACGGCTGCCGTTTCCGGCGCGGCGCCCTCGGCCGGCGGCGGGCCGAGCACGTCGAGCTGCGCCTGAACCTGCGCGCGTTGCGGTGTGAGCTCGCTCTGCAGTTTGGCGACGTCCGCGCTCAGTTCCTGCGCCGAGTCGTCGAGCGCGTCCAGCTCCTTGCTGTTGGACGTGGTCGAGGTCTGCTGCTTGATGCGGTCCAGTTCGGCCTGCATCTGTTTGAGCTGGGCGACGGCGTCGGGCAACGAGATGGCCGGCACGGTTGTGCCGACGCCGCTTGCGACGGGAGCGGAAGCGGCCGTCGGGAACGCCGATGCGGTCGCGATCGCCGCGAACTGCAGCAGCGCGATCAGCGCGATCCGGCGGGCGTACGTGAATAGTCGTTGTATGGACATGGAATGCTTACGATTTGCCGACGATGCCGGTTACCGAAAGGCAGCCGGAAGCCGGTAGTTGGCCCGCTAGCATGTTACCGGGGCGCGGAACGCGTGGTTGTACCGATTGCGTGCCCCGTTCGCGGCGATTCCGGCAGCGCGTGGCGGCGCGAAACGCCGCGTGAGGCCCGTACCGTCGGGCCGGCATCGGCCGGGCGCGACGCGGGCGGCGCCGGATCGTCGGTCCGACGCGTTTTCCCGTAGCCGACAGAAGGTTACGCAATTTACACATTATCCGGCGCGAAAACGGGTGCCCGAATCGGTTCGGCGCCTGCAATGCGGCCGGACCGGCGGCGCGCACGTGCGCAGGACGGACGTGCCGGTACAATGAAGCGATTCGCCCGACGGCGGTTCGGCGGTCCGGCGGACAACAACACACAACACGACACGACACGATCAGGAGACGCGCACAAGATGGCCTCAACGGACAGCCTTTCCCAGGCATCTGCCCAATCCCCATCCGTCGACCCCGGCTCCATCTCGGCCCGCCTCGACCGCCTGCCGCCGACGCGCAGCGTCTGGAAGCTCGTCGTACTGCTGAGCCTCGGCTTCTTCTTCGAACTCTACGATCTGCTCTACAGCGGCTACGTCGCGCCGGGCCTCGTGAAAAGCGGCATCCTTTCCGCGACGACACACGGCTTGTTCGGCACGACGGGCGTCGCGAGCTTCATCGCCGCGCTGTTCTCCGGGCTATTCATCGGCACGATCGCATGCGGCTTCCTCGCCGACCGCTTCGGCCGCCGCGCGATCTTCACGTGGTCGCTGCTGTGGTACACGGCCGCCAACGTCGTGATGGCGTTCCAGGACACCGCGGCCGGGCTGAACTTCTGGCGCTTCGTCGTCGGTCTCGGCCTCGGCGTCGAGATGGTGACGATCGGCACGTACATCTCCGAACTCGTGCCGAAGCAGATTCGCGGCCGAGCGTTCGCGTGCGAGCAGGCGGTGGGGTTCGTCGCGGTGCCGGTGGTCGCGTTCCTCGCTTATCTGCTCGTGCCGCACGCGCCGCTCGGCCTCGACGGCTGGCGCTGGGTCGTGCTGATCGGCGCGCATGGCGCGCTGTTCGTGTGGTGGATTCGCCGCGAACTGCCGGAAAGCCCGCGCTGGCTCGCGCAGCAGGGCCGGGTCGACGAAGCCGACCGCATCATGCGCGCGCTCGAGGCGAAGGTCGAAGCCGAATACGGCCGGCCGCTGCCGCCGCCGGCACCGGCCGAACCCGTCCCGCCGCGCGGCAGCTTCCGCGACATGTGGGTGCCGCCGTATCGCAGCCGCACGATCATGATGACGATCTTCAACGTGTTCCAGACGGTCGGTTTCTACGGTTTCGCGAACTGGGTGCCGACGCTGCTGATCAAGCAGGGCATCACGATCACGTCGAGCCTGATGTATTCGAGCGTGATCGCGCTCGCGGCGCCGATCGGCCCGCTGATCGGCCTCGTGATCGCCGACCGCTTCGAGCGCAAGTCGGTGATCGTCGCGATGGCAGCGGCGATCGTCGTCTGCGGGCTGCTGTTCAGTCAGACGACGGTGGGCGCGTTCCTGATCGTGCTCGGCATCGGCCTCACGCTCGCGAGTAACATCATGTCGTACAGCTTCCACGCGTACCAGGCCGAACTGTTCCCGACGTCGATCCGCGCGCGGGCCGTCGGCTTCGTCTATTCGTGGAGCCGCTTCTCCGCGATCTTCTCGTCGTTCGTGATCGCGGCCGTGCTGAAGGGCTTCGGCACCTTCGGCGTGTTCGCGTTCATCGCGGGCGCGATGGCGATCGTGATGGCCGCGATCGGGCTCATGGGGCCGCGCACGAAGGGCATCGCGCTCGAAACCATCTCGAAGTAGCGGGCAGGTGCGCACGCGTGTCGCACGGTTCGGTGCGGCATGCGTGCGATGCGGTGGAGATCCGGTTTCCGGTCGACGAGCGCTCCAAAAAAGCTTCGTCATGCAAATCAACTGGGAGGCGCACGCGAACCGGATGAAACGCGCAACCCTTCGGACGCGTACCTGAAACATTCAACACACAAGCCTGCCACGCAACGAAGACACAAGCGGAAACGAGTTGAAACAAAGCGTGACGAAGCGCAATTTCGCCGTGGAATCGCGGTTTTCATCGCTGCCGATTCGCGTATGGACGAGTAAAATGGAGGGCCTGACGACTCATTAGCCGCCATCGGAGCGCCCGCGTTGCATCAGCGAACGACTCCACCGCGAAGAGGCGTCGGCGTCGGGCGCACGCGATGCGCCGGACGTGTCGATGGCTTGCGCGGAAGATGCGCCGCTCGCACCAGCACCACGCGGCGGCCGGATCGGCCGATGGCTTCGAACGTATGATTCTTGCCCACCTGGCGCGGCGTTTTGCGAAGCCGCGTTGCCGTAACCGCGCAGTCGCCGCATACGTGTGGCTCGCTGCCGCGGTGTCGATTTCTGTTCTCGCCGAACGGCCTGCCTTTGCCGCGTCCGACGCGCCAGCGTCTGTCGCGCAATCGTCATCGGTTGCGTCGCCTGCCTCGGCGGCCTCTCCTGCGCATCCTGCTTCGTCTGCGCATGCGACGCCGGGCGCATCGGCCGCAGCGCCGACATCGGCCGCGTCACGAACGAATCACGCGGAACCCGCGAGCGCGGCATCGGGCGCGTCGGCCGCTTCCGCCGCGTCGGCCACCGCGCCGGCATCGGCCGCATCCGGCACGCCCGCCAGCGAGGCCGAGCCTCCTCCGCCCACTCCGCCGCGCCGGCATCCGCCGCTGTCGGCCGAGGAGGCGCAGAACGCGACGACGCGCGCGCTCGACATGCGCAAGCGTTTCACGCAGGAAGTCACGCGACGCCTGAACGTGCCGGCGAGCGAGCAGCGCGCGTATGGCGAGCGGCTCCAGAAAGCGCTCGCCGATGCGGATCTCGGCGATCTCGCCGGCGAATACGTCGCGATGGTCGACCGCGCGCCGAACGTGCAGGCGCTGTTCATCTACTTCCGCGCGACGCCGGCCAATGCGTGGCTGATGATCGGCGCATCGCCGGTCGGCACCGGGCTGCCGGGCCAGTACGACCATTTCCTGACGCCGCTCGGCGTGTTCCATCACTCGCCCGACACGATGGACTTCCGCGCGGAAGGGACGACGAACGAGAACGGCATTCGCGGCTATGGCCGCCGCGACATGCGCATCTACGACTTCGGCTGGGTGGACGGCGAGCGCGGCTGGGGCAAGGGCGGCGTATCGCCGATGCGCTTCCAGATGCATGCGACCGACCCCGATCGCCTCGAACCGCTGCTCGGCATCCGGCACTCGAAAGGGTGCGTGCGGATACCGGCGTCGCTGAACACGTTCTTCGACCGGCACGGCCTGCTCGACGACGATTACCAGGCGCGTGTCGAGGACGGCAAGTCGCTGTGGGTGCTGCGTCGCGATCGCGACATCACGCCGATCGCGGGCCGCTATCTGGTCGTGATCGACAGTGCCCGCAAGACCCGCCCGGCCTGGTCGCCGATGCCGGGGCGCGGTGCGTGGGCGAAGCTGCCGAAGGGCGGCGATACGGCGGACTGACGGCCGAGGCGGCGAACGCGGCAGCGGCGGGGCGTGTCGCCCGCGCTTCGCTGCTCATGAAAACGAGAATAAATCCGTTTTATCGACGCATAAGAAAAGCAAACTTTTATTATCCGATCCGGGTTCGTATAGTCGAGTCCAGTTTCGCGGAACCCCGCCGCGCCTGGACCACCACCGACCACACGACCCGCATGAAAACTCTCTACAAGCTCGCTCCGCTCGCGATGCTCGGCGCCTTCGCGACCCATGCCGGCGCGCAAAGCAGCATCACGCTGTACGGTCTCATCTCGGCCGGCGTCGGGTTCGCGACCAACCAGGGCGGCAAGAACGCCTGGCAGGCGCTGTCCGGCACGAACCAGAATCCGCGCTGGGGGTTGAAGGGCAAGGAGGATCTCGGGCAGGGGCTGTCCGCGATCTTCCAGCTCGAGAACGGCTTCAACGTGATGACGGGCACGGCCGCGCAGAACGGCCGCGAGTTCGGGCGCATGGCCTACGTCGGCCTCGCCGACCGCACCTACGGCTCGCTGACGTTCGGTCGCCAGTACGACGCGATCCACGACTACATCGGGCCCGTGATCATCGCGAGCAACGGCGTGAACATCGGCGACAACGACAACGGCTACAACGACATCCGCGTGCAGAACTCGGTGAAGTACGTGAGCCCCGTCTACTACGGCCTGAAGTTTACCGCGCTGTACGGCTTCAGCAACGCGACGGGCTTCGCGAACAACAGCGCATACAGCTTCGGGCTCGGTTACGAGCGGGGCCCGCTGCGCTGGAGCGCGGTCTACGCGCAGTACAACCATCCGTACAGCGGCACGAACCAGGACGGCGCGATCGCGAACGACTATGCGTCGCCGCTGCTGATCTTCAGCAAGAGCGCGATGTCGCCGGCGGCGTACGCAAGCCGGCAGCGGATCGCGGGCACCGGCGGGTTCTACACGATCGGCCGCGCGCAGTTCGCGGCGATGTTTACCGACGTGCGCTACGATTACCTCGACAATTCGCATCTGCACCTGCAGAACATCGGCGTGAACGTCGTCTATACGATGACGCCGCAGCTCTTTCTCGGCGCGGCATATGCGTTCACGAACGGCAAGTACGACGTGATCGACAAGCGTCCGAAATGGCACCAGGTGAACCTGCAGGCCGATTACTTCCTGTCGAAACGCACCGACGTCGCGCTGACGGTGATTGCGCAGCAGGCGGCCGGCGACGCGGACCATGCGCAGATCTTCGCGTACGCGCGTTCGACCGGCACGCGCCAGATGATGGCGACGCTCGGCGTCCGGCACGTTTTCTGAGTCCCCGACCATGACCCATCCGATCGCATCCCGCCGCAGCTTCCTGAAACTGTCCGCCGCGCTGGCCGGCACCGCGCTGCTGCCCGAAACGGGCGCATTCGCCGCCGGCGACGCCGCGCGCCGCACGGTGATCATCGATACCGATCCGGGGCAGGACGACGCCATCGCGATCCTGTTCGCGCTGGGCGCGCAGGACCGGCTCGACGTCCGCGCGCTGACCGCCGTCGCGGGCAACGTGCCGCTCGACCTGACCGAACGCAATGCGCGGATCATCCGCGACTGGGCCGGCCGCACGAAGACGCTGCCCGTTTATGCAGGTTGCCCGCGCCCGCTCGTGCGTGACCTGGTGACGGCCGCGAACGTGCACGGCAAGACAGGGCTCGAAGGCGTCGAACTGCACGAGCCGCGCGCGCCGCTTGCTGCCGGCCATGCGGTGTCGTATCTCGTCGATACGCTGAGCCGCGCGGCGCCGAACAGCGTGACGCTGTGCGCGCTCGGCCCGCTGACGAACATCGCGACCGCGCTGGTCGAGGCACCGCAGATTCGCGGTGCGCTGCGCGAAATCGTGCTGATGGGCGGTGCGTTCTTCGAACGCGGCAACATCACGCCGGCCGCCGAGTTCAACATCTACGTCGATCCGCAGGCGGCCGACGCGGTGTTCGGCAGCGGCGTGCCGATCGTCGTGCTGCCGCGCGACGTCGCCGTGAAGGCGCCGATCACGCCGGCACGCGTGGCGCCGTTCCGCGCGCTCGGCAACCGCTGCGGCGCGATCGTCGCGGACATCATGACGGCCGAACTGGCATACAACAAGAAGCGGCGCGGTGTCGACGACGGTCCGATGTACGATCCGACCGCGGTCGGCTATCTCGTCGATCCGACGATGTTCGGCGGACGCAAGGTGAACGTCGTGGTCGAGACGACCGGGCAGTGGACGCTCGGCGAGACCGTCGTCGACTGGAATGGGCGCAGCGGCCGCGCGGCGAACGCGACGTGGATCAACGAGGTCGACGCGGACCGCTTCTACGCGGCGCTCGTCGAGCGCATCGCGAAGCTGCCCTGAACGCGGGCCGTCGCGCGGCGAACGGAATCATGAATCAGATGTGCTTCGCAATCCACTCGCGGCAGGCGCGCACGTGCGGGCCGCGATCGTCGCCGGCGAGCGAGATCAGCGAGATCGCGCGGGTGACGCGCGGTTTGTCGACGCGCAGCGCGACGAGTTCGGGATCGTGCAGATGCATCGTGTAGAGGCTCGGCAGTACGGCGGTCGCGAGGCCGTTGCGCGCGAGCGCGTAGAGCGGCTCGGTGTATTCCATCCGGTACGCGACGTTCAGGCGCAGCTTTCCGGCGCCGCCGGTGCGATGCAGCGATTCGCTGACGCTGCCGCGCACGAACACCGCGAGTTCGCGATCGACGAGCTTCGCCCACGTGACGCTCTTCGCACGGGCGAGCGGATCGTCGTGCCGCACGACGATCACGATCTCGTCCTCGAAGAGTTGCTGGTAGCGCAGCGTGCCATCGTCGCCGTCGGGTTCGCGCACGCCGATGCCGAGATCGGCGACGCCGTCGCGCACCGCTTCGACGAGCGCGCTGTTCGGCAGGTCGGTGAGCGTAAAGCGCAGCGTCGGCTGCGTGTCGCGCAGCGTGTTGAGTGCGGGCAGCAGGCGGCCCGCTACCGACGGGATGAACGCGATGCGTACGGTCTGGATGCGTTCGCCGGTGAGCCGCGTCATGTCGTCGAAGGTGCCGCGCGCCTGGTTGAGCAGGCGTTCGGCGAGCGGCAGCACGGCTTCGCCTGCGGACGTCAGTGTGAGCCGGTGCGCGGAACGCGCGAACAGGCGACCGCCGAGCAGGAACTCGATCTGGCGGATCGATGCGGTGAGCGCGGGCTGCGTGAGCGACAGCGCCTGCGCGGCCTGTGTGAAGCTGCGTGCATGGGCGAGCACGACGAAGTGCTGGACCTGCCGCAGCGTGAGCGCGGGCAGCAGCGACGAGCGGTCGGACATCGGGCAATAACGGTCGGGATGCGGTACGCGGCAGTATAAGACCGCGCTGCGCGAACCGACACAGGACAATATTCGGAATCACGGGAGAACCACCATGTCAGCGACTGACACGATGCCGGCGCGTGCGCCGGCCAACTGGCTCGAACGCCGCTTCGCGCTCGCCGCGCGCGGCACGAGCGTGCGCACCGAAACGATCGCGGGCGTCACGTCGTTTCTCGCGGCGGCGTACCTGCTCGTCGTGATCCCGTCGCTGCTCGCGACGGGCGGCATGGAGCGCGGCGCGGCGACGACCGCGACGATCATCGTGTTCGTGCTGTTCACCACGCTGATGGGGCTCTACGCGAACCTGCCGTTCCTCGTCGGCCCCGGTATCGGCGGCTCGGTGATCATCGGCGTGACGCTCGCGACAACCGAGCACGTCGGCTGGCAGACGGGCCTCGGCATCGCGTGCGTGTCGGGCGTGCTGTTCTTCCTGCTGACGATATTCGGAGCGCGCGGCGTCGTGGTGCGGCTGATCCCGGTGCAGATCAAGCTCGGGCTCGGCGCGTCGATCGGGTTGTTCGTCACGATGCTCGGGCTGCGCAATGCGGGAATGGTCGTCGCGAACGCGAAGACCAACGCGTTCGCGCTCGGCGACTTCTCGCGGCCGGGCGCGCTCGTCGCGCTGATCGGCCTGGCTGTCGCGATCGTGCTGCAGGCGCGCAAGGTGCCCGGCGCGATCCTGATCGCGATTCTCGTCGCGGCCGCGGCCGGCGTGCCGCTCGGCGTCACGCACCTGCCCGCGTCGTTCATGTCGCTGCCGCACGGCATCGCGCCGATCGCGTTCAAGCTCGATATCGGCAGTGCGTTGAGTCTGGCCGCCGCGCCGTACCTGTTCGCGTTCTTCGCGGCCGAATTCTTCTCCACGCTCGGCACTGCGCTCGCGGTCGGCGCGAAGGCAAATCTGCTCGACGAACAGGGCAACCTGCCGAACATCAACCGGCCGTTCCTCGTCGATTCGCTCGCCGCGACGCTCGGCCCCGTGTTCGGCATTCCCGCACTGACCGCGCTGATCGAGTCGGCGGCTGGTGTCGAGGCCGGTGGCCGCAGCGGGCTGTCGTCGCTGGCTGCTGCCGTGCTGTTCGCCGCGATGCTGCTGTTCGTGCCGGTCGCGCTCGCGATCCCGAAGGAGGCCACCGCGCCGGCGCTGATCCTGATCGGGTTGTCGATGTTCGCCACGATCCGCCATACGCATTTCGACGACTTCACCGACGCGCTGCCCGTGATGTCGATGGTGCTGCTCACGCTGATGTCGAACAGTTTCGGTACCGGCATTGCGGGCGGGCTGCTGTGCTACGTGCTCGTCAAGCTGCTGGCCGGCCGCTGGCGCGACCTGTCGTGGGGGCTCGTCGTGCTCGCGATTCCGCTCGGCTATTACTTCTGGACCGTCGTGAAGCCGCACTGAGAGACGGCTTTCGCGACGCATCGGCACTACCCACAAGAGACTGATATGAAGGGAACACCAGGCAACGTCCCGGCCGCGCGCACGGGCATCGACATCACGCCGGCCCATCGGGCCTTCTTCCACGCGCTGCCGAAGGTCGAGCTGCATTGCCATCTGCTCGGCGCGGTGCGGCACGACACGTTCGTCGCGCTCGCGGAACGCAGCGGCGCGCCGATCGAGCGTGCGGAGATCGATGCGTTCTATGCGCGCGGCGAGAAGCCGGTCGGCGTGCTGCACGTACTGCGCGCGCTCGACAAGTATCTGCTCACGCAGCCCGACGACCTGCGGCGGATCACGTACGAGTACCTGGAAGACGCGGCCGCGCACAACGTTCGGCATGCAGAATTTTTCTGGAACCCCACGGGTACGGTGCGCATCTCGGGCATCACGTATGCGGACGCGCAGGCCGCGATCGTGACGGCGATCCGCGATGCCGCGCGCGACTTCGGGATCGGCGCGCGCCTGATTCCGAGCATCGATCGTGAGCAGGACCCCGACGAAGCAGTGGCGATCGTCGAATGGATGAAGGCGAATCGTGCGGACGAGGTCGCGGGGCTCGGGATCGACTATCGCGAGAACGACCGGCCGCCGGAGTTGTTCTGGAAGGCTTACCGCAATGCGCGCGCGGCCGGCTTCCGCACGACCGCGCATGCGGGCGAGTTCGGGATGCCGTGGCGCAACGTCGAGACGGCCGTCGATCTGCTGCAGGTCGATCGCGTCGATCACGGCTATACGATCGTCGACAACCCCGAGCTGTGCGCGCGCTATGCGGAACGCGGGATCGTGTTCACCGTCGTGCCGACGAATTCGTACTACCTGCGGACGCTGCCGCCGGAGCAATGGGCGGAGCTGCATCCGATGCGCAAGATGCCGGGTCTCGGGCTGAAGATCCATCCGAATACCGACGATCCCACGCTGCACAAGGTCAATCCGAGCGAGGCGTGGGAGCTGATGTTCAGCCATTTCGGCTTCACGGTCGCGGAGCTGAAGCAGTTCATGCTGAACGGGATCGACGGCGCGTGGGCCGATGACGCGACGAAGGCTACGTGGCGTGCGGCATGGGCGCCGGAGTTCGACGCGCTGGCAGGCACGCTCGCCACGGGCTGAACGCGATCGAGTGCTTCGCCGGTCGGCGCGTCGCCCGGCCGGCGATTCTTTCGGATGGGGAAAGTGGTCGCCCTCGAAATCGGACAGCGTGCCTGCGCGCCGCCATGGTTGAACGATGACGGCGATGGGGCGCGACGCAGGCGGCGATCGCCGGCGTCTGGCGTACTCCTATAATGAGCGCCGACACGATCACGGCGACAATAAAAACGAGGGCGACCCTTCCGATGGGCAATCGAGCATGGCTCTATCTCCAGGCCGGTGACGGCGACGACGCGCGAACGATCCCGTTCGCGGAATCCAATAACCACTTCCCGCTGCTGTGGCGCGTGCTGCTTGCCGACGGCGGCACAGGCGACGCGATTACCGATCAGCGCGTGTTCGGCGACGCCGGCACGTCGAATCTCGTGAGCGACGCACGCGCCGCGCATGCGCGCGTCAGCCGGCTCGCATCGTTCGTCGCCGCGTATCCGCTGCCGGGCGACGATCCGGCGCTGGCGCGCCAGTTCGATGCGGTCGTGCGTCATCTCGGCGAATCGATCGATGCGCTCGGCGACGCGCATGGCGCGCCCAGGCTATCCGCGAACCTCGACGAACTGTCATGGCTCGACGACGGCGATCCGAACGACTACATCGACGAGGAGCGCGATGCCTGCACGCGCCTGTGGTGGCGCGTCGCGAACTGCATGGACTTCCGTGACGTGCGCGGCGTGCGCGACGTGCTCGAGATCGACATGCCCGCCGACTGGCGCGACTGGGCGTGGGGCTTCGGGTTCGGCGGCCTGTCGCACTACTACTTCTGGCGCCAGGAACCGCCGCGCCGTGCGACCTATGAAGATCTGTTCGGCGGCGGCGAACTGCATGGCGACTATCTCGGCGACGGCACGTTCAGCTTTCGCGCGCGCAACGGGCAGTGGGGCGTACGGCGCGAAACCGACGATGCATGGAGCGTGATCGTGCCGCCCGAATGGGCGAACCTGTGGGCTAGCGGCGCGCGTAACGATCGGTTGTTGTGGGCCGCGCGCCACGGAAAGGTCGGCCTGTTGCTCGCCGACGGCGGGGGGGCGCGGATCGTGCGCGAACCGGCGTTCGACGCGGTATGGGATTTCAGCGGCGACGTCGCCTGCGTGCGCGTTGGCGAGCGGTTCGGGCTTGTGCGTACGGACGGTGCATGGGTGCTGGAACCGACGCTCGACGATTTCGGCGAGTTCGCCGGCGGCGTCGCGTCCGCGAGCCTGGACGGCCGCTGGGGCTTCGTCGACACGCATGGCGCGTGGGTGATTCCGCCGCGTTTCGACGACGCGCATGAATTCGTGAGCGGCGGCGTCGCGGCGGTAGCCGAAGGCGGGCGGTGGGGGCTGATCGGGCGCGACGGGCAATGGCGCGCGCAGCCGGAGTGGGCGGCGCTCGAATGGTCGTCCGAGTGCGCCGCGTTCGTCGCGCGGCGCAATGGTCACGTCGGTCTCGTCGATGCGAAAGGCCGGGTGATCGTCGACCCGCATTACGCGGAAGTGGCCCCGCTGACCGACGGCGACCACGCGGAAATGTTCGACGAACTCGGCGCGATCCGCCATATCGTGCGGCGCGACGACGGGCGTTGCGCGATCGTCGACGGGCAGGGCCGCGTGCTCACGCCGTTCGACTTCGTCGACATGGGCGCGCTGTCGTGGTTGCCCGACGACGAAGCGGTGCCTGGCGAGCTGTTCACGCGTTACGCGATCGGCGTCCTGCCGGGCGAGCCGGTGCAGCTGGCGATCTGCGATCTCGAGACGGGCGCGACGATCGCGCAGGGGCGCTACGACGATGTCGCCGGCCTGTTCTGGGGTGCCGATCACGGCTGGCTGGCCTGCGTGCAGCACGACGACGGCAACGACGTGCGCGCGACGGTGCTGCGCGCGGACGGCACCGTGCTCCATCCGGCGCATTACACGCGGATCGGCGACGACACGCTGTTCGTCGACGATCGCGACGACGATGCCGCGCATGCGACGTCGATGCCGTGGTTCGTCCGCCGTGTCGAGATCGCGCAGCGCTGGAGCGTGGACGAACCGGTCGCCGCATTGCGCGACGACGGCGTGCCCGTGTGGCTGTACGCGGACGGCCACGCGACGACGACGCCTCGGTAGCCCGGCGCGTCGCCGGCACGCTCAGCGAAAGAACCTCAGCCAGTCGAACAAACCCGAATGCTGCGCGCGCCGCTTCGGCGCCGGCGCGCTGCGCGGCCGGAAGTCCGGCGAGAACTGCACGTGCGGATCGATCGCCCGCGCGCGCAGCGCCGCATCGTAGAACGACCCGACGATCGGCAGCGCGCTGTGCGCGCCCGCGCCCCAGTAGTCGCTGCGCAGCGTTACGCTGCCGTCGTCGAAGCCGACCCACGCGCCGGCCACCAGTTGCGGATGCATCAGGATGAACCAGCCGTCCGTGTTGTCCTGCGTCGTGCCGGTCTTCCCCGCGACGTCGATCCGAATTCCGTAGCGCGAGCGGATGTCGGCGCCGGTGCCGTAATCGACGACGCCGCGCATCGCGTCGACGAGCGTCTGCGCCGCGGCCACCGGTAATGCACGCTCGGGCGGCGCACTGCCGAACGCGGCGAGCACCTTGCCGTCGCGATCCTCGATGCGCGTGATCATCTGCGGCGCAACGTACACGCCGCGGTTCGCGATCGTGCCGTACGCGGACACCATTTCCTTCAGCGTGACGGGGCTCGTGCCGAGCGCGAGCGACGGCACCGCATCGAGCGGGCTGTCGCGCACCCCCATCGCGCGGGCGAGCTGCGCGACCTTCGCGGGGCCTTCGTGCTGCATGACCTGCGCGGTGATACGGTTGCGCGACAGCGCGAGCCCGTCGCGCAGCGTCATCGGCTCGCCGGTCGGCGGTTCCGCATCGGTTGGCCGCCACACGGCGCGGCCGTCGATCGGAATTGCGACGGGGCGATCGACGAACGTATCGCCCGGCCGCATCCCGTCCGCGAACGCGGCGCCATAGACGAACGGCTTGAATGTCGAACCCGGCTGGCGCCGCGCTTGCGAGACGTGATCGAACGGCGCACTGCCGAAATCGGGGCTGCCGACCCAGGCGCGGATCGCGCCGTTGCGCGGATCGATCGCGACGAAGCCAGCCTGTACCTGCGTCTTGCGCTCGCACAGCGCACGCATGAAGTCGCGATTCGCGCCGAGCTGCTTCAGCGCAACCACGTCGGCGAGCCCCGTGTCGCGCGCCTGGCGATACTCGGGCGTCTGGCGCATGAAGTCGCGGAACAGATCGTTGCGCAGCCCGCAGCCGGACGGCCCGCGCCATGCGCCGTCGGCGATCGCCTGCAGCCGTTCGGTCTGCCGCGTCAGCGCCTGCGTGGCCATGTCCTGCAGCCGCGCATCGAGCGTCGTGCGCACGACGAGGCCGTCCGAGTAGAGATCGTAGTTGTTGCGGTCGGCCCACGCGATCAGCCACTTGCGCAGTTGCACCGCGAAATGCGGCGCGAGGCCCGGCTGCGCCGTCTGCCGTTCGAAGTCGACGCGCAGCGGCTGGTGCTGCAGTTTCGCGAGTTGCCGCGGCGACAACATGCCCATTTGCGCCATCCGGCCGAGTACGATGTTGCGCCGCTGGACTGCCCGCTCCGGATTCAGCACCGGGTTGTAGTAGCTGTTGCCCTTCAACATCCCGACGAGCGTCGCGCTTTCCGCGATGTCGAGCTGGTCCGCCGACTTGCCGAAGTAGGTGCGCGCGGCCATTTCGACGCCGTAGGCGTTGTACAGGAACGGCACGGTATTCAGGTAGGTTTCGAGAATCTCGTCCTTGCTGTACACCGATTCGATCTTGAACGCGGTGATCAGCTCCTTCATCTTGCGCGTGAGCGTCGGCGCGCGGCCGACTTCGTCGGGATACAGGTTGCGTGCGAGCTGCTGCGTGATCGTCGAGCCGCCCTGGCGGTCGCCCGAGAACGTATGCAGCCCGGCCGCGAGCGTGCGGCGCCAGTCGATGCCGTGATGCGCGTAGAAGCGGTGATCTTCGGTCGCGATCAGCGCGTCGACCATGTGCGGCGAGATCTGCTTGAGCGGTACCCATTCGCGGTTCACGGGCCGGAATTCGGCGATCAGCTGGCCGTCGGCCGACAGCACGCGCGCGGGGCGGTCGATGCGCGCCTTGCGGATGTCGCCGATGCTCGGCGTGAACGGAACGAACGCGAGCAGGACCAGCAGGCCCAGCACGGGAATCGCGGCGAGCGTCAGCGCCACGCCGCGCCGGGTCGGATGGCGCAGGCGATGCAGCGCGCCGGCGCACAGTGCGCGGACGCGCGTGCGGCACGCGGCGGCGAGCGGCGCGACACGGGCGCGGCAACGGAGCCACGCGTTTCGGAGAAACGGCACGAAGCGATTCAAGGCGGCAGGGACGCGGAAGGAAGACGCGCGATCCTAGCAAACGGAGCCCGCGCGCCGGCCGCCGAAACGGCCGTTTGCTTGCAGGATTTACAGACGATTACGTTTGTTGCCCGCCGACAACCTTTTACGGCGTGCGGGGCCGCGATCCCGCAGACGAAACGACGTCCGCGAGCCGCTGCGCGGCCGCTTCCATCTGCGCGCGGCCGAACCCGCCGAAGCTGAGCACGAGCCCGGGGCGCGCCGTGCCGGGCGCGAACATCGGCGACACCGCACGCACCGCGACGCCGGCCTGGGCGGCGCGCGCGACCACGTCGAGATCGTCGATTCCTTGCGCGAGCCACAGCACGACGTGCATCCCCTGGTCGCCGGGCTGCACCCACGCGCGCTCGCGCGGCAGCCGCGCGCCGAGCGTGTCGATCAGCAGCGCGCGCTGTTCCGCATAGACGCCGCGCACGCGGCGGATGTGGCGATCGAGATGGCCTTCGGCGATGAACGCGGCGAGCACGTGCTGGTCGGCGGTCGGCGCGTGGCGGTCCATCAGCACGCGCGCGCCGCAGAACGCGGGCACGAGATCGTCGGGTGCGATCACGTAGCCGAGCCGCAGCGACGGAAACAGGATCTTGCTGAAGGTGCCGAGATAGATCACGCGGTCGGGCGCGAGGCCCTGCAGCGACGGGAACGGATAGCCTTCGTAGCGTAATTCGCTGTCGTAGTCGTCTTCGACGACCCATGCGCGGTGCGTGCGCGCCCATGCGAGCAGCGCATTGCGCCGCGCCATGCTCAGCGGCATGCCGAGCGGGTACTGATGCGACGGCGTGACGAACGCGGCGCGCGCACCGGGCGCGAGACGGACGCCGGCGTCGACGTCGAGGCCGTCGGCGTCGACCGGCACGCGCACCATCGCGTCGCGCCGCCCGGTGCTTTCGAGCAGCGCGGTGATGCCGCGATAGGCCGGATTCTCGACCCACGCGCGGTCGTCGACGCCGAGCAGCACCTGGCTCGCGAGATGCAGCCCCTGCTGCGTGCCGCTCGTGATCACGACCTGGCCGGCATCGCAGCGCACCGAGCGCGACCGGCGCACGTAGTCGGCGATCGCTTCGCGCAGCGGCAGCGCGCCTTGCGGATCGGCATAGCCGGACGGCGCGCCGGCGCCGCGAGCGCGCAGGCGATTGCCGAGCCGGCGCCAGATGTCGTCGGGCGCGGTGAGGCCGACCGGCACCGAGATCGCGAACGGCATGGCCGGCAGCGGACTGAATTCGCGGGCGATTCGCGCGAAGGTGGCGGCCGGCTCGGGCAGGCCGTCGTGCGCCGGGCGCCCGCGTCGGGCCGGCGGTTCGGGTTCGGTGGCGGGCGCCGGCTCCGCGAGCGCGTTCGCGACCCGCGTGCCCGCGCCGCCCCGCGATTCGAGAAAGCCTTCGGCGATGAGCTGCGCGTACGCATCGACGACGGTGCCGCGCGCCACCTGCAGCGACGCGGCCAGTAGCCGCGTGGAAGGCAGCGTGTCGCCGGGCCGGACGTCACCGCGGCGCACCGCGTCGCGCAGCGCTTGCGCGAGCTGGCGGCTCAGGTCGCCGGCCGCGCGGTCGAGCGCGCCGAGCGACGGGATTTCGACGATCCGGGCCGTTCTTGCCATGATTCTGGTCTGCTGAAATTGTTTCAAACCGGCTCTACAGCATAAACCAGTTTAGGGGCACAATCGACGCATGACGGGCCTGCGCCCGCGCCATTTCCCAGCCCGCACGACCGTGGAGCCGACATGTACGTCCCCGCCGATTTCAACGAACCCAATCCCGACGCGCTGCGCGAGCTGATCGTGCAGCACCCGTTCGGCAGCCTGATCACGCACGGCAAGAGCGGGCTCGACGCGAACCACATTCCGTTCGAGCTGGTGCCCGACGACGGCGGGCTCGGCGAACTGCACGCGCACGTCGCGCGGGCGAATCCGGTCTGGCAGGACGTCGCGGACGGCGACGAGGTGCTCGTGATCTTTCGTGCCGGCGACGCGTACATCTCGCCGAACTGGTATCCGAGCAAGCACGTCGCGCACCGGCAGGTGCCGACGTGGAACTACCGGGTCGTGCATGCGCACGGCCGCATCGCGGTGCGCGACGACGAGAAGTTCGTGCGCGGCGTGGTCGCCCGGCTGACGCGCACGCACGAGGCGTCGCAGCCGGTGCCGTGGAAGATGGGCGACGCGCCGCAGGACTACATCGACACGATGCTGCAATCGATCGTCGGGCTGCAGGTCAAGATCACGCGGCTCGTCGGCAAGCGCAAGCTCGGACAGAACAAGGCCGAGGCCGATATCCGCGGCGCCGGCGAAGCGTTGGTCGCGGACGGCCATCTCGCGATCGGCGAGGCGATGCTCGCGGAGGCCGACGCGAAGCACACGTGAGCGCACGAGGACCGCGGCGCGCGGGCGAGTATCGCGCCCGCGCCGCGCAGGTCACTGCGTGCGCGTCGAACCCTTCATCCCGTCCCCCGCCTGCGCGAGCGCCGCGCGAATCGCCGCCTCCGTCTTGTCGTACCCGCCCTCGCCATAACGCGTATAGACGATCTTGCCGTTCGCATCGATCAGGTACAGCGCGGGCCAGTACTGGTTGCCGTACGCGCGCCACGTGTCGTAGCGGTTGTCCTGCGCGACCGGATACCGGATGTCGAACCGCTTGATCGCATCGGCGACGTTCTTCGCATCGCGTTCGAACGGATATTCCGGCGTATGCACGCCGACCACGACGAGCCCCTGGTCGCGATACTTCCGATACCAGTCGTTCACGTACGGAATCGTATGAATGCAGTTGATGCACGAGTACGTCCAGAAATCGACGAGCACGACCTTGCCGCGCAACTGTTCGAGCGTCAGCGGCGCGCTGTTGTGCCAGCGGTCGATGCCGGTGAAACCGGGCGCCGCCATGCCGGCCGGCGACGTCTGCGCGCCCGCGTCGTCGCGGGTGCCCGCGAAGGCGGCGAGCCCGGCCGTGGCGACGAGGGCGATGACGAGGGCGGCGGTCTTGAGTCGGGGCAGCATGGCGTTCTCCTGATCGTTGGGGGCCGCGGCGCGCTGGCGGCGGCTGGACGGGTTTCGACAGGCCCCATTAGGCGGCGCCGACGTATCTGCGATGTGTCCGGCCGGCCGCGCGTATGCAATGTTGTGTGTCGTCATGGTGGCGCGATACATTGGGATACAAACGCGTGCCCGCCGTGCGGTATAAAAGCGGACATCGCCCGCCCGAACCCCGACACCGATACCGACACCTACAACGACTCATGGACAAGATCGACCACGTGCTGATCGTCGACGACGATCGCGCGATCCGCGAACTGATCGCGGACTACCTGGAGAAGAACGGCATGCGCGTGTCGCTGGCCGCGAATGGCCGGGAGATGCGCAACGCGCTGGATGACGGCGCGCCCGACCTGATCGTGCTCGACCTGATGCTGCCCGGCGAGGACGGCCTGACGCTGTGCCGCGACCTGCGCGCCGGCAAGTTCCGCACGGTGCCGGTGCTGATGCTCACCGCACGCGGCGAGGAAACCGACCGCATCATCGGCCTCGAGATGGGCGCCGACGATTACCTGGCCAAGCCGTTCGCGGTGCGCGAGCTGCTCGCGCGGATCCGCTCGGTGCTGCGCCGCGCGCGCATGCTGCCGCCCGGCATGCAGGTGACGGAAACGGCCGCGATACTCGCATTCGGCGAATGGCAGCTCGACACGACCGGACGCCACCTGCTCGACGCCGAAGGCACGCTGGTCGCGCTGAGCGGCGCCGAATACCGGCTGCTGCGCGTGTTCCTCGACAACCCGCAGCGCGTGCTGACGCGCGACCAGTTGCTCAATCTCACGCAAGGGCGCCAGTCCGACCCGTTCGACCGCTCGATCGACCTGCTCGTGAGCCGGCTGCGCCAGCGCCTGCGCGACGGCGCGCGCGAACCGCGCTACATCAAGACGCTGCGCAACGAGGGCTACGTGTTCTCGTCGGCCGTGACCTCCGTCGGCGGTACGCCATGAACGCGCGCATGCCGTGGCACTGGCCGCGCTCGCTGTTCGCGCGGCTCGCGCTGATCCTGTGCGTGGGCCTCGCGCTCGCGCAGACGCTGTCGTTCTGGCTGACCGTGACCGAGCGAGACCAGGCGACCACGAACCTGATGATGGGCTACATCGAGCGCGAGGTCGCGAGCTCGGTCGCGCTGCTCGACCATCTGCCGCCGGCCGAGCGGGCCGCGTGGTTGCCGCGCCTCGCGCGGCGCAGCTATGCGTTCATCCTCGGGCCCGGCCAAACCGGCACGCCGCCGGAGGCGCGGCTGTCGGCGCGCGTCGAGCGCTCGATCTCGGACGGGATCGGCGGCGACTACCCGCTGACCGCGAATTCGATCCCCGGCGACAGCGAACATCTGCAGGTGCATCTGCGGCTGACCGACGGGTCGCCGCTGACGATCGACATCCATCCGATGTCGACGGTGCCGCTGTCGGGCTGGCTGCCGGCCGTGCTCGTGGTGCAGCTCGCGGTGCTGGCCGCGTGCTGCTGGCTCGCGGTGCGGCTCGCGACGCGGCCGCTCAACCAGCTCGCGCAGGCCGCCGATGCGCTCGGCCCCGATCTGAAAGGCGAGCGGCTGAGCGAAGAGGGGCCGTCGGAAGTCGCGCGCGCCGCGCGGGCATTCAACGCGATGCAGGACCGCATCGCGCAGTACATGGCCGAGCGCATGCAGATCCTCGCGTCGATCTCGCACGACCTGCAGACGCCGATCACGCGGATGCGGCTGCGCGTCGACGTGATGGACGACGACACGCAGGGCGCCAAGCTGCGCCAGGACCTGCTGGAGATGGAGCATCTGGTGAAGGAGGGCGTCGCGTACGCGCGGACGCTGCACGGCACCGAGGAGGCCGCACGCCGCATCGATCTCGACGCGCTGCTCGACAGCATCGTGTACGACTACACGGATGCGGGGCAGGACGTCGCGCTGCACAGCGGCGCGCCGCTCGCGCTCGTCACGCGGCCGAAGGCACTGCGCCGCATCGTCGGCAATCTGGTCGACAACGCGCTGAAGTTCGCGGGCGCGGCCGAGATCGACGTGCGGGCGGCGCCGGACGGCGGCGCGGTGATCGCGGTGCTCGACCGCGGGCCCGGCATTCCGGACGATCAGCTCGACGCGGTGTTCGAGCCGTTCCGGCGCGTGGAGACGTCGCGCAATCGCGATACGGGCGGCACGGGGCTCGGCCTCGCGATCGCGCGGCAACTGGCGCTTGCGATGGGCGGTACGCTCACGCTGAACAACCGGTCCGACGGCGGCGGGCTCGAAGCGAGGCTGACGCTGAGGAGCGCGGGGTGACGCGACGCGGCGCGCGAGCGTCGCGGTTTCAGGCGCGTGCCGATGTGTGTGACCTGTGCGATGTGCGCGACGTCACACGCGTTGCAGATGCGCGTCAGCAGCGGCCGGTGCGCAGCGCGGCGGTCCAGTCGTCGCGACCGCGCGAGGCCGCGATGGCGGCGGCCGTGTGCCAATCGTATTCGACCGCATGGAATTCGACGTTCCAGCCGGCCGCCGTGCGCGACACCATCGCGTAGCGCGCATGGGGCGAGCCGGTTTCGATCCGGTGCGGATGCGGCAGGTCGTCCGCGTACGCCTGCAGCCCGACGCTGCCCGGATTGACGATCAGCCGGCCGTCGTCGAGCTTCGCGGTACGCGGCACGTGCGTGTGGCCGCACAGGATCAGCGAGGCCGCCGTGTCGCCCGCGCGCTGCGCGACTTCGTCGGGCGTGGCCGCGCGGCAGCCGTCGGGCGTGACCGTTTCGAGGAAATAGACGAGATCGCTGGCCGGCGTGCCGTGCACCATCAGCACGTCGCCGTCGAGCATCAGGCGTTCGGGCAGCGCGGCGATCCAGTCGAGCTGGTCGGCGCGCAGCGTGTCGTGCGCCCAGCGATCGGACAGCCGCATCGCGTCGCGATCGTAGGTGAGCAACTGCCGTTCGTGATTGCCCTTGACGGTCGGCAGGCCGAGCGCGATCAGGCGGTCGGCCGTCTCGGCCGGATGGAGCGCGCCCGACACGATGTCGCCGAGATTGACGATCACGTCGGCGCCGCGGCGGCGGACGTCGTCGAGCACCGCGTCGAGCGCGGCGAGGTTGCCGTGGATGTCGGATAGCGCGGCGATTTTCATGGCGGAGTGTCGATGAGGGGAACGGCGATTGTCGCCAATTCGGCGCGGGCCGTCCAATCGCGTGGCGGCGTCGGCGCGCGAGGCCGCGGGCGGCGCGTCAGTCGGTCGCGAGCCGTGCGTACATCGCGAAATCGCCCGGCGTGCCGCGCACCATCTTGTAGGCGCGCAGCAGCCCTTCGTAGCGGTAGCCGCACTTCTGCAACACGCGCGCGGAGCCTGCGTTGCTGGTCAGCACCACGGCCTGCATGCGGATGAAGCCGCCGTGCGCGAACGCCCACGCGGTGACGGCTTCGCATATCGCGCTCGCGATGCCGCGCCCCCAGTGCGACGGCGCGAGGTCGTACGCGATCTCCGCCGAGCGGTTCACGGTGGACACCGTATGCAGCCCGACCGTCCCGGCGAGCGCGCCCGATGCGGTGTCGACGATCGCGAGACGCCGGACCGAATCCGGATCGGCCGATTCGATGTTGTCGAACAGCGGCAGCAGATCCTCGGGCGAGCGCAGGTTCCAGCTCGTGTGGCGGAAGACGTCGGGATTCGACAGATACGCGTACCACGCGTCGAGGTCCGCGCGTTCGAGTTGCCGGAGCGACAGGCCGGGGAAGCCGGAGCGGGGCGGGGCGGCGATTTTCATCGAACCGGGCGCCTACGCGGCATGGCGTCGGTACAGCGCGAGCGAACCAGCGAGCGCCAGCAGCATCGCGCCGCACGTGCGTTCGAGCCACAGCGCGCCCGAGCGCTTCAGCAGCCGCACCGCGCGTGCACCGAGCAGCGCGTAGCCGAACATCACGACGCCGTCGAGCAGCGCGAACGTGACCGCGAGCGCGACGTATTGCGGCGCGAGCGGCGCCTGCGGATCGAGGAACTGCGGCAGGAACGCGGAGAAGAACAGATAGCCTTTCGGGTTCGTCACCGCGGTCAGGAAGCTTTTCGCGAAGATCGACGCGTGGCGTCCGGAGGCCGTGGCGCCCTGCGCGGCCGCGACGTCGAGCGATCCCTTCGACATCAGCAGCCGGATGCCGACATAGGCGAGGTACGCGGCGCCGAGCCATTTCACGACCGAGAACCAGAACGCCGACGCCATCAGCACCGCGCCGAGGCCGAGCGCGACCGCGACGATCAGCACGAAGTCGGACAGCATCGCGCCCGCGAAACCGTAGGCCGCGCGGCGCACGCCGTAGCGCGAGCCGTTGGTCAGCGCGAGCAGCACGGTCGGGCCGGGTGTCGCGATGCCGACGAACGCGACGGCGGCGAAGATCAGCAGGGTCGTTTCATGCATGAAGAAGCTCCCGATGGAAGGCGTGCAGCCGATTATCGTCTGCGTCGCTCCTGACTGTACAGGCGCGCCAGCCGCACCCCCGGTCGCATATCCGACTATCTCAATTTCAACAAAAAACTGTTGTCATTATTCCGCTTTGGAACGGAACCGGTTCCAACTACCATACCGGCCGCAGCGGGCATGCCCGCCGCATCGTCGCGCGCGAACGTCGCCGGCCTCGCACCGCCGGCGGATGTCGGCGCCCGCGCGTTACTCGCAACAGCCAGAACAACGGGTTCACCGCCCGGAGACATGAAACCATGAACAAGCAACTGATCGCAGCCCCGCTGCTGCTCTCGCTCGCGGGTATCGCCGCCGCGCAAAGCTCCGTCACGCTGTACGGCATCGTCGATGCGGGCGTGACCTATCGCAGCAACGAACGCGTCGGCGCCGCGGGCGCGTACACCGGGCATTCGAGCGTCGGGCTCACGACCGGCAACCTGTCCGGCAGCCGGTGGGGCATCAAGGGTTCCGAGGATCTCGGCGGCGGGATGCGCGCGCTGTTCGTCCTCGAGAACGGCTTCGACATCACCAACGGCACGTCGGGTCAGGGCGGCCGCCAGTTCGGCCGGCAGGCGTTCGTCGGCGTCGGCAGCGACCGCTACGGCACGATCACGCTCGGCCGTCAGTACACGTCGCTCGACGATTTCGTGAGCCCGGTCGGCCCGTCGTCGTTCATCGGCGGCTTCGGCGCGCACCCGGGCGACATCGACGATCTCGACCAGACCGCGCGCGTCGACAGCTCGATCAAGTACACGAGCGCGAACTACGCGGGCTTCACGTTCGGCGCGCTGTACGGCTTCGGCGGCCAGCCGGGCAGCATGAAGCAGCGCAACACGTGGAGCGTCGGCGCCGCGTACGCGGCCGGCCCGCTGCGCGTCGGCGTCGGCTACGAGCGCTCGGACAACAGCAAGACGGGCGCGACCGATCCGACGGCGGGCAAGTGGCAAGGCACCGACGACGGCCTGTTCAATTCGTCGATCAACGAAGGCTATGCGAGCGCGCAGTCGCAGCAGGTGATCGCGACCGGTGCGACGTACGACTTCGGCCCGGCCGTCGTTGGCGTGAACTACAGCAACGTGCAGTACCGCAGCGGCGCGCAGTCGCTGTTCAGCGGCCACGCGACGTTCAACGTCGCCGGCGTGTTCACGCGCTGGAACGTGCAGCCGCAGACGCAGCTGTTCGCCGGCTACAGCTACACGCGCGGCAGCGACGTCGACGGCATCGACAACCGTGCGCAGTATCACAACGTCACGCTCGGCGCCGTCTACGACCTGTCGAAGCGCACCAGCGTGTACCTGCTCGGCGCATACCAGCGTGCGTCCGGCACGACGCTCGACGCGCTCGGCCGGCCGGTGGCCGCGACCGCGTCGGTGTCGGACAAGGCGAACGGCCATTCGTCCGATTCGCGCTCGCAGGCGATCGTGAGCCTCGGGCTGCGCCAGAAGTTCTGACGCAGCGGTCGTTGCGCGTGCAACGGGGCTCGCGGCCGCCGCGGGCCTCGTTGTCTGCATGCTCCTTTACTGTCGCCTCCATTTTCGACGAGACGACATGACCCGCTCGACGGCGGCCGCGGGAGGTTCCGCATCCGTCGAAGTCTATGTCGCGGGCGTGGTGCGCGTCGTGCGGCGAAATCGTGTTCGGAACGAACCGGCTCGGCATGCGCGTCGTGCCGAACAGCCTGACTGCGCGTGCGCATGGCGGCCAATTGCCCGCCGACCTGCAGCCGACGATGGATCTGTTCTACCGGCAACGCATGATCGACATCGTCGATGCGCGGCCGAAGTACGTCGACGGCTGGGACGGCCCCACATTCGACGCGGCGAGCTGAACGATCGCCACCACGTGCCGGTACGGCCGGCGCGCGGTTTCCGCCTCATTCTCCTTTTCCCCGCTTTCCCAGCCGTGCGCGAAATCGCAAAAAGCCGATCGCGCCGGATAATATTTTTTCTCTTTCATTTAAATTTCGATTTGTAATAATTGGAACGATTTCCGGCGAATGAAAAGGCAATGCGGTCATATCAGAAAAAATGACGCATTTGCATTCGATGACCCGGAAGAAAATGCCGGGAAACGCGCCGAGGCGGCACGGCTGGCAGGCCGTCGTGGCGAGGGGTTCGCGGATTTTTCGATCGTTGACGAAAAAGCGCCGGACGGCAAAAGGCGCGGAGTGAATAATTCGGGGTAACGGCGAACGCGCATTGCCGGAATCACCAATATTTCATGCGCCGCGATTTACAGTGTCGACCATTGTTCGTCTGGGAGCATTATTCATGTCAATGAAACAAATCCGCGCGGCGTTGCTGGGAATGTGCATGGCGCTGCTGGCGCCGGCCAGCCATGCGCAGGCGCAATACTCGACCGACTGGCTCGCCAACACGTACGGCACGCTGGCCTCGCACGTCGGCAACGGCGCGCGCTCGATGTGGGTCGCGCCCGAAGGCGTGATCTACACGGCGTCGCGCTGGGACGAGAACGCGGGCGGCGTCGCGATCTACCAGAACGGCCAGCCGCTCGGCACGATCGGCATCCACGACGAATTCCAGGGCGGCGCGATCACCGGCAATTCGACGTCGCTGTTCGTCGCGCTCGGCTACAACCGCACGTTCGGCAGCGGCTCGGTGGGCCGCTACAACCGAAGCACGAACCAGCGCGACCTGCGCATTCCGGTCAGCACGTGGACGGGCATCCAGTATGCGGACGTGATCACGGGCCTCGCGACGGGCGGCAATCTGCTGTACGTGAGCGACTTCTACGGCAACCGCGTGCGCGTCTATACGACCGACGGCGTGTGGCAGCGTGACATCGGCGTCACGGGCCCCGGCGCGCTGGCGCTCGACGCGGCCGGCAACCTGTGGGTGGCGCGCAAGAGCGCGGGCGTCGTCGCGCAATTCAGCGCGACCGGCGCGGCGATGAACACGCTGCAGATGGCGGCCGGCGCGCGGCCGGCGTCGCTGTACTTCGATGCGTCGATGGGCCAGTTGATGGTGGGTGACGAAGGGCCCGACATGAACATCAAGGTGTACGGCGGGCTGCCTGGGCTACCGGTGCAGATCGGCACGTTCGGCGTGCAGGGCGGCTATCTCGACACGACGACGGGCATCAAGGGGCAGGTCGGCGACAAGCGCTTCACGCGCGTCGCGGCGCTCGGCAAGGATGCCGCCGGCAACCTGTACGTACTGAACAACGCATGGGGCGGTGGCTGGGATCTCGGCCGCAACGGCAGCACCGATCTGCATTCGTACAGCCCGATCGGCACGCTGCAATGGAAGCTGCAGGCGCTGAACTTCGAGGGAATCGCCGCGCCCGACCCCGCGACCGACGGCACGTTGTTCTTCAGCGGCAACAACGTCTATACGGGCACCGCGGGCGGCACGTTCGTCGCGAACACGGTCGACCCGTTCACGTATCCGAAGGACCCGCGCCTCGACATGAACGACTATCAGCGCGGCCAGCACTTCGGCCAGCTCGTGACGGTCGGCGGCAACCGGATCCTGGTCGCGTCGGGCCAGAATCCGGGCAACTTCAATTTCTATTACTTCAACACGGCGAGCGGCTATATCGCGATTCCGGCCGGCTCGCTGCCCGGCAAGCCGTTCAACACGACGCTGCAGGTGACGGCCGGTTTCGACATCGACGGCAACGGCGACGTGTGGGCCGGACTGAACGGCTCCAACGTGATCACGCGCTACCCGATGACGGGCTTCGACGCGACCGGCAAGCCGTCGTGGGGCAAGCCGGTGACGACGGCCGTGCCGAGCAGCGTGGCGCCCGTGACGCGCATCATCTACCAGGCCGACAGCGACACGATGATCCTCGCGCAGGGCCTCGCGGGCAACTGGGACTGGACCGCGATGAACGGGCACATCGAGGTCTATCGGGGTTGGAAGAACGGCAACACGAGCACGCCGAACCCGGTGATCAACCTGACGAGCGCGAACCCGAAATCGATCGCGGCGGCCGGCCACTACCTGTTCGTCGGCTACGTGCACACGGTGCCGAACATCGACATATTCGATCTGAACACCGGCGCGCTCGTCACCACGCTGACGAACTCGAACACGGCGGCGATGGACGTCGGCAACGACGTCGACTCGATGTACGGCGTCCGTGCGTACCTGCGCTCGACCGGCGAATACGTGATCACGAAGGACAACTACAACGGGTCGAGCATCGTCGTGTATCGCTGGCGCCCGTGAGGGCGCCGGCCGCACCGGCCGCGCGTCATGGCGCGCCGCGCACGCGGCCGTTCACGCTGCGCCCGTACATCGAGTCGGGCAGGAACCCGTGGCCCGACAGCTTCGTGCCGACCGGCGCGCCCTTTGCAAGCCAGTACGCATACGTTTCGAGCGTGGCGAGGGCGGCGTCGCGCGGCAAGCCGCCGCCCGGCGGCGTCAGTGCGCGGTGTGTTCGCGCAGGACTTCCGACGGCCGCGCATTGCGCACGAACACGCCGGCCAGCCCCGCGCCCGTGAGTGCGATCACACCGGCCAGCACGAACGCGGACGCGAACGAGCCGCTGCGTTCGACGATGAGGCCGGTGACGGCCGGGCCGATCACGCCCGACAGGCTGCCCATGCAATGCAGGAAGCCGCTGACGCCGCCGACGCGGGCCGGATGCACGACGTCCTGCACGATCGCCCAGTAGATCGCGCCCGTCACGTACAGGAAGAACAGCGACACGGACATCAGCGCGACCGCGCCTTGCGTCGACTGCACGGCGCCGGCCACCGCCACGCACGCGCCGGCGCCGAGCAGGCAGGTCACGAGCACGATCCGGCGCGACAGCAGCAGGTTGCCGGTGAGCCGGTAGAGCGCATCCGAGATCGCGCCGCCGCACGCGAGGCCGACCGTGCCGACGAGCCAGGGCACGACGGTGGCGACGCTCATTTCCTTGATGTTCAGATGGTGCGCGCGCACGAGGTAGCTCGGGAACCAGCTGAGGAAGAAGAACAGCACGTAGTTGTAGCTGAAGAACGCGGCGGCGGTCGCGAGGATGCGCGGCTGGCGCACGTAGTGCGACAGCGTATGCGCGGGCGTCGTCGTGCCGGCGGGCGCGGCTGCGTGGATCGGCGCGCCCGCGCCCGCTGCATCGTTGATCGGCGTCGCCGGACGGTCGGACGTCGACATCATCCAGACGACGACCCACGCGAGCCCGATCGCGCAGACGATCCAGAATGCCGGCCGCCAGCCGAACTGCGCGGCCAGCAGGCCGACGATCGGCCCGGCGATCGCGCCGCCGAGCGGCGAGCCCGCACTGAGCAGCCCCATCGCGGTCGCGGCGCCGTCGCGCGGCAGCCAGTTGTTGACCATCTTGTTCGCGGCCGAGCACAGCGGCCCTTCGGCCATGCCGAACAGCAGCCGCACGATCAGCAGGCTCACGAAGCCGACGGTGAGCGCGGTCATCCCGCAGAACACCGACCACAGCCCGACCGACAGCACGTACACGAGCTTCGGCCCGAGCCGGTCGGATGCGAGCCCGCCGATGAAATTGAACAGCGCGTAGCCGATGAAGAACGTGCTGAACACGAGGCCCATCTGCGCGGCGTCGATGCCGAGATCGGTCTGCACGATCGGGGCGACGATCGACAGCGCGACGCGGTCGAGGTAGTTGATGCCATACACCAGGAACAGCAGGAACACCGTGAACCACGCCTGCGACTTCTGCTTCATGTCCGTCTCCTTCGTGCCGGTGGGCCGGCCGTCATGTCTTGTCGATCGATCGCCGCGTCGGCACGGACCTCGGCGAGCAGGGGTATTGCGCGGTTCGCGCGGGTTGCGGCGAACCGGGTGGGCGGTCGTTCAGCGCGCGTGCAACGGCGCGAGCAAAGCGTCGGTGCCGTGCGCGCGCAGCGTCGCCAGATGCGTGCCGACGCGCGCGATCAACGCGTCCGGCCATGCCGCCGAACCGGCGAGCACGGCGCTGCCGAGTGCGGCCCGAACCGCGCCGGTTGCATCGCCGGCCGCCGACAGCGTCGCGCCGAGCGCGGCCGCGCCCGGATCGCTGATCGTCAGCGGCCGGCCCGCTTCGTCGTGCGCGGTGGCGAGGTAATGCAGCCAGAGCGCCAGCGCGCGCTCCAGATACGGACGTTCGATGCCGGCCGCCGCGCTTTCGCCGAGCGCCGGCAGCCAGCGCAGCGGCACCTTTTGCGTGCCGTCCATCGCGATCTGTTCGGTGCGATGCGCGAGCGTCGGATTCCGGAAGCGCTGCACGAGCGTCGCGCAATAGCCGTGCGCGTCGTAACCGGACGGCACGTCGACGGTCGCGAGCAGATCGCACATCATCACGCCGTCGACGAGCGCCGCGATCGCCGGATCGGCCATCGCATCGGACACGGTCGCGCGCCCGCGCAGTTGCCCCGCATACGCAATGGCCGAATGCGAGCCGTTCAGCAACCGCAGCTTCATCGTTTCATACGGCCGCACGTCGGCGACGACGTGCGCGCCGGCGTCTTCCCAGCGCGGGCGCGGACCGGCGAAACGATCCTCGATCACCCATTGCGAAAACGGCTCGCAGACGATCGCGGCCGCGTCGCGCGCGCCGAGATGCGCATGCGCCCAGTCGAGCGATTCGGGCGTCGCAGCCGGCACGATCCGGTCGACCATGCTGTTCGGGAACGCGACGTCGTCTCGGATGCGTCGCGCGAGCGCGCCGTCGATGCGTTCCGCGTAGTCGATCAGCAGCGCGCGCAGCGTGTCGCCGTTCGACGTCATGTTGTCGCAGCAGACGACGGTGAGCGGCGCCTTCGCCGGTCGCAAGCGCAGGCCGGCCGCAATCACGCCGAGCGCGGTGCGCGGCGCGTCGGGCGTCGCGAGATCCTGCCGGAGGGCGGGATCGTCGGCGTCGAGCCCGCCGCCGGGGCGTCGGCAATAGCCTTTCTCGGTCACGGTCAGGCTGACGATCGACACGGCCGGATCGGCGATCAGCGCCAGCAGCGCGGGCAGCGATTCGGGCGCGAACAGCGCGCCGTGCACGGCGCCGACGATGCGCGTGCGCGCACTGCCCCCGTCGCGCTCGGTCACCGTGTACAGGTGATCCTGCGCGGCGAGCAGGTCGACGGTATGGCGCCGCCGCAGTTCGACGCCCACGATGCCCCAGCGGAGATCGCCCTGTTCGAGCACCGTTTCCGTATGGAGCGCCTGATGCGCGCGATGGAACGCGCCGAGGCCGAGATGGACGATCCCCGTGCGAACCGCCTGCCGGTCATAACCGGGGCGGCGCGTGCCGGGCGGCGCGGTGCGCAGGAAGTCGGGAGCAGGTGGCATGGCGATCGGCGACGGTTTGTACCATGGTAGATGATGAGATGCGTGCAGGTTATTTCGACTTTTACGCGGAAGTTATCGGTGTAAACGCTAGATCGCCTGGATATCACGCCTTCTGTACCATGGTAGATATCGATATTAAGTCGGATCAATCGGCAACCATGAGCGAAACGGCAGCACTGGAAGAAGAGGACGTCGTCGTCACGGCGTTGCAAGGGTTCTCGCTGGACGAGAGCCGGTCGTATACGGAGCAGGTGCACGCGCTGCTGCGCCACGCGATCGTGCGCGGCGCGCTGCCGCCGCGTACCGCGCTGTCGGAGGCCGTGATCTCCACGACGATCAAGGTCAGCCGCACGCCGGTGCGCGAAGCGTTCGCGCAGCTTGCCGACGAGCGGCTCGTGCAGATCTACCGGAAGGTCGGCACGCTGGTCGCGCCGATTCCGGTGTCGATCCTCGAGGAAGGGCGGTTCGCGCGCAGCACGCTCGAATGCGCGAACCACGTCGAACTCGCGCAGAAGATCACGCCGGCGCAGCTCGCGGAGCTGTCGCGGATCATCGACGCGCAGCGCGCGGCCGTGGCCGCGCGCGATGTCGAAGCGTTCTTCGATCTCGACGAGGCGATGCACGGCCGGATGTTCGCGTTCGCGGGCCGGCCGCACGTGTGGGAAATGCTGCAGCCGATGAAGCGCCAGTTCGACCGCGTGCGCTGGCTGCTGCTCGATCGCGTCGAGGATCACGCGCGCCGCGCGCTGCAGGAGCACGAACAGATCCTCGCGCACATCGCGTCGCGCAACATGGCGCTCCTCGGCGCGGCGGTCGCGACGCACGTCGACCGGATCGGCTCGCATCTGCCGGAAGTGCGCAGCCGCGCGCCCCATTACTTTGTCGACTGAACCGCCCGCTGGAGGAGCGCAGTGAAAATCGAACGCTTGCAGACCATCGTCACGTGTCCGGGCCGGAACTTCGTGACGGTGAAGATCGTGACCGACGAAGGCGTCTACGGCCTCGGCGACGCGACGCTCAACGGGCGCGAACTCGCGGTGCGCGCGTATCTGGAAGACCACGTGTTCCCGTGCCTCGTCGGCCGCGACCCGCGCAACATCGAGGACATCTGGCAATACCTGTATCGCGGCGCGTACTGGCGGCGCGGGCCCGTGACGATGACGGCGATCGCCGCGATCGACATGGCGCTGTGGGACATCAAGGGCAAGCTCGCCGGCATGCCCGTCTACCAGTTGCTCGGCGGCAAGAGCCGCGACGGGCTGATGGTGTACGGCCACGCGAACGGGCGCGATCACGAGGAAGCGGTCGACGCGGTGCGCGCGCATATCGAGGAAGGTTTTCGCGCGATTCGCGTGCAGTCGGGCGTGCCGGGGCTCGACAAGGTGTACGGCGTCGGCAAGACGGCCGGCGCGTACGAGCCGGCCGAGAAGGGGCTGCCGCCCGAGGAGCCGTGGGACACCGCGCTCTATCTGCGCCACACGCCGGAACTGTTCCGCAAGGTGCGCGACGCGGTCGGCGACGCGCCGCACCTGCTGCACGACGCGCATCATCGGCTGACGCCGATCGAGGCCGCGCGGCTCGGCCGCGATCTCGAACCGCATCGGCTGTTCTGGCTCGAGGACGCGACGCCCGCGGAGAACCAGGACGCGTTCCGCCTGATTCGCCAGCACACGACGACGCCGCTCGCGGTCGGCGAGGTATTCAACTCGATCTGGGATTGCAAGGATTTGATCCGCGACCAGTTGATCGACTACATCCGCGCGACGATCGTGCATGCGGGCGGGATCACGCACGTGCGGCGCATTGCCGACTACGCGGCGATGTACCAGGTGCGCACGGGCTTTCACGGCGCGACCGACCTGTCGCCCGTCTGCATGGCGGCGGCGGTGAACTTCGGGCTGTGGGCGCCGAACTTCGGCATCCAGGAACTGATGCCGCACAGCCCGCTGACCGACGAAGTGTTTCCGCACAGCTACCGCTTCGAGGACGGCTATCTCGTGATGGACGACGTGCCGGGGCTCGGCGTCGACATCGACGAGGCGCTGGCCGCGAAATATCCGTACGAGCGCGCGTACCTGCCGGTCGCCCGGCTGCGCGACGGTTCGATGTGGAGCTGGTGAGCGACGAAGATCCGAAGGAGAGAACCGAAATGTTGAGCGTCGTTGTCGATCGTCCGAACAGCATGAGCGTGCGCGAGGTGCCGCTGCCCGCGCCCGCCGCCTGCGAAGTGCGCGTGAAGGTCCGCTATGCGGGCATCTGCGGGTCGGACCTGCATATCTTTCACGGCAAGAACCCGTTCGTGTCGTACCCGCGCATCATCGGCCACGAATTCGTCGGGACGATCGAGTCGGTGGGCGCGGGCGTCGACGCCGCGCGGCTCGGCGAGATCGTCGCGGTCGATCCGGTGATCAGCTGCGGGCATTGCCACGCATGCACCATCGGCCGCCGCAACGTATGCCGGCACCTGACCGTGCTTGGCGTGCATCGCGACGGCGGCTTCAGCGAGTACACGTGCGTGCCGGCCGGCAACGCGTACCGGATTCCGGACGAGATTGCCGATACGTGTGCGGCGATCGTCGAGCCGTTCGCGGTGGCCGCGAACGCGACGTCGCGCACCGGCGTGCTGCCGGGCGATGTCGCGTTGATCTACGGCGCCGGCACCGTCGGCCTGACGATCCTGCAGGTGCTCAAGCGCGTGTACGGCATTCGCGCGTTCATCACCGACCGGCTCGACGCGCGGCTGCAGCTCGCGCGCAAGTGCGGCGCGGCGGAGGACGAGATCATCAACACGAGCGTCGAGTCGCTGCCCGATGCACTGGAGAAGCGCGGCGTCGACGGCGGCCCGACGCTGATCTTCGATGCGGTCTGCCATCCGTCGATTCTCGAGGAGGCCGTGAAGATCGCCGCGCCGGCCGGCCGGATCGGCGTGCTCGGCTTCTCGTCGGAGCCGTCCGCGATCGTGCAGGCCGAGCTGACGAAGAAGGAGCTGACGCTCGCGGCGTCGCGGCTCAACTGCGCGATGTTCCCGCAGGTGATCGACTGGATCGGTCGCGGCCTGATCCAGCCCGAGCACATCGTCACGCACAAGGTGAGTTTTCGCGACGTCGCGCAGGCGTTCGAGATGGCCGAGCGCAATCCCGCGGAAAGCTGCAAGATCCTGCTCGACTTCGCGGGCGGTTGATGCCGGCTGCCGGTTACCGGTTACCGGCCAGCCCGTCGGTAGACGGAATCAATAAAACATCAGGAGACAGACATCGTGGCCCGAGTTTCGTTTGATGAAATGCAGGGTGCCATTCAGTTGGCACTCTTGAATGCCGGCATGAACGAACGCGATGCCGGAATCTGCGCGCGGGTCCACGCCGAATCGACTTGCGACGGCGTCAATTCCCACGGCATCAATCGTGTCGCGCGCTTCGTCGACTACGTCAGGAAGGGCTGGGTGAACCTGGCGGGCGCACCGGCGCCGGTCAAGCAGTTCGGCGCCATCGAGATTCTCGACGGTAATCGCGGCCCGGGCATTCTCAATGCGCTGTCCGCGACGGAGCGGGCGATGGAGATCGCCGACGCGCAAGGCGTCGGCATCGTCGCGCTGCGCAATACGACCCACTGGATGCGCGGCGGCACCTATGGCTGGCATGCGGCGGATCGCGGCTACATCGCGATCTGCTGGACGAACACCGAATCGTGCATGCCGGGCTGGGGCGGCAGGAATCCGCGCGTCGGCAACAACCCGTTCGTGATGGCCGTGCCGCGCGAGAAAGGCCATATCGTGCTGGACATGGCGATGTCGCAGTATTCGTACGGAAAACTGCAAGCGACCCGGCTCAAGGGAAACAACATGCCGTTCCCCGCCGGCTTCGACAGCGAGGGGAAGCTGACCGTCGAGCCCGGTCCGATCGAAGCGTCGATGCGGATTCTGCCGATGGGCTATTGGAAGGGATCGGGATTCGCGATCTTGCTCGACGTGCTGGCGGCCGTGTTGTCGGAAGGGATCGCCACGAACGGAATCGACGCCGTGCAACAGGGAAGCTGTACGGGCTGCTCGCAGATCTTCATCCTGATCGACCCGCGCAAGCTCGGCGGCGAAGCGTTCACGAACACGGTGGCCGATAGCGTGGCCGACTACGTGAATGGGTCGGAGCACGCGGAAGACAGCGGCGAGGTGCTCTACCCCGGGCAGAGCGCGCTCCGGACCCGCATCGAACAGAAGCAGCACGGCATTGCCGTCGATGACGGCATCTGGGCCGAGGTGTGCTCGCTCGCACAGGCAGGCGCGCTGTCCGCTTCCTGACGCGGCGCCGGCAGGCGCCCCTGGCCGGCGCGCGCAACATGCGGAAGGCATGGGCGCAAAGATCGGTCCGATCGCGGGATAGATCGTGTTTTCATCTGGAGAACTGATCATGAAGGCGGATGTCGCGCTTGCGCTGGACGCAGGCATCGAGATGGAGCAGGAAGACGCGTTGTACCGGAAGGTGATACACAGGATCGTCCCGCTGTTCTTCATCGGGTTCATCATGTCCTATCTCGACCGGGTCAACATCGGTTTCGCGAAATTGCAGATGACGGCCGATTTCGGCCTGACGAACACGTCGTTCGCGCTCGGCGCCAGCGTGTTCTTCTGGGGCTACATGCTGTTCGAGATTCCGAGCAACCTGGTCCTCCGGCGGGTCGGCGCACGGGCGTGGATCGCCCGGATCATGATCACGTGGGGGATCGTGTCGATCCTGATGGTGTTCTCGAAGAACCCGACCGCGTTCTATTCGCTGCGCTTCCTGCTGGGTGTCTGCGAGGCCGGCTTCGTGCCGGGCGTGATGTACTACACCAATACGTGGCTGCCGGCGCGGCGCCAGAGCGGAATGTATTCGTTGTTCCTGATGGCACTGCCGATCGCGGTGATGTTCGGTGCGCCGCTGTCGGGCGCGATCATGGACACGCTGGGCGGCGTGGCGGGCATCAAGGGATGGCAGTGGCTGTTCCTGATCGAAGGCCTGCCGTCCGTGGTGCTGGGCATCGTCATCCTGATGTTGCTGCGGAACAAGCCGGCCGACGTCGACTGGTTGACGCCGAGCGAAAAGCGGATCATCGAGTCGAATGTCGCGAAGGAGGCCGCGCTCAAGTCGCATCGCGTGGCCGACGCGTTCCGATCCCCGAAAATCTATGCGCTGATCGTGGTGATGATCCTGTTCAACACGGGATTCTATGGGCTGACGTTCTGGATGCCGACGCTCTTTCACGATGCCGGGATCGCGAACAGCTTCGGTGTCGGATTGTTGACGGCGATTCCGTTTGGCGTCGCGGCGATCTGCATGTACGTGAACGCCAGGCGCGCGGAGAAATCCGGCCGCTTGCGCCGGCATGGCGTGGTGCCCGTTCTGCTGGCCGCTATCGGCCTGTTTCTCGCGACCTATGCGCATGACAGCTTCTGGTTTTCATTGGTCATGCTGACGGTCGCGACCTCGGGCATCCTGTCGCTGATGCCGATCTACTGGACGCTGCCGGGGCGCGTGCTGTCGGGCGCGGCAGCGGCCGCCGGCCTGGCGCTGATCAATTCGTGCGGGAGCCTGTCGGGCGTACTCGGCTCGCTGATCATCGGCTATGCGGGTATCCGGACCGGCATGTACATCCTCGCCGGCTTCCTGTTGCTGTGCGCCGTCGTGTTCTATCGGGTCTGTCCGTCCCGGGTGGAGTGACGGGGCGGCAGGGCGCGCACGCCGGCCGCCACCGGCTCAGAACGAAACAGTCGTCGTCAGCGTGACGAGCCGCGGCTCGCCGACCGCGACGATCAGGTTGTTGTTGCTCGACGGATAGTAGGTCTTGTCGAGCAGGTTCTTCACGTTGAGCTGGAAGCGGGTCGGAAACTTGCCGATCGTCGTTTCGTACGCCGCGAACGCGTCGACGGTCACGTAGCCGGGCAGCGTGAAGCTGTTCGCCGTGTCGCCGGAGCGGGCGCCGACGAGCCGCGCGCCGCCGCCGAAGCGCCAGCGCCCGGGCAGGTTCGCGATGGCCGTGTCGTATACCGCGAACAGGCTGCCCGTGTGGCGCGCGACGTTGACGAGCGGCGTGTTGCTGTCGCGATCGTTCGCGTTCGTATACGCGTAGCTGCCGATCACGCTCAGGTGGCGCGTGATTTGCCCGGCGACGTCCAGTTCGATCCCACGCGAGCGCGCGGTGCCGATCGTCGACGTGATCTCGCCGACCGTGACCGCGACGTTGCGCTTGTCGATCTGGTACACGGCCAGCGTGCCCGTGATCGCGGGTTTCAGGCTGAACTTGAACCCGGCCTCGAGCACGCGGCCGTATTCCGGCGCGAGCGGCGCCGCGACGTTCGACGCGACGTTCGGCTTGAACGAGCGGCTCACGTTCGCGTACGCGGTCAGCGCCGGCGTGAGCGCATACGCGAGCCCGAACTGCGGCAGCCAGACGCTGCCGCGCGAGCGGTCGGCGAACACGAACGGCCGGCCCATCCCCGATTCCTGTTGCCAGTTTTCCCAGCGCAGCCCGCCTACCGCGGTGAGGCGCTCGGTGATCTTCACCGAGTCCTGCACGATCGTCGAATACGCATGCACGACCGAGCGCGAATCGCTCTGCTTCGTATTGGGTATGCCGCCGGGCGCGAGCAGGCCGTACACGGGATCGTAGAGATTGAAGCCCGTCGTCGCCTTGCCGCGGATCGTGTCGCCGCGGAAGCTGCGCTGCCGCTCGTATTCGCCGCCGACGTAGATCGCGTGGTGCATCCCCGCGAGCGTCACGTTGCCGAGCAGGCCGAGCGTCGCGATCTGATCGGAATCGTTGCGTCCGAGGTTCGCATCGGACGAGCGCGTCAGTGCGCCGGTCCTGCTGTTGAACGCGGTGGCGCGCGTGATGAACTGATCGTAACGGTCGCGGCCCCAGCCGTAGGTCGCGCGCACGCGCCATGCATCGGAGAAGCGGTGCTCGATGCGCGTACGCAGCGTTTCCTGGATGCCGGTGCTTTGCGACCACGCTTCCTCGTAGCGGCGATAGCGCAGCGCATCGTCGGGGCGACCGTTCACGAGCACGGTGCCGCGGTCGAACGGCGTCGTGTAGTCGACGTACTGATAGCTGACGTCGATCGACGTGTTCGCGTCGTGCCACGACAGCGCGGGCGCGATCAGCGCATTGCGTTCGCGGCCGAAGCCGCGCCAGTAGCGGCTCGTGTCGTATTCGCCGGTCAGCCGGAATGCGAGCGTGCCGCCCGCGACTTGCCCGGGCTTGCCGAGCGGCCCCGTGAGATCGAACTGCGCGTTGCCGCCGCCGTGGTTCGTGCGCGACGCGGAGATCGAGCCGCCGAACGTGTCTTCCGGTTTGCGCGTGACGAGGTTGATCACGCCGCCCGGGTCCTGCATCCCGTACAGCAGCGAAGCGGGGCCCTTCAGCACTTCGACGCGATCGATCGTCGCGAGATAGCTGTGCAGCACCGGCGTACGCACGCCGTCGACCAGCACCGAGCCGTCGTTGTTCGATCCGAAGCCGCGCTTGATGAACGCGTCGCGCGTGCCGCCGAGCGTGTTGGTTTGCGTGACGCCGCTGATGTTGCCGAGCACGTCGTCGAGCGAGCGCGCCTGCTGGTCCTGCATCACGCTGCTGCTGACCACCGCGACCGATTGCGGGATCTCCTTCAGCGCTCGCTCGTCGCCGCCCGCGATGCTCGTCGTGCGCGGCTGATAGCCGATCGTCGGATCGATGGCAGCCGACGCGTTGACGCTGATCGCCGGGAGTTCGTGTTCGGCGGCCGCAGCAGCGGCGGTTGCAGGCGCAACGGGTTCAGCGCCGGCCCCCTGTGCGCCGCTCGCGGCGCACAGGGTGAGCAGGACCGGCAGGCGTGTACGCCACGGACGCAAGGTCCGGGCACGGCGGGGCGTTCGACGGAATGGCATGAATCGATGCAGGAAGAGGAATGCTGAGGATCATGTTGCGGGCCGCGGCGTTGCGTTGGACCAGGACGCGCATGATATCTGTAATGAGAATCGTTTGCAATTGTAATGAGGCGGCCGAGCAGCGCTCGCCGCTCGATTGCCGGGCCATCGGCAGTCTGCTACCGTAGCGGCCAAAATCAGACGCAGTGAAATTCAACGAGAGAGCCGGGGGCCGCACCATGCCATCTTCCTGTCACGTCGCGTTCAGCGCGACGCCACGCATCGCGCACGACCACGCGGGCGATGAAGTGATCGCAGCCGTGTACCGCCATTCGAACGATTGAAGCGACGCAAGCGCATTCACCCGGCATCACGCCGGGCTTCGATGACTTCAACCACCACGCTGGACGGGAGACCACCCTTGAAGAAGATTTCCGCGCCGTTCATGACGGCCGCGCTTGCGGCCTGCGCGCTGCTGTCGGGCGTTCACGAGGCCGCCTGTGCGGCTTCGAACGCCGAACCCGCGATCGACGTGCACTACGGCGCCGTGATCGAGGCCTATACGCAGGACATGGCCGCCGCGAAGACGAAGTACGACGGCAAGCGCCTCACGTTCGTCGGTGCCGTGATCCGGATGGGCGGCGACCCGGGCGGCACGTATTTCGGTGCGCTGACGGCCGACGGCGAGCAGTTCGACACGCATTTCGACGTGGCGGATCAAGGCGCGCTGAAGCCGAAATTTCCCGGCGGCGAGATCAAGCCGTTCGTCACGTCCGCGGCGTTCCGGTTCAGCTGTGTGAACGAAGGCTATATCGACGCGCCGGTGCTGCCGGGGTTGAAACTGTCGCATTGCCGGCTCGCCGATTGAGCCGAGCGATGGGCGCGCACCGAGCGCGATGGTCGAGCGGGTCCGGGTTGCAGTGCCATTGATCGGTCGGGAATTCAGGTGTCTTGATCGATGGCGGGCCAGGATGCGCCGTTGATCGTTCCAGTATTGCGATTGGCCGCCGCGTGTCGGGCGGTCCATCTACCGATCTACAGGTCTACAGATCGAGTACCAGCAGCTCGGTTCGCGACCGCGAGCAGCACGGCATGAACTGGTCGCCGGCGGCCTTTTCGTCGTCGGTCAGATATGCATCGCGATGATCGGGCTCGCCTTCGAGCACGCGGGTCACGCAGGTGCCGCACACGCCTTGCTCGCACGACGTCAGCACGTCGACGCCATTCGCCGCCAGCGCCGCGATGACCGTGCAGTCGGCCGGCACGTCGATCACCTTGCCGCTGCTCGCGATCCGCACCTGGAATGCGCGATCGGCGCCGGACGACACGACCGCGCCGCCGAAGAACTCGTAATGCAGTCGCGCTTCACTCCAGCCGCGCTCGCGTGCCGCGTTCAGCACTGCATCCATGAAGCCGCGCGGGCCGCACACGTACAGGTGCGTGCCGTCGGGCGCGCCGGCGAGCACGGAAGCCAGGTCGAAACGTTGCGCGGGGTCGCCGTCGTCGACGTGGAAGCGGGCGCGATCGCGAAACCCGGCCCCATTGATCCGCTCGGCGAAGGCCATGCGATCGGCCGAGCGCGCGCAGTAGTGCATGTCGAACGGCGTGCCGGACGAGAACAGCCGTTCCGCCATGCTGAGAATCGGCGTGACACCGATTCCGCCGGCGAGCAACAGATGGTGCGTCGCGTCGGATGCGAGCGGGAATTGATTGCGCGGCATGCCGATCCGCACGGTGTCGCCTTGCCGGACTTCGTCGTGAATCGCGCGCGATCCGCCGCGACCTTCGGCATCGCGCAGCACCGCGATCTGATAGCGATCGCGTTGCTCCGGGTGATTGCACAGCGAATACTGGCGCACGAGCCCGCCCGGCAGATGCACGTCGATATGGGCGCCGGCGTCGAAGCGCGGCAATGGCGAGCCGTCGTCGCTGACCAGTTCGAAGCCGCAGATGTCGCGCGCTTCCTGCCATTTGCGGGCCACCCGGACCGTCAATGTCGCGTCGTTCATGACGCCTCCTTGACGGGCGCGACCGGAATCACGGGCCGTTGCGGGCTCGCCGCGTTTTCGGCGGCGAGCAGCCGGTCGATCACCTTGCGCGACAGCACGCCGCCGGCGTCGATGTTGAGCTTGAGGAGCTTGCGCTCGGGCCACTGTTCGAGATTGCGCTGCTGTCGCTCGAGCATCTCGAGATCTTCCGCGAAGATCTTGCCCTGGCCTTCGCGGATCTCGGCGGTCAGCGCGCGATCGTCGGGCCGGAAGTTGCGCGCCATCCCCCAGAAGTACCAGATCGACGTGTCCGTCTCGGGCGTGATGAAATCGACCACGATCGACGACGCCTTCTTGTCCGCAGGCGCGTCGTAGCCGCCGTGGCCCGCATGCGCGACGCCCACTTCGATCATCACGTGGCTCGGCGGCGTGAAGCGGCAGATCTGCCAGCGGTCGACCGGCACGTCGTCGGCGAGCCCGTTGCCGCGCAGCGCCATCCGCCAGAACGACGGCGGCATCACGTTCTCCATGAAGCGGCTCGTGACGACTTCGTCGCCGTGGCTGGTCGTCTTCGGCGCCGCTTCGTCGATTTCCTTCTGGCCGATGCTCGTCGCATGCACGTAGGTCTCGTGCGTGAGGTCCATCAGGTTGTCGATCATCAGCCGGTAGTCGCAGCGAATGTGATACAGGCCGCCGCCGTGCGCCCAGGCGGGATCTTCGGCCCATGCCAGCGCGGGCAGTTTGGCGGGATCGGCTTCGGACGCGTCCCCTGGCCAGACCCACACGAAGCCGTACCGCTCGACCGCCGGGAAGCTGCGAATCGGCGGGAAACCGCCGACGCGCTGGCCCGGCATGCCGGTCGCCTTGCCGTTGCAACCCATTTCCAGCCCGTGATAGCCGCACACGAGCACGCCGTCGCGCACGAATCCCAGCGACAGCGGCGCGCCGCGGTGCGGGCAGAAATCCTCGAGCGCGGCCACCTGGCCGTCCGTCGCGCGGTAAAACACCATCGCCTCGTTGCAGATCTTGCGGCCCAGCGGCTTGCCGTCGATTTCATCGGGCGTGCAGGCCACATACCAAGCGTTCTTGAGAAACACGTTCGTCGTCTCCTTCAGGGCGGTGCCGCCGTTACGCGACAATTCGTCATTCCGTGTACTGAATGAGATTCAGTGTACTCATCGAGATTGGCGGGAGCAAGGCGAGCGGTATACTGGTTTTCCCGGGAACTGGCGCGAGACGGCGCCATGCCGTCGGTGTGCGCAACGGCGCGCGCCGCCTATGTCATCGACTCATTCATGGAAAAAACGAATCCCGCCGGCCTGCCGGCTTTCCCGCTCGATCTGTACGACGAACCCGGGCACCTGATCCGGCGCGCACACCAGATCGCGGTTGCGATGTTCTACGAGAAGCTGGGCCGGGACGTGACGCCCGTGCAGTACGCGGTGCTGCGGATGCTGTACGAGTGTCCGGGGCTCGATCAGGTGACGCTCGCGCAGCGGGTGGCGCTCGACACGTCGACCACTGCCGATCTCGCGGTCCGGCTCGAAGCGAAGGGATTGATCGTCCGCGAAGTGCTGCCGCGGCGTCAGCGGCGCCTGCTGTTGACGCCGGCGGGCGCCGAACTGCTCACGCATCTGATTCCGTCGGTGCAGGAACTGCGCGCCGGCCTCTTCGACGGGATGGGCGACGACGATTCGCAGGAACTGATGCGCCTGTTGCGCAAGTTCGTCCATTTGAACAACGAGCAGAGCCGCGCGCCGCTTCGCGTCAGCGAGGATTCATAGCAGCGCCCACCTCTGAGCGACGGTGCGGAAGCGGCGGTGGGGCGGCCGCCGCGCTGCCCGGCGGCGTCACGCGCGTGACGCTTCGCCTTCCAGCCGCCGCACGGCTTCGGCCACTTCGTTCCTGAAGCGCACGAGCGCCGCCTGTTCCGGCGCCGGCGGCTGCACGGCGGCCCACAGCATGTCGATCAACTGCGTGGCCGTCGTTTCCGTATCGAGCTTGCGGTGCCCGAGGATCGCGTCCCACAGCACGTGCTCGATCGGCCCGAACACCATCGAGCGCAGCAGGCTCAGCGGCAGATCCGCGCGAACCTGCCCGGCCGCCTGGCCGCGCGCGAGCACGTCCATCAGCGGCGCCGTGTAGCGGCGCTGCAGCGCGGTGAGCTCGTCGCTCAGCGCATGCTGCTTCGCGCGGCCTTCCGACAGCACCAGCGCGCACAATCCCGTACCGTTCACGAGCATCAGCCGCAGGTGCGTGCGAACGATGAACGCGAACTGCTGCTGCACCGACGCGTCCCGCGGCATTCCGTGTTCGAACGCGGCGATGATTTCGTCGTACCAGTCGGCGATCACGCGCGCACACAGCTCGCGCTTGCCGCGGAAATAGCTGAACACCGTCGCCTCCGACACGCCCACGCGCTGCGCGATCTCGGCGGCCGTCGCATGCTCGTAACCTTTTTCGGCGAACACTTCACGGCCGGCGCGCAGAATGTCCTGCACGCGCTGCTGGGATTTGCGCCCGGCGGGGGCGCGCGGCGTGTCGGCGCGGTCGGCTTTGGCGATGGCGGTCATGGTGTCGGCGGAAGCGGCTGTCATGGTCGCATCATATCTGAGTATCACTCAGAAAACTATTGACGCCGAACCGGTGGAGACGCGAAACTGTGCAAAATTTCCGCTTTATGGGTCAATGAATGGACGTAGTCATTCGATTTGAGTAAAGCTCAGAAATCGGTGAGTGCGACACACTTTCTGGAGACGGAGGAGACATGATCAACCTGCCCGGCGTGCAATTCATGCTCGGTGAAGACATCGAGATGCTGCGCGACGCCGTCGCGACGTTTGCGGCGAAGGAAATCACGCCGCGCGCGGCGGAGGTCGACCGCACCGACCAGTTCCCGATGGATCTGTGGAAAAAGTTCGGCGATCTCGGCGTGCTCGGCATGACGGTGGCCGAGGAATACGGCGGCGCGAACATGGGCTATACCGCGCACATGGTCGCGATGGAAGAGATCTCGCGCGCGTCGGCGTCGATCGGCCTGTCGTACGGCGCGCACTCGAACCTGTGCGTGAACCAGATCCACCGCAACGGCACCGATGCGCAAAAGCAGAAGTACCTGCCGAAGCTCGTGTCGGGCGAACACATCGGCGCGCTCGCGATGAGCGAGCCGAACGCCGGGTCCGACGTCGTCAGCATGAAGCTGCGCGCGGACAAGCGCGGCGATCGCTACGTGCTCAACGGCACGAAGATGTGGATCACCAACGGCCCCGATTGCGACACGCTCGTCGTCTACGCGAAGACGGACGTCGAAGCGAATGCGCGCGGCATCACCGCCTTCATCGTCGAGAAGGGGATGAAGGGCTTCTCGGTCGCGCAGAAGCTCGACAAGCTCGGCATGCGCGGGTCGCACACGGGCGAGCTGGTGTTCCAGGACGTCGAAGTGCCGGAAGAGAACATCCTCGGCCAACTGAACGGCGGCGTGAAGGTACTGATGAGCGGCCTCGACTACGAGCGCGCGGTGTTATCGGGCGGCCCGACGGGCATCATGGCCGCGTGTCTCGACGCGGTGGTGCCGTATATCCACGACCGCAAGCAGTTCGGCCAGTCGATCGGCGAATTCCAGCTGATCCAGGGCAAGGTCGCCGACATGTACACCACGTTCCAGGCGTGCCGCGCGTACCTGTACGCAGTGGGCCGCCATCTCGACTCGGCGGGCAGCGACCATATCCGCCAGGTGCGCAAGGACTGCGCGGGCGTGATTCTCTACACGGCCGAGAAGGCGACGTGGATGGCCGGCGAGGCGATCCAGATCCTCGGCGGCAACGGCTACATCAACGAATACCCGGTCGGCCGCCTGTGGCGCGATGCGAAGCTGTACGAGATCGGCGCCGGCACGAGCGAGATCCGCCGGATGCTGATCGGCCGCGAGCTGTTCGCGGAAACGATGTAACGCCCACGTCACGCGAACGGAGCCTTGTCGATGCCGATCATCGAATCGAAACTGAACCCGCGTTCGGAAGACTTCCGCGCGAATGCCGCGGCGCTCGAGGCGGTCGTCGCCGACCTGCGCGCGAAGATCGAACAGCTCGCGCAGGGCGGCGGCCAGGCCGCGCGCGACAAGCACCTGTCGCGCGGCAAGCTGCTGCCGCGCGATCGCATCGCGCAACTGCTCGATCCGGGCGCGCCGTTCCTCGAGTTCTCGCAGCTCGCGGCGAACGGCATGTACAACGACGACGCGCCGGGCGCGGGCGTCATCACCGGGATCGGCCGTATCGCCGGTCGCGAATGCGTGATCGTGTGCAACGACGCGACGGTCAAGGGCGGCACCTACTATCCGATCACCGTGAAGAAGCACGTGCGCGCGCAGGAAATCGCCGCGGAAAACCGGCTGCCGTGCGTGTACCTCGTCGATTCGGGCGGCGCGAACCTGCCGAACCAGGACGACGTGTTTCCCGATCGCGATCACTTCGGCCGCATCTTCTTCAACCAGGCGACGATGTCGGCGGCGGGGATCGCGCAGATCGCGGTCGTGATGGGCTCGTGCACGGCCGGCGGCGCGTACGTGCCGGCGATGAGCGACGAGTCGATCATCGTGAAGGACCAGGGCACGATTTTCCTCGGCGGGCCGCCGCTCGTGAAGGCCGCGACCGGCGAGGAAGTGAGCGCGGAGGATCTTGGCGGCGGCGACGTGCACACGCGCCTGTCGGGCGTGGCCGACCATCTCGCGCAGAACGATGCGCATGCGCTGTCGATCGCGCGCAACATCGTCGGCCATCTCGCGCCGAAGATCGCGCCGCCGGTCGCGCTGCGCGAGCCGAAGCCGCCGCGCTACGACGCGAAGAGCCTGTACGGCGTGATTCCGGTCGATACGCGCAAGCCGTTCGACGTGCGCGAAGTGATCGCGCGCATCGTCGACGATTCGGCGTTCGACGAATTCAAGGCGCGCTTTGGCACGACGCTCGTCACCGGGTTCGCGCACATCTGGGGCCATCCGGTCGGGATCGTCGCGAACAACGGCATCCTGTTCTCCGAATCGGCCGTGAAGGGCGCGCACTTCATCGAGTTGTGCTGCCAGCGCAAGATTCCGCTCGTGTTCCTGCAGAACATCACCGGCTTCATGGTCGGGCGCAAGTACGAGAACGAAGGCATCGCGCGGCATGGCGCGAAGATGGTGACGGCCGTGTCGAATGCGAAGGTGCCGAAATTCACGGTGATCATCGGCGGCTCGTTCGGCGCGGGCAACTACGGGATGTGCGGCCGCGCGTTCGGCCCGCGCTTCCTGTGGATGTGGCCGAACGCCCGCATCTCGGTGATGGGCGGCGAGCAGGCCGCGTCGGTGCTCGCGACCGTGCGTCGCGACGGCATCGAGGCGAAGGGCGGTTCGTGGTCGGCCGAGGAGGAGGACGCGTTCAAGCAGCCGATCCGCGACCAGTACGAGCGCCAGGGCCATCCATATTACGCGAGCGCGCGACTGTGGGACGACGGCGTGATCGATCCCGCGCAGACGCGCGACGTGCTCGGGCTCGGTCTTGCCGCGTCGATGAACGCGCCGATCGACGACACGCGCTTCGGCGTGTTCCGCATGTAACGCCCGGGAGGACAGACCGATGCGATACGAAACGATCAAGGTAAGCGAAGCCGGCCGCGTGGCGACCGTCACGCTCGCGCGTCCCGACGTGCGCAATGCGTTCAACGAGACGGCGATCGCCGAGCTGACCACCGCGTTCGAATGGCTCGACGCGCACCGGGACGTGCGCGCGATCGTGCTCGCCGCGGAAGGCGCGGCATTCTGCGCGGGCGCGGACCTGAACTGGATGAAGAAGATGGCCGGTTACTCGGCCGACGAGAACCGCGCCGATGCGCGCAAGCTCGCGCGGATGCTCGAAGCGATTCATCGCTGCGGCAAGCCGGTGATCGCGCGCGTGCATGGCGACGCGTATGCGGGCGGCGTGGGCCTCGTCGCTGCGGCCGACATTGCGATCGCCGCCGACGGCGTGAAGTTCTGCCTGTCGGAAGCGCGGCTCGGGCTGATTCCCGCGACGATCGCACCGTACGTCATCCGTGCGATGGGCGAGCGCGCGGCGCGCCGCTACTTCACGACGGCCGAGGTGTTCGACAGCACGCGTGCCGCGTCGCTCGGCTTCATTCACGATGCGGTGCCGGCCGACGCGCTCGACGAAACGGTCGCGAAGCTGGCCGCGACGCTCGTCGCGAACGGCCCCGACGCGGTGCGTGCATGCAAGCAGCTGGTTGCCGACGTGGCCGGCCGCGCGCTCGACGCGACGCTGATCGAGCAGACCGCCGACTGGATCGCGAAGACCCGTGCCGGCGCGGAAGCGCGGGAAGGGATCGCGTCCTTCCTCGACAAGCGCACGCCGTCGTGGCGTGAATGATCGCGTGACCTCAACCCACCGGACGACATCGAAGCCATGTTCGACAAGATTCTGATCGCCAACCGCGGCGAAATCGCCTGCCGCGTCGCCGCGACGTGCAAACGCCTCGGGATCGCGAGCGTCGCCGTCTATTCCGACGCGGATGCGAACGCGAAACACGTGGCCGCATGCGACGAGGCCGTGCACATCGGCGGCTCGGCCGCGGCAGACAGTTACCTGCGCATCGAGCGCATCATCGAAGCCGCGCGCGCCACCGGCGCGCAGGCGATTCACCCCGGCTACGGATTTCTGTCGGAGAACGAAGATTTCGCGCATGCATGCGAAGCGGCCGGCATCGTGTTCATCGGGCCGCCGGTCGACGCCATCGCGGCGATGGGGTCGAAGGCGGCCGCGAAGGCGCTGATGCACGCGGCGGCCGTGCCGCTCGTGCCCGGCTATCACGGCGACGATCAGGATGCGGCCAACCTGCATCGCGAAGCCGACGCGATCGGCTATCCGGTGCTGCTGAAGGCGAGCGCGGGCGGTGGCGGCAAGGGGATGCGCGTGGTCGAGCGCTCCGACGATTTCCGGGCGGCGCTCGCGTCGTGCCAGCGCGAAGCCGCGAGCAGCTTCGGCAACGATCGCGTGCTGATCGAGAAATATCTGACGCGTCCGCGCCACGTCGAGGTGCAGGTGTTCGGCGACACGCACGGCAATACCGTGTACCTGTTCGACCGCGACTGCTCGGTGCAGCGCCGTCACCAGAAGGTGCTCGAGGAAGCGCCGGCGCCGGGGCTGCACGACGACGTGCGCCAGGCGATGGGCGAAGCGGCCGTCGCGGCCGCGCGCGCGGTCGGCTATGTCGGCGCGGGCACCGTCGAATTCATCATGACGGGCGAAGCGTTCTACTTCATGGAGATGAACACGCGCCTGCAGGTCGAGCATCCGGTCACCGAGATGATCACGGGGCTCGATCTCGTCGAATGGCAACTGCGCGTCGCGGCGGGCGAGCCGCTGCCGCTGAAGCAGGAGGCGTTGCGGGTACAGGGTCATGCGCTCGAGGCACGCCTTTATGCGGAGAATCCCGCGCGCGGCTTCCTGCCGTCGACGGGCACGCTGAAGCACCTGCGGCTGCCTGCCGGCGTCGAGTTCGACATCGGTGCTTCGGTGCGCATCGACAGCGGCGTGCGCGAAGGCGATGCGATCACGCCGTTCTACGATCCGATGATCGCGAAGCTGATCGTCCACGGCACGGATCGCGCGGAAGCGCTGGGCCTGATGCTGCGTGCGCTGCGCGCGTGCGAAGTGGTCGGCCTGCATACGAACGCCGCGTTCCTGCAGCGGATCGTCGCGTGCGAGCCGTTCGCGACGGCCGATCTCGACACGGGCCTGATCGAGCGCAATCACGATGCGCTGTTCGCGCCGCAACAGCCGCCGCGCGCCACGCTCGCGCTTGCATGCGCGGCGCTGCTTGCGCGCGAACGCGGTGCGGCGCGGCACGCATCGCCATGGGAGGCGCTGCCGGACTGGCGGCTGAACGGCGGCTATCGCCGCACGCTCGAATGGCACGCGGCCGATCGCGAAGCGGACGTGACGGTCGCATACGAGGACGACGGCGCCGGCACGCGTATCGCAATCGGCGATGCGGCCGCGCAACCGTTCGCCTGGACGCGCGGCGCCACGCCGCTCGATTTCGACGTGACGCTCGGCGGCGTGCGCGGCAGCGGCCGCGTATATGCGGACGGCGACACGTTCCATGTGTTCACGCAGGGTGCGGCCGAGACGTTCGAATGGCGCAACGTGCTCGCGCATGCGGGCGACGCGGAGCAGGGCGGCGGCCGCTTGACCGCGCCGATGCCCGGCAAGGTGATCGCGGTGCTGGTCGAGCCGGGCCAGAAGGTCGAAGCCGGCACGCCGCTGATCGTGATGGAAGCGATGAAGATGGAACACACGATCGGCGCGCCGCGCGCGGGCATCGTCGCGGAAGTGCTGTACGGCGTCGGCGATCAGGTCGTGGACGGCGCGCAGTTGCTGACGATGGCGGAAGGCTGAGCGGCCCAGCTACTGTACGCGGGCCGGTCGCTGCGGCGGCCGGCCCGCAAGAAAGCGCTTCGTCGCTCGTCGTCGCCGCGACGCGGCTTCGGTATCGAGGACACACGAAGCAGTACGCTTGAATCACACAAATCTTTCGAACGACTTACGACTTTCGACGTTTCCGTCACATCCCCGCGTGCCGCGCCCTGCGTGCACCTCGATCTTCCCGCCGCTCGACACCGTCGTGTAACAAGTCGAACATAGCATCTCGGCTTCGATATGACCGGCGCGGCGTTCGCGTCCGCGTCGCGTCTTCATCCTCACGGAGAACCGTTATGCGAACGTCGGCCCTACGGCCTTTCGCGGCCGCCGGTCTGATCGCGCTGACCGCCCTGCTCGGCGCCTGCAACGACGACCTGACCGCACCCGCCGCGCCCGTCGCGCAGCAGAAGGCCGCGTGCGGCGGCGCCGTGGTCGCCACCGCGCAGATGCGCTGCCCGCCGGGTTTCACCGCGCCTGCTTCGTCGCCCGCTTCCTGATATCGGCCGTTTCCACCAGAAAACCCATCAAGAGCAACCAGCATGGCCATCCATTCGCGACGCGATTTTCTGAAGTTCTCGGCCGGCCTCGCCGGCGCGACCGCCGCCACCGCACTGCTTCCGGAATCGATCCGCAAGGCGCTGGCGATCGAGCCGAACACCGTGACGGGCACGATCCAGGATGTGCAGCACATCGTCGTGTTCATGCAGGAGAACCGCTCGTTCGATCACTACCTCGGTCATCTGAGCGGCGTGCGCGGCTACAACGACCGTTTCCCGGTCACGCTGCCGAACGGCAAGCCGGTGTGGTTCCAGCCGCGCCAGGAGGACAAGTCGAGCGTGATCGCACCGTTCCGCTACGACACGACCAATCCGGGCGTCAACGCGCAATGTATCGGCGGCCTGCCGCACACGTGGGCGACGACGCACGGTGCGATCGACAACGGCCGCGCGGACCAATGGGCCGTGCAGAAGTCGAACATGACGATGGGCTATCACGTTCGCGACGACATTCCGTTTCACTACGCGCTCGCGGATGCGTTCACGGTGTGCGACAACTACTTCTGCTCGATCCCGGGCAACACGCACCCGAACCGCATGTACCTGATGACGGGCATGGTCGATCCGCTCGGTACGGGCGGCGGCCCGCTGCTCGACAACACCGACTACATCGACAACCAGTTCGACAAGGTGCAGCTGCCGCCCTTCAACTGGACGACCTACCCGGAACGGCTCGAAAAAGCCGGCATCTCGTGGCAGATCTATCAGCAGGGCACCGGGTTCGACAACTTCACCGGCAACTACGGCACCAACATGCTGGCGTGCTTCAACAACTTCGTGAATGCGCCGGCCGGTTCTTCGCTGCAGACGCGCGGGATGAGCACGCGTCCGATCACGCAGTTGAAGGCCGACGTGCAGGCGAATGCGCTGCCGCAGGTGTCGTGGCTGCTGCCGCCCGCCGCGTATTCCGAGCATCCGAAGTTCACGCCGCTGTATGGCGCGTACTACCTGTCGACGATCCTCGATGCGCTGACGTCCAATCCGGACGTGTGGAGCAAGACGGTCCTGCTGATCATGTACGACGAGAACGACGGCTTCTTCGACCATGTCGTGCCGCCCTCGGCGCCGACGCTGCCGGGCTCCGGCATGAGCACCGTCGACGTGTCGCTCGAGCGGCACAACGTCGTGACCTCGACGCAAGCCGGCACGTATACGGCCGACAACCTGCCGTACGGCCTCGGCCCGCGCGTGCCGATGTTCGTCGTGTCGCCGTGGTCGAAGGGCGGCTTCGTGTGCTCGCAGGTGTTCGATCACACGTCGGTGCTGCAATTCATCGAGAAGCGCTTCGGCGTGACGGAGACCAACATCTCGCCGTGGCGCCGCGCGATCTGCGGCGACCTGACGTCGGCGCTCGACTTCTCGAAATCGGATGCGACGCTGCCGAGCCTGCCGAGCACGCAGGCGTATGTCGCGCAGGCCGACCTGCAATGCTCGCGCGCGTCGTCGCAGACCGCGCCGGCCAGCACCGCGCAGCAGGTCGTGACCGCGCAGGAGCCGGGCACGCGGCCGGCGCGCGCGCTGCCGTACGAATTGCACGTCACCGGCCAGTTGCAGGCGCAAGGCTACGCGCTGACGTTCGCGAATACCGGTACGCAGGGCGCGCACTTCTGGGTCTATACGGGAGACCCCACCGCGATGCCGCGCCGCTATACGGTCGAAGCGGGCAAGCAGCTGACCGATACGTGGGCGCTCGATGCGAACGGCAACTACCTGGTGAGCGTGTGGGGGCCGAACGGCTATTTCCGGCGCTTCGCGGGGTCGGCGGCTGCGGATGCCGCTGCCAAGCCCGAAATCACGCCGTGCTACGACACCGCGAATGGCGATGTGTACGTGACGATCGCCAATGCAGGCACCGGCCCGCTGACGATCACCGCGACCGATGTCGCATACGGCGGCGCGGCGCGCACGCTGACGGTTCCGGCCGGCCAGCGGATCGAAGCGCACTGGGACCTGTCGTGCAGCAGCCACTGGTACGACCTGCAGTTCGCGGTGGCGGGCAATGCCGGCTGGACGCGCCGCATCGCGGGGCACGTCGAGACCGGCAAGCCGAGCCTGACCGATCCCGCGGCCGTCGCGCCGACGATCGCGGCGATCTGACGATGGCCATCGATGCGACGACGCGCCGGCCGGTCGAATCCGGCCGGCGCGTCGTGTTTGCCAATCGACGACGATGCGGCGCCGTCAGGGCAGCAGCCCGTCGTCGTGCGTCATCATCAGCGCACGCATCGCCGACCACATGCCGTAGTAATGCACGATGTAGCTGTCCGCACGGCGAAACAGCCAGGGCGTGTTGAGGCCGACGAGATCGGCCACGCCTTCGGGTTGCAACCGTCCATTGCGCTCCATCGCGCGAATGAAATGCAACTGGTCGCCATCGCTCGCATAGACGCTCGAGCGGTCGTGCAGCGCGGCGATCGTCGTCATCAGGTCGCGCAGCATCGCATCGTTGCGTTCGGTGCGGCGGAACGCCATCACGCCCGAATTGAACGCCCACTGGCCGAGGTCCTGCGCGAGCAGCCAGTCGCGCCCTTCGAGCAGCGGTTCCAGCGGTTGCTGCCGGTTCGCGATCAGCACGTCGGCATCGAGCCACACGATCCATTCGTGGTGCTGCAGGTAGGCGTGCAGCAGCCACGGCTTGAACCAGTTGCCCGTCGCGTTCAGCCCGATCTCCGCGGGAATGTCGCGATGCACGTAGAGCGTGTAGCCGTGCGCGTCGCAGTAGCGCCGGAAATTCCGTTCGGCGATGCGTGCATAGCTGCCGATGTTCGGCGTGTACAGCATCATCAACGCAATCGGGCGGCCGGGGTTGTAGGTGCTGCGCTCGGCGGCTTCGTCAGGCGCCGCGGCGTCGTGATCGAACGCGAACATCGGTCGCCCGGCGGCGCGGCAGCGATTGACGTGCGCGACGAGCGTGTCGCGAAAGCGCGGCGTCGCGCCTTTCCGTTCGGGATCGTGCGGCGTGTCGTCGATGCTGATCGCGAACGTCGGTTCGCGGCTCCACATCGGATCGAGGTCGGGGCCGCACGGCATGACCGCGTACAGCCCGTCGATCGGCGTCATGTAGCGATGCGTATCGAGATCCGCGAACAGCGCGGCTTCGGACGTCAGCCTCGGTTCGCTGCCGAGCTTGCAGCGCTGCACGAGCCGCATCGCGATCGCACGCACGTCCGGTGTATTGCGCCAGATCTGCACGTCGACTTGCGGCAGCGGCGATGCGAATGCGTCGACGAACAGCATGTCGCGTCCGGCCATCAGGCGATCGAGCGCGACGGGTTCGATGATCGCCGCGTCTTCGCTGAGCAGCAGCACGAGTTCGTCGGGTTGCGCGCCGCGCAGCACGTGAAGCAGCGACTCGTAGCGATGCAGCGGCCGCAGCGGCAGCGCTTGCGGCATGCCGGATGCATCGACGATCTCGTGACGATAGCCATGCGCCTGCGCGTACCGGCGGTGGTTATCGAGGCTCGCGGGCGCGTGCTGGCTGAAATGACTGAGGACGATCATCGCGCGCTCCGAATGCGGGGACGCGCACACACGATCCGCGCGATGTTCTTCGGCCCGGCGCTCCATCCGGATACGCTTTCCCGCGAGCGCCGCCGCGGTTCATCATGGATGGGCTGGAAGCCTTGCGCGGCATCGTGTTCCATTCTGTGTGCCCTGGTTTTGATCGTGGCGCGGCGAGGTGGCGTGCTGCTTGCTCGAGTGCTCCGGGACAACCGGGCTGCCTGCCGCCGGTCGGCACGAGTATCGCATAACGATCGGGCGGATCGGCACGGCCGAAGTGGGCGCTGACCATCCCTGACAGTGTGCGGCGGGCTGTCTTCGCTAAAATGCCGGGTTGCCGCCGCTTGACGCGGGCGGCGCTCCGCGCGCTACACTGCGCCATGCCATTTCCGTTCAACTTTCCATCCCGCCGACGATGACGTCTCCTGTCCTGACCGGCCTGCGCATCGGTATCACGATCGGATTGCGTGCCCCCGACGAAAGCCTGTGGATCAACGGCATCAAGCAGAACGCGCTGTTCCTCGCGAAGCTGCTGATGGCGTCGCCGCACGGCTACCGCGTGACGCTGGTCAACACGACCGACGTGCCGCTCACCGATGCGCTGCCGTGGGATCGCAACGTCTATGACACGCGCGCGTTCGCGGACATGAAGGACGCGCTCGACGTGGTGATCGAACTGGGCGGGCAGATCGACGGCGAGCAGACGGCCTACCTGAAAGCGCGCGGCGTGAAGCTGGTCAGCTATTGCTGCGGCGTCGAGTACATCAACGCGATGGAGTCGATGCTGTTCGGCCGTCGGCTGTGGGATTCGCTGTTCATCAACCGCGGCTACGACGAGGTATGGGCGATTCCGCAGATCGCGCCGTCGTCGCTGCCGTTCCTGCAGTCGCTGCGCCGCTGCCCGGGGCGCGTCGTGCCGTTCGTGTGGGATCCGATGTTCCTGACCGAACGCGCGCAGTCGCTGCCCGAGCGCGGCGAATATCGGCCGCGCAGCGAGCCCGGCAAGCGGCTCACGGTGATGGAGCCGAACCACAACGTCGTGAAGTTCTGCGTGTATCCGATGCTGATCATCGACGAAGCGTATCGTCGCGACCCCGACGCGATCTGCTTCGCGCACGTGACGAACGCCGATCGCCTCGCGCACGACAGCCCCGAGTTCGTGATGCTGATGAACTACCTGGAGATCGTGCGCGCGGGCAAGGCGAGCTTCGTCGGGCGCTTCGATACGCCGCTGTTCCTGGCCGACCTGACCGATATCGTCGTGTCGCACCAATGGTCGAACCCGCTGAACTATTTCTATTTCGACGTGTGCTGGCAGGGTTATCCGCTCGTGCACAACGCGAGTCTCGCGCCCGATCTCGGCTACTACTATCCGGACAACGACGTGCAGCAGGGCGCCGATGCGCTGCTTCGCGCGCTGCATACGCACGACGACGACTGGCAAGCGTATACGCGGCGCCAGCGCGAGATCCTCGGACGTTACACGTCGGCGAATCCGGCGCTCGTCGCCGAATACGACGCGCTGCTCGCGAACCTGATCGGCGCGCCGGCCGCCTGAGACCGAGTTTCCGCGGCGCACGGTCGTTGCGCCGCCCCGCCGTCGGGTTTGTCCCGCCCTAATGTCTGACGAAATAATGCCGTTAAAAAAAGAAACCGCCGAACCGGATGGGTTCGACGGTTTTCGAAGGCACGAAATTGACGGCTCCGAGGGAAGTCCGTCGAAAACAAGTTTATAGGTTAACAAGTCAGAAAGATTGTTAAATATGTTTCAATCTATAATCTTCATATAATTGAAGTTGGTATTATTGATTCAACGGGGATGGATTCCGTTTCGAAATTTAATAATATCGTTTGAAACGTGAAAATTGAATGCTGCGGTGATCGAATGACGCGCGGCGGCAGGTTGTGCGTGGGAAGCGGCATGTGCGGAGATCGAAGTTTCGACCGACATATCGAGCATGGGCGGCACTTTGCGGCACGCTATTTATCTGAGCAATTGGCGTTGTCCCGATTCGCGCGTCGAGCAAATCCGGGAAAATACAATCCGGATAAAACCGTTTAGATAAAAAAGATAAACGAGCCGAATTTTGGGTTCTGGTAATTCTCGTTGTGTAACCTGTCGCACTGTCGGTATCGTGCACGCATGGTGTATTTCGAGTAACCGTATATCGTAAAAATATCGAATTTGACGGCGCCGAAGCGAACAGTACGCTCCCCGGAAAAAATCGACATACAGGATGGGCCGGGTGGGCGGCGGAGCGCGTCGAGGTTGACTCGTTCCGCCTATGTGTTGAGGTCGAGCCGTGATCGGCGGCTCGCCATTAGCCGGAGCGCCGGATGAATGCGGTCGAAGCTCGCCAGGAGGCGAATCGGAAAGCGAATCGCGACGAAATCGATCTCGTGTTCGGAGCACCCGACGATCATCCCGACCTTGCGTCGGTACGCAGTTTCGTCGAAAGCCGGCTCGGATTCGCGCACGAGCCCGTGTGCCGCGCCGACCTGTCGGGCGGCGTGCTGTACGAGGAATGCCTCGCGCGGCTGCGGTGGGGCGAGCGCGATGCGCTGCCGCCGCTCGCCTTCCTGCCGCGCCTCGAAGCGCTCGGGCTGATGCGCTGGTTCGACCGGCTGGTGGTCGGCCGCACGATCGATGCGCTGCGCGCCGATCCGGGCGCCGTGTACGGCTGCAACGTCGCCGCGGCGAGTGCGGTCGTGGACGACGCGTGGCTGGCGATTTTCAGGCGGCTCGAGCGCGAGCCGTCGGTGGCGGCGCGGCTGGTGGTCGAGATCACGGAGACGGGGCCGCTGAACCCGGTCGCCGGCCGGTCGTTCGTATACCGCTTCCGGCGGGCCGGGTGCCGGATCGCGATCGACGATTTCGGCGTCGGTTTCAGTGCATTGAACAATCTGGTGGTCGGCAATCCCGACATCGTGAAGCTCGACCGCTCGATCCTGTCGCTGATCAAACGCAACGCGATCGGGCGCTACCAGTTCCGCCGGCTGATCGCGTTTGCGCATGAAAGTGCGCGGCACGTCGTCGTCGAAGGCGTGGAAAGCGAGACCGACCGACAGATCATCATGGATGCCGGCGTCACCTGGGCGCAGGGCATCCGGTTTTCATGGCGATCGCCGGCCGCCGCTTGATCGCGGGAACGGGCAGGGCGGCGCGCGGGGTGCGCGTCGGGAGCGGGACGCATCGCAAAGGGGCGTGGGCATGGCGGGAACGAAAGCCGGAGGCGAAACGGGCACGCAGGCGGCCGATGCGTGCGACCTGGTCGCGATCGCCGAACTGATCGACATGCTGGGGCAACTCGGCGCCGAATCGAGCGATGCGCCGATCGATCTCGCGTCCTACCTGGACGGCCTCGCGATCGTCGCGCGCCGCATTCAGCGGATGAGCCCGCTCGACGCGGGCGACCGCGAGCTGGCGGCCCGGCACTATTACGCGGGCGTCATCGCCGGCGCGTGCGGCGACGAATCGGCGATCGCGCGCGGCGTATCCGACAGCCTCGTCAGGCAATCGGGCGGTGCAGACCGGTCGGCAGCCCGTTGTTTCGCGGTGCTCGCGCGCATGGGGCGGCGGCATGGCCGCGCGTTCGCCGCGCAATGCGGCGATCGGGTACTGGCGTAACGCAACCGGCGCGCGTGCGGGCTGTGTGCCGCGGCCCGGATCAGCGCGGGGGCCCGCCACGCGTCGTGTCGGTCATGACCAACGGGTGGCGGATCGAATCGAGCACGACGAAATGGCGGAACGCACGGGCGCGTGCGAAGAACATCAGCCGAGCGGGCGGCCGGCGAACAGGTGCTGGATCTGCGTGGAATAGGCGCAGACGTTGTGCTCGGCGAGGGTGTCGACCTGATGCAGGCAGCGGCGGGCGGCGGCCGCGTAGTCGTCCAGCCGTGCGTCGTGCGTCTGCGCGGCGGTCGCGATCGCGGCCGCCGCATCGAAGATCTCGAAGTCCGGATAGTAGTAGCCGACATCGCGCAGGAACGGCGAGTTGTGCACGAGCGGGTAGTTGCCGTACAGCGCGTCGTACAGCAGGTAGTTCAGGCCGTTTTCCCAGTGGTGCGACACGACGATGTCGGTGTGATGCGCGGCCCATGCGACGAACGGCGCGCGCACGTCGGCGGTGGCCTTGCCGGCGCGCACCATTTCGAGCCCGAGCGCGAGATGCTTGAAGGCGACGTTTTCCTTCTTGTCGAACGTGTTGGTCATGTACACGTGCTCGACCAGCTCAGGATGTTCGACGTAGCACGCATTCGCGGCGAGCATCGGCACGATCGCGCTCTTCACGACGTTCAGGTTCGGCTCGAAGAACGCGATGCGCTTGGCCGGGCCGTGATTGCGATAGCCGAAGCGCGCCTTCAGTTCAGGGTCGGCGTCGAGGCTGCGTTCGATGAAATACGGCGACCAGATATGCGGCAGTTCGATCACCGGCGCGCGGTACACGGCCCGGAAATACGCGGCGCACGTATGCATGTGCTGCGGATTGGTCCAGATCTCGTCGAACTGCACGCGGTGCGGGTTCGGACGCCAGTCGTTCTTCTCGAAGTTGATCGTCTCGACCGCAATCACGTAGTCGTTGCCGAAGCGGTACGACACGCACTTGCCGCCGCGCTGGCGCACGACGTCCGTGTGCGACGGGTCGACGAACGCATTCATCTCGATCAGCAGGTCGGTCTGGTGAACGACGGCCGACAGCGGCCGCAGCGCGTCGCCGAACGCGTCCATCATCAGCGCCTGCGGATACTCGGTGACGCCGTCGTCGTGCGCGAGCCAGACCTCGCCGATCAACGGCGATTGCTTCAGCAGCATGTACAGGTACACGCAGTGCTGGTTCGCGCCGTTGTACCAGATCGACTGCGTCGCGTCGCGCTGCACGTTCATCGTTATCGCGACATTGAGTTTCATCGGATCGGCTCCGTGAGCGGGCGCGGGCGCCGCTTATTGCGTGAAGTTTTGCGACCGGCGCGGCACATAGCCCGTCAGGTGCCAGCGGCCGTCGTCATCGAGGCGAAAGCTCAGCTTTTCGTAAACGGTCGCACCGCTCGCGAGCGTCGTCGTGTAGTCGACGTTCGCGTACAGGCCGTCGGGCATCGACGATGCGTTGCTGTAGCGGATCCGCGTGATCTGTGCCCAGCCGCGATGGCTGACCGTGCCGACCGACTGGCGTGCCTGCTGCATCTGCGCCGCGAACTGATCCTGCTTGATGCGCGTTTTCACGAACGGTGCGGCGTCGGTCCATACCGCGCCGTACTGGCCGGCGTCGAGCTGCTTGAACACCGCATCGGAGTCGCGGAGCAGCGTGTCGGCCGATTCGCCGGCGGATTGCGCGTGCGCGCCGATCGCGATCGATGCGGCGGCGCAGCCGATCAGCCATTTTGCGCGAGTGAGGGGCGTGCGTGCGTTCATCGTGTGGGTCCGGAAAGGGCGGCGCGTCACGCGTCGCGATAGAGGGCGGCGATCGCGTCCGTATAGGCCGCGACGTTCTCGGGATTGTAGATGCTGACCGAGTCGAGCACGTGCTTCGATTGCTCGCGGTATGCGTCGAGATTCGCGTCGTGTTCGGCGAACGCCTGCAACAGCGCGCGGCCGCCCGCCTGGCAGTCGAAGTCCGGATAGAAATACCCGGCCTTGCCGAGGAACGGCGAGTTGTGGATCAGCGGATAGTCGCCGTACAGCAGCTCGTAGTACAGGTAGTTCTGCGCGTTTTCCCACGTATGCGACACCACCGCATCGCCGTACGCGGCCATGAACTCGTACACCGCATAGCGGCTTTCGAACGTCGTGATGCCGTGCTCGACGATGTCGAGACTCTTCGCGAAGTGGATGAACGTCGTGTGATCCTTCAGGTGAATCGTGTTGCACACGCGCACGAATTCGAGGAATGCCGGGTTCGCGCGGTAAGCCTCCTCCGTGATCAGCATCGGAATGACGCTGGTCTTCACCATGCAGATGTTCGGCTCGAACATCGTCACGCGCCAGCGCGGCTTGCCGGGCTGATAGCCGAACGTCAGACCGGCGCCGAGCGTCGCGCGCGCCTTGTCGAACAGCATCGGGTGCCAGATGTGCGGGACGATCGTGACCGGCGCGCGCAGGCCCGTCTGGTAGTAATGCAGGCACGAGCGCTCGAACTCGGGAATCGTCCACACCGCGTCGTACGGCGCGCCCGAGAACAGGAAGCCCGACGGCTTGTCGAACATCGCGCGTTCGATATCGATCACGTAGTCGTTGCCGACCCGCATCGTGACCACCTTGCCGCCGCGCTCGCGGAACGCGCGCAGGTAGTCCGCGCCGAACTGCGCGCTCATTTCGATCAGCACGTCGCAGCGCTCGAGCGCTTCGTCCATCGACAGCAGCGGCACGTTCCACTCGCCGAGCATCATCTGAGGATCGGCGACGTGTTCGCCGCCGTTCACCATCACGGCTTCGGCGACGAGCGGCGACTGGCGCAGCAACAGAATGAGCAGCAGGCAGTTCTGGAAAATGCCGTTTTCCCACAGCGACTGGCCGGCGCCGCGCACGAACAGCGACACGCCGACGACGAGACGCTTGCCCTCGCCGGGCGCTTGACGGGCATTGGAGTCCGACATGCGTATTCTCCGGTTCAGGCGACCAGACGCGAGACGAACGCGTCGAGGTTCGCGGGGTTGTCGATCGAGACCGACTGCAGCAGCCGGGCCGCCTTCGCGCGGTAGTCGTCGAGGCGTTCGTCGTGATGCAGCCACGCTTCGAGCAGCGCGCGGCCGCCGGCGGCCGAGTCGAAGTCCGGGTAGTAATAACCGGCATCGCCGAGCAGCGTCGAGTTGTGGATCAGCGGATAGTCGCCATACAGCACGTCGTAATACAGATAGTTCTGCCCGTTTTCCCAGTGATGCGATACGACCGCATCCGCGTGACGCGCCATGAAGCCCGGCAGGTCGATGCGCGGTTCGAACGTCGCCTTGTGCTGGCGGACGAGATCGAGGCTGTTGGCGAAGTGCACGAAGGTCGGATGTTCCTTCATGTGCATCGAGTTGACGACGAACATGTGCTGCACCGCGTCGGGCCGCGCGCGATAGAACTCGTCGCACGCGAGCATCGGGTAATGGCAGGACTTCGCGACCGAGATGTTCGGCTCGAGCATCGCGAGCTTCCACGGCCGTTGGCCGGGCCGATAGCCGAACGTCGCGCCTTCGTCGGCGAGCGTGGCCACGCGGCGCTCGAGAAAGTACGGCGACCAGATATGCGGCATCAGATGGACGGGCGCGCGCAGGATCGTCTGCAGCATCGGCGCGGCGGTCTTGTCGTATTGCGGCAGCAGCCACGCTTCGTCGAACGGTGCGCCGTTGAACACGTGCCCCGACGGTTTCCCGAAGATCGGCGTTTCGCACAGGCCCGCATACACGTGCCCGCAGAAGAACGCGGCGATCTTCTTGCCGAGCGCCTTCATGTGCCTGAGCCATTCGACCGGCAACTGCGCGCCCATTTCGATCACGACGTCGAGTTCGTGCGTGACGTCGGCGGGTTTCACGAGCGGGATGTCGAGGCCGTCGAGTTCGAGGCCGGCCGGCAGCGCGTTGGCGTCGCCGCCGTTCAGGAAATAGACGGGGCCGACGCGATCCGAGCGCTTGAGCATCATCGCGAGGAACGCGATGTTCTGGTGAATGCCGTTTTCCCAGATCGCCTGGCCGTCGCGCGCAAACAGCGAGATGCCGACCGCCGGCCGTTGCTTGCGGGTGCCGCTCGCGGCGGCTTCATTGATGTCCGTCACCGGTTGTTTCCTCTGCGGCGTCGTGCGTCCGGGCATCGCGTCGAGCGTCTGGCCGGCAGCGGCGCCGTGGATCGTCATGGTTGGATTCGCGCCGGTGCGCCGCTGTGCGCGAATCGGGCGTCGGGATTCGCGCGAACGGCAGCCGGATTCCGGCGTGTCGCCGGGCACGCCCGGCACGGCGTGCGTCGGGCAGGCTGCCCCGGCAACTGTTTGCCGGCGATTGTGGCATGGAAACCGCCGGTTTTGGCAGGGCGTGACGAACTTTGACATAGCCGCCGCCCAACGGGAGCGGGCGCCGGCGAAGCGGCGCCCGGTCGTCCGGCGGCATGCCGGCGCGGCGCGGCGGCCCGCCGGATCGCGCGGCCGCAGGGGCGGCCGCGGGCGGCTCAGTGCTGCAGCCGGATCTCGACGCGGCGGTTGCTGGCGCGGCCTTCCGGCGTCGCGTTCGAGGCGACCGGATCGGCCTTGCCGCGGCCCGAGACCGTCATCGAGTCGGTCTTCAGCCCGTGCGCCTTCAGATAGGCGGCGACCGATTCGGCGCGGCGCTTCGACAGCGCGAGGTTGTAGTCGTCGCTGCCCACCGAATCGGTGAAGCCGGTGACCGACACTTGCGAGTACGTGCGGTCCGCGCGCTCGCTCAGCAGCCGGTCCAGCGATTCGCGCGCGGTCGGTGCGAGCGTCGCGTGGTCGGTGGCGAACAGCGCGTCGCCCGACAGGTTCACGCGTTCGACCGCGGCGGCGGCCGGTTCGGCGGCCGAGGCCGCTTCGGCCGGTGCGGCGCCGCACTGGAAGACCAGCGTGGCCGGATCGGATTTGTCGCGCAGCGCGCGGGCCGAATCCACGGCGCGCACGGGCTCGTCGCCGCAGATCTTGCGGGCAGCCCTCATGCAGGTCTGCGGGCCCGACAGCAGGCCGTGGCAGTCCACCTGGAACGTGCGCACGCCGTCGCGCGGTTGCAGTTCGGAGGCGCTGAAGGTCGGGCCGGATGCGGTCGAGCACGCGGCGAGGGCCGTTGCGGAAAGCGCGAGCGCAAGAGCGAGTTTGTTCACGGTGACGTCCTTAAAGCTTGGGTTGACCGAGGCCCGCCGCGCGGCGCGCAGCGGGCTCGTCCTGCCGTCGGAGCCGCGGGCCGTCCGGCGGCGAGCCGAACGGCCGGGCGGCGCGACGCGTTACTTCCACTGATACAGCATGCCGGCGCCGATCACCTTCTGACCGCCGCTGAAACCGCCGTTGATCGACGCCTTCAGGTTCTCCGTGATGCGCGCCTGCATGTTGACCGCCATCGCCTTCTGGCCGAGGAAGGTCGACGTGCCCACGCCCATCCCGAAGTTGGCGTCGCGATCGAGCTGCGGGATCGACGCCATCGCGCCGACGGCCGCGATACCCTGCTTCGCCATCTGGTCGGTCTGCTGCAGTTGCGAACCCAACGAGTTGATCTGCGCCTGCTGGCCCGACAGTGCCGTCGACAGCGTCGTCTGCACCTGCGTCAACTGGTTCACGTTCACCGCGTCGGTGCCTTGCGTACCCGGCGCGACGTTCGTGATCTGGCGCTGCTGCGTGTCGCTGCCGACCGACACCACGTTCGAGCGACCGCCGTCGTTCGAAGCCGCACCGATCGCCACCGAGTTCGAGCCGGCGGTGACGACCGGGGCGTCGGTGCCCTTGCCGTTCATGTCGGCCGCGATGCCGTTGTTGTTGGCCGCACGCGTCGTGTTGTTGTTGAGCGTCGTCGACAGCTGGTTCAACTGGTTGTTGATGTTCGTCACGCCGGTCGACAGCGACGCCACGTTGCTGTTCGTCGTGCTCAGGCCGGTGGACAGCGAACCGATGCCCGTCGAGGTCGACGTCGACAGCGAGGTGACGTTGCTGTTCGTCGTGCTGAGGCCCGTCGACAGCGAATTGATCGCGGTCGAGGTCGACGTGGACAGCGACGCCACGTTGCTGTTGGTCGTGCTCAGGCCGGTCGACAGCGAATTGATGCCGGTGGACAGCGACGCGACGTTCGATGCGGTGGACGTCGACAGCGTGTTGATCGCGTTGTTCGTCGCGTTCAGCTGGCTGCCGTTGATTGCGTCCGTGCTCGTGGCCGAGATCCGGCCCGCGGCGACGTTCGTGATCTGGCGTTCCTGGCCCGGTGCGCCGACGCTCACCACGCCGACCGGCGCGCTGCCCGCGAACGGGTACGTGACGCCGCCGATCGTGGCGCTCGAGGTGCCCACCGCCGCGGCCGTGACCGAGTTCGCGCCGAGTGCGATCGAGTTGGCCACGTTCGCTTGCGCGTTCGTGCCGAAGGCGAGCGCGTCGGCGGCCGTGGCCTTGGCGGCCGAGCCGTACGCCTGTGCGCCGGTGGCGCTGGCCGTGGCCTGGCTGCCCAGCGCGATCGTGTTGTCCGCGGTGGCCTGGTTCGAGCTGCCGAGGGCGAGCGCGCTTGCGCCGGTTGCCGTGTTCTGGTTGCCGAGGGACACCGTGCCGTCGCCGGTCGCCGTGTTGTTCGCACCCATCGCCACTGCGCCGGTACCCGTCGCAACGTTCGGATCGCCGATCGCGACTGCGCCGTCGCCGGACGCGGTGTTGCCGGAGCCGATCGACACCGCCTTGCCGCCCGTTGCCGACGCGTTCTGACCGATCGCGACCGCGCCTGCCGTCTGCGCGTTCGAGCCGTCGCCGACTGCCACGCTGCTCGCGCCTGCCGCGCTGGCGTTCACGCCGGCGGCGAGGGCGTTGGTGCCGGTGGCGCCGTCGTTGGCGTAGTTGGCTTGCTGCACGCCGTTGTCGTTGACGCTGTAGTAGTGCGTCTTCGCGGCGTTGATCGCGGTCGAGGTGGACGTGGACAGCGACGACACCGAGCTGTTCGTGCTGCTCAGGCCGGTGGACAGCGAGCCGATGCCGGTCGAAGTCGAGGTGGACAGCGACAGGATCGTGCTGTCCGTGCTGCTCAGGCCGGTGGACAGCGAGTTGATGCCGGTCGAGGTCGAGGTCGACAGGGAGGTGATGGAACTGTTGGCCGACGACAGGCCGGTCGACGTGGAGGTCGACAGCGACGACACCGAGCTGTTGGTCGAGCTCAGGCCGGTGGACAGCGAGTTGATGCCGGTCGAAGTCGAGGTCGACAGCGAGGTGATCGAGCTATTCGCCGACGAGAGGCCAGTCGAAGTCGAAGTCGAGAGCGACGTGATCGAGCTGTTGGCCGACGACAGACCCGTCGACGTGGAGGTCGACAGTGACGACACCGAGCTGTTGGTCGAGCTCAGTCCGGTGGACAGCGACGTGATCGAGCTATTCGCCGACGAGAGGCCCGTCGAAGTCGACGTCGACAACGACGTGATCGAGCTGTTGGCCGTGGACAGACCCGTCGAAGTCGAGGTCGACAGCGATGTAATCGAGCTGTTAGCCGACGACAGGCCGGTCGAGGTCGAAGTCGACAACGAGGTGATCGAGCTGTTGGCCGTGGACAGACCTGTCGAAGTCGACGTGGACAGCGAGGTGATCGAGCTGTTAGCCGACGACAGACCCGTCGAAGTCGAGGTCGAAAGCGACGTGATCGAGCTGTTGGCCGTGGACAGACCGGTCGAGGTCGAAGTCGAGAGCGAGGTGATCGAGCTGTTAGCCGACGACAGGCCGGTCGAGGTCGAAGTCGACAACGACGTGATCGAGCTGTTGGCCGTGGACAGACCTGTCGAAGTCGAAGTCGACAGCGACGTGATGGAGCTGTTAGCCGACGACAGACCCGTCGAAGTCGAGGTGGACAACGAGGTGATCGAGCTGTTGGCCGATGACAGGCCCGTCGAAGTCGAGGTCGACAGCGACGTGATCGAGCTGTTGGCCGTGGACAGACCTGTCGAAGTCGAGGTCGACAGCGAAGTGATTGAGCTGTTAGCCGAGGACAGACCCGTCGAAGTCGAAGTCGACAGCGAAGTAATCGAGCTATTGGCCGTGGACAGACCGGTCGAAGTCGACGTCGACAGGGACGTGATCGAGCTGTTTGCCGACGAGAGGCCGGTCGAAGTCGAGGTCGACAACGAAGTAATCGAGCTGTTGGCCGTGGACAGACCGGTCGAGGTCGAAGTCGACAGCGAAGTGATCGAGCTGTTAGCCGACGACAGGCCGGTCGAGGTCGAAGTCGACAACGAGGTGATCGAGCTGTTGGCCGTGGACAGACCTGTCGAAGTCGACGTGGACAGCGAGGTGATCGAGCTGTTGGCCGTGGACAGACCTGTCGAAGTCGACGTGGACAGCGAGGTGATCGAGCTGTTAGCCGACGACAGGCCGGTCGAGGTCGAAGTCGACAACGAGGTGATCGAGCTGTTGGCCGTGGACAGACCCGTCGAAGTAGAAGTCGAAAGTGACGTGACGGAGCTGTTTGCGGAGCTCAGGCCGGTGGACAGCGAGCCGATGCCGGTCGAGGTCGACGTGGACAGCGACGTGATCGAGCTATTCGCCGACGAGAGGCCAGTCGAAGTCGAAGTCGACAACGATGTGATCGAGCTGTTGGCCGACGAGAGGCCGGTCGAGGTCGAGGTCGACAGCGACGTGATCGAGCTATTCGCCGACGAGAGGCCAGTCGAAGTCGAGGTCGACAACGATGTGATCGAGCTGTTGGCCGTGGACAGACCCGTCGACGTGGAGGTCGACAGTGACGACACCGAGCTGTTGGTCGAGCTCAGGCCGGTGGACAGCGAGTTGATGCCGGTCGAGGTCGACGTGGACAGCGAAGTGATCGAGCTATTCGCCGACGAGAGGCCAGTCGAAGTCGAGGTCGACAGCGACGTAATCGAGCTGTTTGCCGACGAGAGGCCGGTCGAAGTCGAAGTCGACAGCGACGTTACCGAGCTATCGGTCGAGCTGAGGCCGGTCGACAGCGAATTGATACCCGTCGAGGTCGAAGTCGACAGCGAAGTGATCGAGCTGTTAGCCGACGACAGGCCCGTCGAAGTCGAGGTGGACAGCGACGTGATGGAGCTGTTGGCCGACGAAAGACCCGTCGAGGTCGAAGTCGACAACGAAGTGATCGAGCTGTTGGCCGTGGACAGACCCGTCGAAGTCGACGTGGACAGCGAGGCGATCGAGCTGTTGGCCGACGACAAACCGGTCGAAGTCGAAGTCGACAGCGACGAAATGGCGCTGGTCGCAGTACCGACTTGTTGAGCGACCGAATACAGCTGGCTGCCGTTGATCGCGTCGGTACTGGTCGAGGTCACTTGACCTGCGGCGACGTTGGTGACTTGTCGTTCCTTGCCGATATCACCCACGCTGGCGACGCCGACCGGATTGGCACCAGCGAATCCGCTGAACGTCACGCCGCCGACGGTCGCGCTGCTCGTGGGGGTTGCCGCGGCGGTCTTTGAGTTGGCGCCGAGCGCGACGGAGTTGTTCGTGCTGGCGGTAGCGCCGAGGCCGATGGCGACGGAGTTGATCGTGCTGGCGACAGCGCCGGAGCCAATGGCGACTGCGTCGGCGCCCGTTGCGGCGCTGTCGGGGCCGGTCGAATTCGCGTGGAAGTACTTGATGCCCTGGCTGTTGATGTTGTTGATCGCCGAGCCCACGTTGTTGGCGGTCGACGTCGTGCCGTTCGCGTTGTACGTGGTGTACGACGGGGCCGAGACCTTGCCCGTCGTCGGGTCGTACGTCGAACCGCCGCCAAGTGCCGAGGCGGTGCTGCTACCGAGGTTGTCCGTCTTCGTCGAGACCGTGCTCAGGCCCGTGGACAACGAATTGATGCCGGTCGAAGTCGACGTGGACAGCGACGTGATCGTGCTGTTGGCCGACGAAAGACCCGTCGACGTGGAAGTCGAAAGCGACGTGACGGAGCTGTTTGCCGAGCTCAGGCCGGTGGACAACGAATTGATGCCGGTCGAAGTCGACGTGGACAGCGACGTAATCGAGCTGTTTGCCGACGAGAGACCCGTCGACGTGGAAGTCGAAAGCGATGTGACGGAGCTGTTTGCCGAGCTGAGGCCGGTGGACAACGAATTGATGCCGGTCGAAGTCGACGTCGAAAGCGAGCCGATCGAGCTATTAGCCGACGACAGACCCGTCGACGTGGAAGT
>NZ_PREY01000035.1:0-70845 GCF_002959955.1 Burkholderia sp. BE12 | reverse complement strand
ATCAGTTCCGGGTCCAGGTTCAAGCCCTTGCCCGGTTCAATCGTCACTTCTTCCTTGCGTTTGCGTGGCATAAAGTGGCTCCTTGGCCATCAGTTTATGCCTCACACACAAACATTCGGATAGGTTCGGGGGCACCCCCCTCACTCCACCGTCACCGACTTCGCCAGATTCCTCGGCTTATCAATATCCGTCCCCCGCGCCAGCGCCGCGTGATACGCGAGCAGTTGCATCGGCACCGTATGCAAGATCGGCGACAACGGCCCGTAATACTCGTTGAGCCGAATCACCTCGATCCCCTCACTCGGCACGATCCCACAGTCCACATCCGCGAACACGAACAGCCGCCCATTCCGCGCACTGACTTCATGCATGTTCGACCTGAGCTTCTCGAGCAGCATGTCATTCGGCGCAACCGCGATCACCGGCATTTCATTGCTGACGAGCGCCAGCGGCCCATGCTTCAGCTCCCCCGCCGGATAAGCCTCCGCATGAATATAGGAAATCTCCTTCATCTTCAGCGCCCCTTCGAGCGCGATCGGATAATGCATCCCGCGCCCGAGAAACAGCATGTTGTCGCGTCGCGCGAGCAACTCCGACCAGGCCATGATCTGCGGTTCCAGCGCGAGCACCTTCGACATCGCGTCGGGCAGGTGCCGCAGCGCCCGCAGATGTTCCTTTTCTTCATCGTCACTCAACCGCCCGCGCACCTGTGCCAGTGACAACGTCAGCAGGAACAACGCCACGAGCTGCGTCGTAAACGCCTTCGTCGAAGCCACGCCGATCTCGATCCCCGCACGCGTCACGAACTGCAGCGCACATTCGCGCATCAGCGCACTCGTCGCGACGTTGCAGATCGCGAGCGTGTGCATCATCCCGCTGCGCTTCGCGACATGCACGGCGCCGAGCACATCGGCCGTTTCGCCACTTTGCGACACGGCGACGACGAGCGTGCGCGGATTCGGCACGCTGTCGCGATAACGAAACTCGCTGGCAATCTCGACGCTGGCCGGCAGCTTCGCGATGCTCTCGATCCAGTATTTCGCGGTCAGTGCCGCGTGATAGCTGCCACCGCACGCGAGCAGCAGCACCGAATCGACGTCGTTGAACACACGCCACGCGCCGTCGCCGAACAGCTCCGGCATGATCGACGAAACGTCGAGCAGCGTATCGGCCACGGCCTGCGGCTGCTCGAAGATCTCCTTCTGCATGTAGTAACGATACGATCCGAGATCGGCCGCGCCGCTATGCGCGGCGACGCGTTGCACCGCGCGCTCGACGCGCTGGCCGGCCGCGTCGACGATCCAGTAGCGATGCAGTTGAATGTCGGCGACGTCGCCGTTCTCCAGGTAGGCAATGCGATCGGTGATGCCGGACAGCGCAATCGCATCGGACGCCAGAAAATTCTCGCCTTCGCCGACCCCGACCACGAGCGGCATCCCGTCGCGTGCGCCGACGATCCGGTGCGGCTCGTCGCGGCACATCACCGCGATCGCATAGCTGCCGCGCAGTCGCGCGACCGCACGCCGTACCGCATCGAACAGGTCGCCGTCGTAAAGGTGGTCGATCAGGTGTGCGATCGCCTCGCTGTCGGTCTGGCTCGCGAATACATAGCCGTGCGCCTGCAGTTCCGCGCGCAGCTGATCGCAGTTTTCGATGATCCCGTTGTGCGACAGCGCGATGCGCGCGTCGGCGTCGCTCGGCGAGAAGTGCGGATGCGCGTTGAGCGTGACGGGCGCGCCATGCGTGGCCCAGCGCGTATGCGCGATGCCCGTGTAACCGGACAGCGCCTGCGCGGCGATCTCGCGCTGCAGGTTCGCGACACGATCGACGCTGCGGGCGCGCGCCAGCGCACGGTCGCGGTAGACCACGACGCCGCACGAATCGTAGCCGCGGTATTCGAGTCGCTTCAGGCCGTCGACCAGGTTCGGCAGGATGTCCCGCTGGGCAACCGCCCCGACAATTCCACACATATCGCGCTCCGTAAATGTCCTGTCTGAATCAGTGAGAGCGATGGTAGAACCAGCTAAATGGAATTAAATTTCAAAAAATTATGTCGGGTGAAATTTACGGTATATCGTCTATCATGTTGAAATTAAATTTCACTCACTGACCGGGAGGAGAGGCCGATGGCCGGTATCACCCTCGACGATCTCGACCTGCGCATCCTCGCAATCCTGCAGGAGGATGCATCGGTCTCGAACCTGCAACTGGCCGAGCGCGCGCTGTCGTCGCCGCCCACCTGCATGCGTCGCGTGCGGCGGTTGACGGAGGCCGGTGTGATCCGTCGGCAGGTCGCGGTGCTGGACCCGGTCGCGATCGGCACGGCCGTCACCGCGCTGATCGAGATCAGCCTCGATCGGCAGACGGCCGAGGACTACGACGCGTTCGAAGCGTACGTGTGCGCGGAGCCGGCCGTCACGCAGTGCTATCGCGTGTCGCCGGGGCCGGATTTCGTCGTGGTCGCCGATCTGGCCGATGTCGCCGAATACGACGAATTCGCGCGGCGGCTGTTCACCGGCGCGTCGAACGTCCGCAACGTGCGGACGTTTTTCTCGACGCATCGCGCGAAATTCGAAGCGAACGCGCGGGTCGCGCATGCGATGCGCAAGCGCGGCGGCGGCTAGGTCGCACGACCTGCGCCGAATGCGAAACCCGGCATATCAAAACGCCAGCGCCTGCTGCGCCGGATGGCGCGCGTCGCGCGAGAACCCGGCGCCTTCGAGCGACAGCAGCGCACGTTTGCGGTCGATGCCGCCCGCATAGCCGGTCAGGCTGCCCGATGCGCCGACCACGCGATGGCACGGCACGATGATCGATACCGGATTACGGCCGACCGCGCCGCCCACGGCGCGCGCGCCGCTCATCGGCAGCCCGACGCGCTCGGTGATGTCGCCGTACGACACGAGTTCGCCGAACGGAATCGCCAGCAGTTCCTTCCATACCCGTCGCTGAAACGCGGTGCCGCGCAGGTGGATCGGCACCGAGAACGTGTCGCGCGCGCCGGTGAAGTACTCGGCGATTTCTTCCGCGACCCGGCGTGCGACCGGCGACGTGGCGAGCGCGTCCGCTTCGCGCACGATCGCAAGCGACGGGAAGTATTTCTGGCCGACGAAGTACAGGCCGGTCAGCACATCGTCCTCGATGCGCACGGCGATGTCGCCCAGCGGGCTCGGAATCAGGTGAGCGGGAGTCATCGCAACACATCTCCATGAAGGCGCCACACATGCAATGCGGCATACGCGCGCCACGGCGCCCAGCGCGCGGTATGCGGCGCGGAGGGCGGCGGGCCCGCGGGTTCGGTGCGGGCGGGTAGCCACGCGTCGTCGGCGGGGAAGGCGTTCGGCCACGCCATCGCGCGCATCGCGACGTACTGCACCGCGCGTTCGTCGAAACCGGGCAGCGCGCGCAGCGCGGCGAGCGTTGCGTCGAGCGGCGCCATCGGTTCGAGCGCGAGCGTGCCGTCGTCGACGGCGCGGGCGAGCGACACGATCGCGCGTGCCGTGTCGCGCTCGATGCCGATCGTCTCGAGGGCCGAAGGCGGCAGCATGGCCAGCGTCGCGGCGCAGGGCAGTGCGTGCGTGAGGCCGGGCGGCGCGCCGTCGACCGACGTGCCGAAGCGTTTCGCGAGGCGTGCGAGCAACGGCGTATCGACCTGCGCCGCCGCAAGCTGCTCGCCCGCGAGGGCACGGATCGCGATCTCGAGACCGTCGAACGCGCCGGGCACGCGCAGGCCCGGCGAGCCGCTCGCGAGATCGCCGAGATGCGCATCGATCACGTCGGGGCGGCTGTCGAGATCGAACAGCCGGCGCACGCGTGCGAGCACGGCCGGCACGACCGGCGTCAGCGCGGCCGACACGGTCACGGCCAGCGCGAAGCGCTGCGGCACGTGCGCGACGGACAGCCAGCCTGCCACGCGGCGGCCACCGTTCCGGTCCGGCAGGTCGACGATGCGCGCATAACGCTGCGCGTCGATCCGCTCGACGCCATCGATCTGCCGCTGCGCGAGAAAACGCATCAGGTCGGCCCACGCGAACGGCGGCCGGTACGGCAGCGGGAAGGTCATGTCGCCGTCGGCCGATGCGCCGGCCCCTTTCCCTTTGCGCAGCCGCAGCGGATTGAGGCCGTAGCGTTGGCGGAACAGGTCGTTGAAGCGCCGCACGCTGCCGAACCCGGCCGTCGACGCGACGACGGCCACCGGCAGCGCGGTATCGGTCAGCAGCCGCTTGGCCATCAGCAGCCGCTGCGTCTGCGCGAACTCGATCGGCGACACGCCGAACTGCGCGCCGAAGATGCGACGCAGATGGCGCTCGGTCACGCCGACGCGCCGTGCGAGCGCATCGACGGAATGCGCGTTCAGGAAACCGTCGTCGATCAGCGTCGCGGCCGCGTCGGCGAGATTGCCGGACAGATCGAGCAGCCCGTGGCCGGGCGCGAGCTCGGGGCGGCAGCGCATGCAGGGCCGGAAGCCGGCTTTCTCGGCGGCCGCGGCGGTCGGGTAGTAGCTGCAGTTCCGCGCCTTCGGCGGCTTCACCGGGCAGACGGGGCGGCAGTACACACCGGTCGTCGCCACGCCGACGAAGAACCAGCCGTCGAAGCGGCGGTTCCGCGAAAGCAGGGCGTCGTAGCAGGTGTCGGGATCGAGGCGCATGAGACGACTGTAAACCATCCCCGCCGTCGATTCTGGCTGGAATCGGACATGTGTCTCCGCATCCGCGCGCCGGCCGGGCCGCAGCGGGAAAATCAGGGGAAAAACGATTAATACCACTCTGCGAAACAGTCGTCTCTTTTCCCGCGATGAATTTGAGATGACTCATCGAAATCCCCGACTGACACGGCCCCGGCAGACACCCTATCCTTTGAAAAACGTTTTCCAGACGGATCGGCGAAACGCGCCGTGCGCAGCAGCGCGCCGGCGTTCGCCCCGGCGCCGGTCGCCGGTCAACGAACTGCGTGCGGCGCGACGGGCGCGACCGCGCATCGGAGACATTCATGCCCACTGCCGTCGTCGGCGCCGTGCGCGCGGCCGCCAGCCGCTATCGCTGGACCGTCTGTGCACTGCTGTTTTTCGCGACCGTCATCAACTACATGGATCGGCAGATCCTCGGCCTGCTCGCGCCGATGCTCCAGCACGACATCGGCTGGAGCCAGGTGCAGTACGGCCGCATCGTAATGGCGTTTTCGGCGTTCTATGCGCTGGGCCTGCTCGGCTTCGGGCGCATCGTCGACTGGCTCGGCACGCGCGTGTCGTACGCGGTCGCGATGCTGGTGTGGAGCATCGCCGCGATGCTGCACGCGGCGGTCGGCTCGGTGACGGGTTTCGCGTTCGTGCGCGCGCTGCTCGGCATCGGCGAGGGCGGCAACTTCCCGGCCGCGATCAAGACGACGGCCGAATGGTTCCCGCGCCGCGAACGCGCGCTCGCCACCGGCATTTTCAACTCGGGCGCGAACATCGGCGCGGTGTTCGCGCCGGCGATCATCCCGGCGATCGCGGTGGCCTACGGCTGGCGCGCGGCGTTCGTGATCATCGGCGCGATCGGCCTCGTGTGGCTCGCGGTGTGGCTGGTGATGTATCGCACGGCCGACACGCGCGCACTCGCCGCGGAGTACGACGAGCCGCGCGACGAAGCCGAAGCGCTCGACGCGGCGAATGCGAACGCCGGCGCGCCGCGCTGGGGCGAACTGATCCGCAAGCGCGAGACGTGGGCGTTCCTGGTCGGCAAGTTCCTGACCGACCCGGTGTGGTGGTTCTACCTGTTCTGGCTGCCGAAGTGGCTCAACGAGTCGCGCGGGATGGACATGCAGCACATCGGTTTGCCGCTCGTCTGCATCTATGCGCTGACGACGGTCGGCAGCATCGGCGGCGGCTGGCTGTCGTCGATGCTGCTGCGTGCGGGCTGGAGCGTGAACCGTGCGCGCAAGACGGCGATGCTGATCTGCGCATGCTGCGTGCTGCCGATCGCGTTCGTGTCGCAGGTGCAGAGCCTGTGGATCGCAGTACTGATCGTCGGCCTCGCCGCCGCCGCGCACCAGGGCTGGTCGGCGAACCTGTTCACGACCGCGTCCGACCTGTTCCCGCGCCGCGCGGTCGCGTCGGTGGTCGGCATCGGCGGGATGGCCGGCTCGATCGGCGGCGTGTTGTTCTCGGAAGTGATCGGCCAGGTGCTGCAGCGCACGGGCCACTATTGGGTGCTGTTCGCGATCGGCGCGTCGGCCTACCTGATCGCGCTGGCCGTGATGCACGTGCTCACGCCGAAGATGAAGCCCGCGAAACTCGACGCGTGAATCGCGTCCCCGCAAACGAACGCGCCTCCTCGGACGGCGCGTTTTTTTGCGTTCGGGACGGTGACGTGTTGCGCCCGCGTCAGCCGGCCGACGCCGTCGACGCGCGCATGATCAGCCGCGGCTCGAACGTCGAATAGCTCGCGTCGGTGCGCCCGGCGAGCGCGTCGATCAGCTTCTGCATCGCGAGCTCGCCCATGTTCTCGCTCTGGATGTCGACGGTCGTCAGCGCGGGCGCCGCGTATTCGCCGTACGGCACGTTGTCGATGCCGGCGACGGACACGTCCTGCGGCAGCCGGAAGCCGAGCGACGCGGCCTCTTTCATGAAGCCGAGCGCGATCAGGTCGTTGTAGCAGATCACGGCCTGCGGGCGCTGCGGCCCGAGCATCACGCGCGAGCACGCGCGCTCGCCGGCTTCGGCGGTCGGCGCATGCGCATCGTGCACGTCGAGCGTGAGCCCCGCTTCGGCGAGGCAGTCGCGCGCGCCCTGGATCCGCTCGTCGTTCACGCGCGCGGTGCCGAAGCCGAGATACGCGATGCGCGTGTGGCCGAGGTTGAGCAGATGGCGCGCGAGCATGTAGGTCGACAGCCGGTTGTCGATGCCGACGCTCGGAATCGGCAGGCCGGGGCTGCGACGCAGCAGCACGAGCGGCTTGTTGAGGTCGAGCATCCAGCCGGCTTCCTCGTCGGGCATCCGCGTGCTGACGATCAGCCCGTCGACGCGCTGCGCGAGCGCCTCGATCAGCGAACGTTCGCGCGCCTGGCTCTCCTCGGTATCGACGAGCAGCAGCGTGTAGTCGTGCTGCAGCGCGACGCGGTTCGCGCCTTTCACCACGTTCGTGAAGTGCGGGTTGCTGATGTCGAGGATCACGAGGCCGATGGTGCGCGTGCGGCCGGTGATCATCGAGCGCGCGAGCGGGTTCGAACGGTAGCCGAGCCGCTCGATGGCCTCCTTCAGCCGTGCCTCGACGGTCGGCGAGAAGCGCTGCGTGCCGTTCACGTATTTCGATACCGTCGCGACCGACACGCCGGCTTGCGCGGCTACGTCGCGGATCGTCGAGGAAACTTTTTTCATCCGAAGGGTAACGTTTTCGTTCGATAACGCCGGATTGTGGCAGAAAAAGCCGGCGCGCGGCCGGCTGCCGATATCGGGAAAGTGCGGATGGCCGCGAACGGGTTCGACCATTGACGTTCGACGCCGCGTCCGCGTATAGTTGGAAAACGTTTTCCGATTTGAGTAGATTCAAGGAGATTCGATGAACGCCTCTTCCACCGCCGCGCGCAAACCGTTCGGCCGCCTGCTGCTGACGGGCGCGGCCGGCAACCTCGGCCGCCAGTTGCGCGGCGCGCTCGCCGACTGGGCCGATGTCGTGCGCGTCAGCGACATCGCGGCGCTGGACGACGCGGCCGCGCATGAAGAAATCCGCGTGGTCGATCTGGCCGACCGGTCGGCCGTGATGCAGCTCGTCGACGGCGTGGACGCGATCGTTCACCTCGGCGGCATTTCGGTCGATGCGCCGTTCGACGATCTGGTCGGCGCGAACATCACCGGCACGTACAACCTGTACGAAGCCGCGCGCAAGCACGGCGTGAAGCGCGTCGTGTTCGCGAGCTCGAACCATGCGATCGGTTTCCATCCGGTCACCGAAGTGCTCGACGCCGATTCGCCGCTGCGCCCCGACAGCCTGTACGGCGTGACGAAGTGCTTCGGCGAATCGCTGTCGCGCTACTACTTCGACCGCTTCGGGATCGAAACCGTATGCCTGCGGATCGGCTCGTCGTTCGAGGTGCCGAAGAACCCGCGCATGCTCGTCACGTTCCTCAGCTATCGCGACTTCATCGAGCTCGTGCGCTGCTCGCTGCTGACGAACCGCGTCGGGCACGCGATCGTCTACGGCGCATCGGACAACCCGGTGAAGTGGTGGGACAACACGAAGGCCGGCTTCCTCGGCTTCCGCCCGCGCGACAGCTCCGAACAGTTCGCCGGACTGTTTCCGGTGACGGCGCCGACCGCCGAGTACGACGATCCCGCGCAGCGCTTCCAGGGCGGCGGCTTCGTCGTCGGCGAGCCGATGGAGCGGAAGGCGTCGTAAGCGTCGTCGGCATCGGCTGCGCGAAGCCTCAGCGCAGGATGTCGGTCGCCTTGTGCCGTTCGTCGACGCCGTCGATCAGGATCAGCGGGCCGCTCGCGTGCCGTGCGCGCAGCGGCTGAATCTGCCGGTACGCATCCGATTCGTACCATTCGCGCGCCGTGTCGAGATCGGGAAACGCGATCGCGATCAGGTCGCCGCGCCACACGCCCTCGCGCACTTCCGGCCGCGCGCCGTGAATCACGAAATGGCCGTCGTACGGCGCGAGCGTGCCGTCGATGCGTTCGAGGTATTCGACGATGTCGTCGCACATCTCGACGTCGTGCAGGTGGGCGATGGCGTAGGCGGTCATGGCAGGCTCCTTGGCGGGATGCGGCGCGTGAGTCGATGGGGCCATGATCGCGGCGCGGGAGGCGCGCGTCGATTACCTGCGACGTAAGCAAATCGGAACGACCGAGCCGCGTCGTACTTCAGGCCACGCCTCGAACGGATGAATAGATGGATGACGCAGCGCAATCCCGCGGCACAATCCATCACGCCCGCCTGCGCGCCGGCCGCACGACGGGCGCCGGCTCCAGCGGCTCGCCGGCCTGCTCGCGCAGCCGGTCGAGCATGCGTTGCGCGGCGCCCGCGCAATCCTCGCCCGCCGGCTTGTTCTCGATCTCGGCGATCAGCGTCTCCAGATGCTGCCGGTTCTGCGCGAGACGCCGTTCGAGCAGCGCGATTTCATCGATCTTGTGCCGCAGCGCGACGAGCAGTTCGTCGCGCGGCCATGCACCGAGATCCGGCGGCAGCACCGCACGGATCTCGTCGAGCGAGAAGCCCGCGCTCTGGGCGCGATCGATGATCGCGAGCCGCGTCAACGCTTCCGCTCCGTATTCCCGATAGCCGTTCGCCTGCCGGCGGGCCGGTTCGAGCAGGCCGCTCGCCTCGTAGAAGCGGATGCGCGACGCCGCGAGGCCGCTCGCCTTCGCCAGTTCGCCGATTTTCATGGTGTGCTCCAAAGGGGCTTGACCTTAAAGTTGACTTTAAAGTTATCGTTGGACATCGTCAATCGAGGGTGCCCACCATGAATCTGTTTGCGCCGCTGACACTGCCCAACGGGGCGGTGATTCCGAACCGTCTGGCCAAGGCCGCGATGGAAGAAAACATGGCCGATGCGGACCACGCGCCGTCCGACGCGTTGCTGCGCCTGTACCAGGCGTGGGCCGACGGCCAGGCCGGCCTGATCCTGACCGGCAACGTGATGGTGGACGGCCGCGCGATGACGGGGCCGAACGGCGTCGTGCTCGAAAGCGACGCGCATCTCGACCGTTTCCGCCGCTGGGCGCGGATCGCCCGCTCGGGCGGCGCGCACGTGTGGATGCAGATCAATCACCCGGGGCGCCAGATGCAGGCGGCGCTCGGCCAGACGACGCTCGCGCCGTCGGCCGTGCCGCTCGCGCTCGGCGCGCTGTCGAAGCAGTTTCCGGTGCCGAAGGAGATGACGGCAGCCGATATCGCCGACGTGCAGCAGCGCTTCGTGCGTGCCGCGCAGCTCGCGGAGCAAGGCGGCTTCACCGGCGTGCAGGTGCACGCGGCGCACGGCTATCTGCTGAGCCAGTTCCTGTCGCCGCTGACGAACCGGCGGCAGGATCAATGGGGCGGCAGCATCGAGAATCGCGCCCGCTTGCTGCTCGATATCGTGAAGGCGGTGCGCGCGACGGTGTCGCCGGGATTCGTCGTCGCGGTGAAGCTGAATTCGGCCGATTTCCAGCGCGGCGGTTTCAGCGCGGACGACGCGAAGCGCGTGGTCGAACTGCTGAATCCGCTGGGCGTCGATCTCGTCGAACTGTCGGGCGGCAGCTATGAAGTGCCGGCGATGCAGGGCGAGGCGCGCGACGGGCGCACGCTCGCGCGCGAAGCGTATTTCCTCGAATTCGCGCGCGATATCGCCGCCGTCGCGCGGATGCCGCTGATGGTCACGGGCGGGATCCGGCGTCGTGCGGTGGCCGAGCAGGTGGTGAACAGCGGCGTGGCGATGGTCGGCATCGCGACCGCGCTGTCGATCGACCCGAACCTGCCGCGCGACTGGCGCGCCGGCAAGGACAGCGCGCCGGTGCTGGAGCCGATCCGCTGGAAGAACAAGGCGCTGGGCGCGCTGGCGAACATGGCCGTCGTCAAGTTCCAGCTCACGCGGCTCAGTGAAGGGCGCCGCACGGACCCACGGGTGTCGCCGCTGCATGCGCTGGTGCGGCAGCAACTGGCCGCGCAGTGCCAGACGCGGCGCTACCGGAAATGGATGGCGGGCCCGCGTACTTGATCGATGCTTGCGGGTCGGCCGCGGCGACACCGAAGACTGACCGGTTCGCCGCCGCGCACGCGCCGGCAGGTGCGTGGCGCGTCGACGCGAATCGGCGCGAGCGTGGCGCCGGTGCCGTCGACGCCGCTTTCCTGTGCTTGTGCGTGCCCGGCCGGCGAGAGCGCGGCAAGAACGGCAGCGGGCAGCATCGATCTGAACTTCATCGTTTCGGTATCCTGCGAATGGGGGAAGCGCTTGCGTCGATCACGCTGCGGCGGGTGCCGCGCGGCCGAACAGCAGCCGGTCGAGCAACCAGACCGCGACGATCGTCAGCCCCATCAGCGGGAAGACGACGCCGAGCAGCACGAGCCCGGCGACCCAGCCGCGCATCGGCGGCATGCCGCGTTCGCGCGACGGTGCGCCCAGCGTCCCGGCCGGGCGGCGCTTCCACCACATCACGCTGCCCGTGACGGCCATCGCGGCCAGCCCGAGCGACAACACCGCGCAAATGAGCTGGTTCGCGAGTCCGAAATAACGGCCCATGTGCAGCGACGTGCCGTACGACACGGCTTTCGATACCGCGCCGTAGTCGTCATAGCGGATGTCCTTCAAGACGGCGCCGCTGTACTGGTCGACGTAGATCGTGCGTTCGGCCTTCGGGTCGGCCGGAAAGTACGACGCGGTGAACACGCCATCCGCGCCGGACGGCAACGCGAGCGTGTAGCCGCTCGTCACGCCGAGCCCGGCGACGATCGCGATCGCGCGGGCCAGCGGCAGCGGTGCTGGTGTCGGCGCCGACGGCGAATGCGGCACGGGCACGTTGCCGACCGCCCACGGCGTTTGCGGCAACGGCAGGTCGTCCATCACCATGCCCGGCATCGATTCGCCGGAATCGTGGTGATGGCCGGACGGTGCGGCGGCGTGCGCAGGCGTATGGCCGGACATCGCCGCGGCGCCCGGGCGCGTCGAGCGTACCGATGCGCCGCCCCACGCGCCTTTCGGCGCGCCGAGGTTCACGGTCGCGGCGAGCGCCTTGAAATTCTTGCCCCACGAGCCCGACCACGGCAGCCCCGTCAGGATGAACGCGACCGTGCCGGCCGCGAGCCAGATGCCGGCCGTCGCGTGAATGCTTTTCCACAGCGGCCGGCCGCGCAGCGACAGGTCGGGCCGCAGCGCGCGCCCGACGCGTGCCGTACCGCGCGGCCACCACAGCGCGATGCCGGTGCCGATCATCACGAAGGTCCAGCAGGCGGCGAGCTCCATCAGCAACTCGCCGGTCTTGCCGAGCAGCAGCTTGCGATGCAGCATCCGGTCGACCTGCATGAAGCGGTTCTCGACGCTCAGCGTGCCGAGCACGCTGCCGTCGTACGGGTTCACGTATACGCTTTCGCGGCTGCCGTCGCGCAGCCGGAATACGTACTCGGCGCTGCGGTCCGGCGCGGTGGCGACCTGCACGGACACCGGCGTTGCGCCGGGCGGCATCGCGGTGCGAGCGCGGGCGAGCAGCGTGTCGGCATCGAGCCGCGGCGTCGCGCGCGGTTCGACGATCAGCCGGTGCGGATACAGCAGCGGTTCGATCTGCGGCTGGAAGCAGTAGAGCGTGCCCGTGATCGCGAGGATCACGAGAAACGGCATCACGAACAGGCCGGCATAGAAATGCCAGCGCCAGAGCGTCCGGTAACCGGCGCTGGCGGAACGGGCGGGCGAGATGGCCCGATCGACGGTGGTCGACATGGTATGAACTCCTCGGGTTCGTCGAGCGGCGCGACCGGCGCGGGCCGGCTGCCGTCAACGTGCGTCGCACCCGCGTGCGTGCATTACCGCGGCCGGCGGCGCGGCATGCTGCGCAAACGGTGCGCAGGGCGGCGTCGCCCGCGCGATGCGGGCATTCGGGTGAACGCGTGAATCAGGTCGGGCGAAACGAACGGCGTGAACGGGCATGCACGTCGACGTGCATGCGCCACGGGGCGAAACGTTCAGCAGAACAGAGGAGGTGCGCGGGAGGGCGGGCGATCGTCGAATATCGATCGCACGAAAGGAAGACTGTCAAAGTGAATGCGGAAGCGCCGCGGCACCGCCGCGGGAAACAGCAGCACCAGCAGCACGAACGATGCGAGCGCCGTGAACAGCGCGGCGCCGAATGCGCACAGGGTGTCGCCGTTGCCGGAGGACGCCGCCTTGTCGGCGTGCGCGTCATGCTTCAGTGCATCGACGAGCGCGAGCGCATCGTTGGTCGGCGTGATCGGCGCGCTCGCGTCGAAGCGGGCGGCCAGCGCGGCGCCGGTGACGATCAGCGGGCCGCGGCCCGAGCACAGCACCACCGAGCCCGCATCCGGGCCGTCCGGATCGAGCATCACGGCGCCCGACATCAGCGCGCGGGACAGCAGCATCACGAGGAGGAACCCCCACAGCAACTGTCGCGCGACGCCTGGCCGGAGCAGGAAGCGGCGAAGTGCGTTCATGGCGCGCGATTGTACCTCCGTTTACGCGGAGGGGCAGGCGGGCCGCGCGTATGCGGGGTGGGTCGGGTTGCCGCTATGGCCGTGCGCGACGCACGATCCGTTGCGCCGGCTCACACCGGATAGGCATCGTCGACCTTCAGGTTCGCGAGCCGGAACAGCGTGCGCAGCGTTTGCGGATGAATGTCGCGGTGCGCGGCGAGCGACGTGAGCATGAAGTCGAGCACCTTCGCGTAGCGGAGCAGCACGAGGCAGCGCGCGAGATCGGGCGTGCGGCCGCGCATGTCTTCGGCGAGCGTGACCATGTGAGTCGACAGCGTGCGCGCCATCTCGAGTTCCATCTGCTGTTTTTCGGTCCAGTCGGGCAGCGGCTGTTCGAGCACCTTCGCGAGGAAGAGCTGGAACGACGAGTCGGACGAGTTGGGCTGCGCATCCATGAAGAGCCTCGTTGCGTATGCATATCGTACGGGCGTATCCGTTGACGCGCCCGAGGGTGAATTCCTGTCCGCGCGGTCCCGCACGCGGCTTCTGCCCGAACGGAATGCAGATTCCGTACCAGCGCCGCCGGACGATTGTTGAGCAATGTTGAGCCGCGATCCGCCATCGGTCGGCGAGTCCCGCCGGGACTGGATCGCGCGGGCGGTCGAGGCGGGCATCTACGGGCGCAAGGCGGGCGGCGTCGGGCGCCCGAAGCGGCGCGGCGACGCGAAATGCTTCACGGATGTAACGTAACGCGGGCATCGGGTGCGTCGCGCGTTTGCGCCGGCGAACGGCCGGAGCGGCGCGTGCCGGGCGGTTCGGCCGCGCCCGCCGTGCGTCCGCCGACGAGAAACGGCTGCGCGCAACTCGCGCCGTTGCATCGCGCGAACCGGCGGCGAGCACGCCGGTTGTTTCAAAACAGAGACGGTCCGGCGAGGGGCGATCGGTTGCGTGGTCACCCAACTGGCCCAGCGATCGGCCGCGCAATTGTCCATGGGCAGACGGCGCAGGTTTGCCAACAATCTCCGGATCATCCCCGCGAGATTCGACATGAGCGTCCACACTTTCTTCTCGGCCAATCTGCTGCTTGCCTACACGGCCTATTTCATCGGCACGGCCAGCCCCGGGCCGAGCAATCTCGCGATCATGTCGGTCGCCGCGAACCAGGGCCGCAAGGCGGCGCTCGCGTTTGCGCTCGGCGTGATTTCAGGGTCGATGTTCTGGGCGACGGTGGCGGCGCTCGGGGTGTCGGCCGCGCTGCTCGCGTGGTCGAAGCTGCTGGTCGCGATCAAGGTCTTCGGCGGGCTGTACCTGCTGTGGCTCGCGTTCAAGTCGGCGCGCACGGCGTTGTCGGGCCCGCCGGCGGCATCGGCGAACGCGGCGCGCGAGCAGCGGCTGTCGCGCTTCTACGTGCGCGGCGCGATGCTGCACCTGACCAATCCGAAGGCGATTCTCGTGTGGGTCTCGATCGTCGCGCTGTCGTCGAACGGGGGCGGGGCGCACGGCGCCGTCGTCCCGGGCTGCCTCGCGATCGGCAGCATGGTGTTCGGCGGCTATGCGCTGGTGTTCTCGATGGATGGGGCGCGGCGGCTGTACGTGCGCGGCCGTCGCGCGATGGAAGCGTGCCTGGCCGTCGTGTTCGGCGTGGCGGGGATTCGTCTGCTGGTGACGAACGTCTAGCCGCGCGATGCGTGCCGGAAAACCCGCCGCACCGACGTGCGACGCGGGTTCCGGCATCGATCAGGACGGCTTCAGAAAATGAAGCCCGTATTGATGAACTTCGAGTGGTGATCCGACACGATCGAGTCGAGCAACTGCTTGCTGCTGTCGGTCTGCTTTGCCGCGACCATCGAGCGGATCGAGAACGCACGCAGCGCGTCGCTCACCGACAGCGTGCCCTCGGCCGAATCCTTGCGCCCCGCGAACGGGAACACGTCGGGCCCGCGCTGGCACTGGCAGTTGATGTTCACGCGGCACACCTGGTTCACGAGCGGATCGACGAGCGCGCCGATCTGCGCCGGATCGGAACCGAAGATGCTGACCTGCTGGCCGTGATCCGACGTCGTCACGTAATCGAGCGCGGTTTCCACGTCGTCGAACGGTGCGACCGGAATGATCGGCCCGAACTGCTCCTCGCGGTACAGCTTCATCCCTTCGGACACCGGATACACGACGGCCGGGTAGAACAGCGTCTTGCTGAATTCCCCGCCCGAATGATTGACGACGTGAGCGCCCTTCGCCTTCGCGTCGTCGATCGCATCGGTCATGTAGGCGGTGCGATGCATGCCGGGCAGCGGCGTGATGCTGACGCCTTTTTCCCACGGCATGCCGATCTTCAGCTGTTCGAGCGCGGCGGTGAAGCGCTTCAGGAATTCGTCGACGATCGAGCGATGCACGAGCAGCATCTTCAGCGCGGTACAGCGCTGGCCGTTGAACGACAGCGCGCCGAGCAGGCACTCCTTCACGGTGAGGTCGAGATCGGCGTCGGGCAGCACGATCGCCGCGTTCTTCGCGTCGAGGCCGAGGATCGCGCGCAGCCGGTGCGACTTCGGGTGCTGCTTCTTCAGGTGATCGGCCACCTTGCTCGACCCGATCAGCGCGAGCACGTTGATCTTGCCCGACGCGAGCATGTGCGGCACCACCACCGCGCCCGGCGCGTAGATCGTGTTGATCACACCCTTCGGGAACGCGCCGCGGAACGCCTCGAGCAGCGGCTCGAACAGCAGCGTGCCGTACTGCGGCGGCTTGAACACCACGGTGTTGCCCATCAGCAGCGCGGGAATCAGCGTCGCGAACGTCTCGTTCAGCGGATAGTTGTACGGGCCCATGCACAGCACGACGCCCAGCGGCGTGCGGCGGATCTGGCCGATCGTGCCTTCCGCGATCACGAAGCGCGAGTTCGCGTTGTCGAGCTCCTTCAGCGCGTCGATCGTCTGCGTCATGTAGGTGACGGTGCGGTCGAATTCCTTCTGCGAATCGGCGAGGCTCTTGCCGATTTCCCACATGATCAGGTTCACGACGAGTTCGCGCTGCGCGACCATCCGCTTGATGAAGTCCTGCATGCACGCGATGCGCTGCTCGACCTTCATCGTCGGCCACTCGCCGCGGCCGGCGTCGTACGCGCGCACCGCGGCGTCGAGCGCCGCGTCGCTTTCCGTTTCGCCCATCACCGGGTAGCTGCCGATCTCGACCTGCTCGACGCTGCCGTCCGCCTGCCGCACGCACACGGGCGACAGCACGGTCTTGGTCGCGCCGTCCCACGGTCGCAATTCGCCGTCGACGAGCGACACGCGCTGGTGAATCGGCGAAGCCAGCCGGAATTCGGCGGGGATGTCCTGTAAGGCGGGAAACAGGTGCTGCAGGGAGGCGGAATCGGGCATGACGGTCTCGTTTGACGGGGTGTCCGGGAAGGACGGGCGATGCGAATCCTGAGCTGAATGATCCTCGATGCTGAATCGGCATCATGACGCGCACGCGCCGACGCGTCACGTTCGATTAGCGTCGATTCAGCAAATGGAACCAGTTCCATTTAAAAGGAACGCCGCACCGAATGCAACATGGGTCGAAACGCGTCGCAATGGCCGAAAGCATTTGGAAAGAATGTTTCCGAATCGCCGGAATAACAACTTGGGTGCAACCGCAAACGTTTTACTTCGGGCGAATTGAGCGGATAATGACGCGGCGCGGCGAGGAAAAAATGCAGTGAACCTGAGAGCAGACGTAGTGAATAACAGAAGAAGATCCGCCGCGCTGCCGATACGAGGTCGGCTGCCCGGAGCGCCGGGTCGGGGTTGCCCGGTCCGGCGCGCACCGGACCGGTGAATCCGTCCCGTCTCCTTCACCCAATCCTTCGTGGTCCTCTCCAGCTTCTCCGTCGTCGTATCCCCACTCCCATCTTTTACCGATCGTTGCCGCATGAGGCGATCGATTCAATGCTTTCGTTTTCATTGCGAATCAAGCCGCTCGGCGGCCTGAAATAGAAAGGTATTCGTCAGAAATGCGGGGCGTCATGCGCGTTCACGTTGCGGGCAGGCGACACGTAAAAAATTAACTAAAAACACGAATCATTCTCGTTTATTATTTCGCCGCATTACGAGCCGTGACCGAACGTCACGGCTTTTTTCGGGCCGGTAGAGCCGGCCGGCATCGATCCGTGCCGGCTATTCGATCGCCGGCCTGCGCGACGGGGCGATCCTCCACGCGCGTCGTCGTCTTCACGGAAAGGGCTGCGCCGGCCGATTCGCCGCGTGACGTGTGCGCGGGCCGGCGTGTTCTCGTTCGCCGTTTTCTTCACCACCTTCTACGTTCACGATGAAACTCAACACGAGCGCGTGCCATGCGCTTCTGATCGCCACGTCGCTGGCCGGCGCCCGCACTTCGTTTGCACAGGCGGCCGACGCCGCGGCGACCCTGCCCGCGATTTCCGTCAACGCGGCCGCCGAACATGCGTCGTACGACGGCGGCCATTCGCGCGCGGCGACCAAGACCGACATGTCGCTGATGGACGTGCCGCAGACCGTGAACGTCGTGCCGCACGCAGTGATCGAGGATCAGAACGCGACGTCGCTGCAGGACGCATTGCGCAACGTGCCGGGCGTCGGCTTCTCGGTCGGTGACGGCCAGCGCGACCAGATCACGATCCGCGGCTTCAACAGCATCACGGACCAGTACGTCGACGGCATTCGCGACGATGCGCTGTACTACCGCGACCTGTCGAACGTCGAGCGTGTCGAGGTGCTGAAGGGGCCGGCGGCCGTGCTGTACGGGCGCGGTTCGGCGGGCGGCATCGTGAATCGCGTGCTGAAGCGGCCGCTGGCGACCCCCGTGAACGACGTGGGCGTGACGCTCGGCACGCGAGGCGAACGGCGCGGCGAATTCGACCTCGGCTGGAACCCGAACGACGCGGCACGCTTTCGGATGACCGGCGCGGCCGAGAATTCGAACAGCTTTCGCGACCAGTTCCAGCTCAACCGGCAGGCGATCGCGCCGTCCGCGCAGTTCAAGCTCGACCGCGACACGGTGCTGAACGTCGAATTCGACTACCTGCACGACCGCCGCACGTCGGATCAGGGCCTGCCCGCGTATCGCGGCCGGCCGGTCGACGTGCCGATCAACACGTATTACGGGTCGGCCGACGGCGGGAACAGTTCCTACAACGACATCTCCGCGAAAAGCGCGACGGTGTCGCTCGATCACCGCTTCGACGATTCGCTGTCGTTCCACGGCGCGATCCGCGCGTACGACTTCTCGCTCGAGCGGAAGAACTACGTGACGTACGAGCCGATCAAGACCGCCGCGCACCCGGTCGTCACGCTCGACCAGTCGACGCGCCAGCGTACCGATCACGGCATCGACGGGCTGTTCGAACTCACGCAGAAGACGTCGCTGTTCGGCATGCGCCACGAACTGCTGTACGGGCTGGAACTGTCGCAGCAGCAGAAGTTCGATACGATCTACAGCGTGTCGAAGGTCGCGACCTACGATCTCTTCGATCCGCAGCCGGTCGTCCTGCCCGGCGTGCCGACCGGCGCGCGCGCGAAGACGAACGCGTCGACCGTCGTCGGGCTCGCGGGCGTCTACGCGCAGGACCTGATCTCGCTGACCGAACACTGGAAGGTGCTGGCCGGCCTGCGCTTCGATTACCTGAACCAGACCCGCCACGACTACACGTCGTCGAACGTCAATCTCGACCGCACCGATCATGCGTGGAGCCCGCGCGTCGGCCTGATCTACGAACCGCTCGACTGGCTCACGCTGTACGGGTCGTTCAGCCAGTCGTTCTCGCCGCTGGCCGACACGCTGATCAGTTCCGGCGCGTTCTCGAACGGCGCCGCGCTCGCGCCGCAGAAGACCACCGCGTATGAAGTCGGCTCGCGCTTCGACCTCGGCGGCAAGGCGACGGCCAGCGTCGCACTGTTCGACATGCGCCAGACCAACCAGCAGATCGGCGACCCGGCGAATCCCGGCTATGCGCTGCCGATCGGCACGCAGCACGTGCGCGGGATGGAGCTCGGCTTCACCGGCGAGATCGCGCCGAAGTGGTCGGTGTATGCGGGTTACGCGTACCTGAACGGCACGGTGGACGGTTCCGCGCAATCGACGGCGGCTGGCCTCGCGGTGTCGAGCAACACGCCGGGGCTGATGCCGCGCCACAGCGCGAACCTGTGGCTCAAGCGCGAGCTGCCGTACGGTTTCTATGCGGCGGCCGGCATGCAGTTCCAGTCGGCGCGCTACACGTCGGCGAGCGATCTCGTCACGCTGCCGTCGTTCACGGTGTTCAACCTGGGCGCCGGCTATCGCAGCAAGAAGGTCGACGTGACGCTCACGCTCGACAACCTGTTCAATCGCCGCTACTTCATTGCCGCGCACGGCAACGCCGACCTGTACAACATGCCCGGCGATCCGCGCACGCTGACCGCCACGGTGAAGTGGCACATGTAACGCATGCGGTGCGCGACAATGCGGGTCTTCGTCACGATGACCCGCACCTGACCGCCCATGATCCGCCTCGCGATTGATGTGTCCGGCATGGCCGGCCGCGCCGGCGCGGCACGCATGCGGCGGCGCCGCGCGATGACGCCGGCGCGATGGCGCGATGGCGCCGTTACTCGACGTCCTCGTCGTCCTCCTCGGCGGCGTCGTGCGCGTCGCGCTCCGGCGCCGCATATGCGCTCGCCTGTTCGAGCAGCCAGCCGCGGAACGATTCCAGCGGCTTGCTGTGGCTGAACTCGGTCGGATACACGAGGTAGTACGCCGAATCGCCGACGGTCGTCGCGTCGCACGGCACGACGAGCCCGAGCTGCTGCAGTTGTTCCTCGACGAAGAACTTCGGCACGAGCGCGACGCCGAGCCCGGCCGCGGCCGCGCTGATCAGCATCGTGTGCAGTTCGTAGCGCACGCCCTGCATCGTGCGGATGTCCTCGACGCCGTGCGTCTCGAACCACTGGGCCCACGCGCCGGGGCGCGTCGTCGAGTGCAGCAGCGGATACGCGAGCAGATCCTCGACGCGCTCGACGGGCCCGTTCAGCAGCGACGGCGAGCAGATCGGCACGACTTCCTCGCCGAACAGATAGTCGGACGACGTGCCGGGCCAGGTCGGCTTGCCGTAGTGGATCGCGGCTTCGAAGTGCGTATCCTCGAACGAGAACAGGTCGGTGCGGCTGCCCATGTTCACGCGCACGTCGGGCGTGCGGTCGTAGAAGCTCTTGATGCGCGGGATCAGCCAGTGCGACGCGAAGGTTGGCAGCACCGCGAGCTCCAGGTAACCGCCGCCGCTGCCGTGCGCGATGATCGACAGCGTGTCGCGGTCGAGCGTTTCCAGCGCGCGCCGCACCTGCGTGCCATACAGCTTGCCGGCCCGCGTCAGCACGACACGCTGCTTCACGCGTGCGAACAGCCGCACGCCGAGGCTCGCCTCCAGCGTCGCGATCTGCCGCGACACCGCGCTTTCGGTCAGGAACAGCTCCTTCGCCGCGTGCGTGAAGCTCTCGTGGCGGGCAGCGGCTTCGAAAGCCACGAGCGCGCCCATGTTGGGGATCTTGAATTTGCGCATGATGTCGGGGATCCGTTTAGAGATGGAATGCCATGGGAACGGGGTATTCCATCTCCAAACGGACCCTTGATTTGTCTGACGAACGAACCTCGCGGCGGCGGGGTGAAGCGCAGGCGAAGAACGGCTGATAATTCCAAAAACTCATCACGTATCAATTTAATCTCGCTTTACGCCCCGCTGCAACCCTTTGAATAATGCTCCCCACGCAAGGCCAGGCGCCCGTTGGGCGGCCGACCGACGAGTTGCCGGCACGTTTGCCGGCGGTCCCCCGAGACGAGAATCCCGATGCGCAATCCGAATATCGACAGCTTGCTGACGAAGCTGCTGGGACAGGCGAAGACCGACGCCCTGTTCTCGACCCTGAACATGCCGGCCATCCTCGAAGAATGGGAAGACGGCATCGTGACGCGCGCGGAAATCGCGCAGGCGATGAACATGGCGCTGTTCGAAGGGCTGCTCGAGCGTTCGGCGAACGGCCGCGCGTACACGGCCGATGCGATCGAAAGCGGCGGCTCGGTCTATTTCGACCATGGCGCGCTGCGCACGGTGCGCTGGCCGCACACGGGCGCGTTGCCGCCGGGCGAGGCCGCGTTCACGCGCATCCTGCGTCCGCTCGGCTTCCGCCTGAACGGCCGTTACCCGCTCGACAAGCTCGGCATGACCGGCCGCGCGTACGCGCATGAAGACGCGCCGGACGAAATCGCGCAGTTCTTCGTCAGCGAACTGCATCCGGAGCGTTTCTCGAAGGAATTCCAGCAGGCCGTGACGAATGTCGTGAGCACGTCGCGCGACCCGCTGTCGCCGGCGGCCGTCGCGCTGCTGTGGGAAGTCGAGCGCGAAGGCTGGCTGTCGCTGGAAGCCGCGCACGCGCTGCTGCCGGAAATCGTCGGTGCGTTCGCGCGCCAGCACGATCTGCCGAACGAGCTCGACTATGAAACGCTGCTGATGGAATCGGCGGAAATGGCGTGGATCGCGACCGAAGGCAATGCGTTCAACCACGCGACCGACCGCGTCGCCGACGTGTTCAAGCTGTCCGACGAAGAAAAGGCGAAGGGCCGGCCGATGAAGCCGGAAGTCGAACGCTCGCGCTCGGGCCGCGTGTTCCAGACCGCGTATCGCGCGGATACCGTCGAGCGCGAGTTCCGCACCCGCGACGGCGGCACGGTGAAGCGCAACGTGCCGGGTTCGTTCTACGAGTTCATCACGCGCAAGCGCACGTTCGACCAGACGGCACGCCGCTGGGTGACCGACCTGCGCTTCGACGCGGGCAACGCGCAAGGCATCTTCAAGATGACGGCGAACGCGGCGAAGTAAGCGCGACGCGTAAGAAAACAGATGGGCCGGCGGCTGGTTTCAGCCGCCGGCCCGTTTTCATTCGTCGACGGGGCGTCGCGTGCGTCAGAAGAGGTGCGTGACCAGATAAAACAGCACCAGCAGCCCGATCGGTACGCCGAGCAGCCATGCGATCAGATATTTGCCCATGTCGTTGTCCTCCTCGTGGCCGCGACGCGGGGCGCGTCGCGGCGGGGTGAGACGACTTGCGCGTTACAGCTCGCGGTCGAATTCCTTCAACTGCTTCTCGGCTTCGTCGCGGGCGATTCCGTAACGCTCCTGGATCTTGCCGGCCAGATAATCGCGATTGCCTTCCGCGACCGAGAGATCGTCGTCGGTCAACTTGCCCCACTTGGCCTTCAGCTTGCCGGTGAGCTGCTTCCACTGGCCCTTGATCTTGTCTTCGTTCATGGTGTGCTCCTTTCGTAAGGGGAGAAAAGTGCGGCACGCGGCCGCGTGATAGTTCAGGCCTTCGCCTTCAGGCCGGATGAGTCGACGTGCTTCACGCCCTTGATCGCGCGCGTCACGGCGACGGCCTTCTTCACGGCGGTCTTGTTCTGCAGCACGCCCGTGAGCGTGACGACGCCGTCGACCGTCTTCACGCTGATGTCCGTGCTCTTCACGCCGTCGGTGGTCGCGAGCTCACTCTTCACCTTGGTCGTGATCCAGGTGTCGGTCACGGGCTGATTCGATTCGGTCGCCATGCCGCTGTCGGTCGACGAGGCCTGGGCGTGCGCGGTCGTGAGCGGGGCGGCGGAAAGCAGGAAGGCCGCGCTGACGGCGAGCAGTGTCGAAAGGTGCGAGGTCTTGTTCATTGATGTTCTCCTTCGATTGGCGGGTGAATCAATCGGGAAGCACGGATCGTTCCCGTGCATGCCCCGGCCTTAGCGGGCGATCGGGGTGTCGTAGCCGGGCTCGCGCGGCGGCATGTCCGGACGCGGCACGTCGGGCGGCAGCGGCACCGGCGGGTCGGTGCCGGGCGACGGTTCGGGCGGATGGTCCGGGGACGGTTCCGGCCGTGTCGGATCGGGTGTCTGATGCAATTTCATCCTGGTGTCCTCCTCTGCGGGATGAAAGGGCAGCGCATAAGCGCCGATGCAGTACCAGCGTACCGACGCGAACGCGAGCGGACATCGCGCAAATTCACCTGATTGGCTAGTGCGTTTGCACCGGGGACGAAACGGAACGGGCGGGCACGCGACGTGCACCATGGCCCGGGCAACGCGGCGCGACGGCCGCGCGGGCCGTGCTGCGCCGTTCGGCGGGGCACCGCACGGTCGCGAGCGGCGTGCGAATGTACTATTCGAGATAGTGCATCCGCGCCTGTCGGGCCGTTGTGCGGCACGCGATCATCGCCGCACGCGCCGGTCGTGCGTACCACTGGAACGGGCGCTCGGCCGGCGCTCATGTCGACGACAGGGACAACGATTCGATGAACGAACAAATAGACGAACAGGCGCTCAAGTCGCATACCGACCGGCGTCAACTGCACCAGATCATCGCCGGGCTCACCGAGGGCGTGATCCTGATCGAGCCCGACCAGCGGATCGTCTGGGCGAACGAGGCCGCGCTCGCGATGCACGGCGTGACCGAGCTGAAGGCGCTCGGCGCGGACGTCACCGAATACCGCGAGCGTTTCCGGCTGCGCTACCGGAACAACCATCCGGTGCGCGACGGCCACTATCCGATGGATCGCGTGATCGCCGGCGAGGAGTTCAGCGACGTGACGGTCGAAGTCGAATCGGCGGCCGACGAATCGGTGAGCTGGGTTCACCGCATCCGCAGCCTGGTGCTGACGAACGCGGCCGGCGCACCCGACTGCCTCGCGCTCGTGCTGCACGACGCGACCGAATGGGCGAGCGCCGAGGAGCGCTTCGAGCGCACCTTCAACGCGAATCCGGCGCCTGCCGTGATCTGCCGGCTCGACGACCTGCGCTACGTGAAGGTCAACCAGGGCTTTCTCGACATGACGGGTCACGCGCGCGACGACGTGCTCGGCCGTTCGGTGTACGAGGTCGACGTGCTCGAGCAGGCCGAGCGGCGCGAGCTTGCGATCGAGCGGCTCGGCGAAGGCGCGACGATCCCGCAGATGGAAGCCGTGCTGAAACTGGCCGACGGCAGCACCAAGGCGGTGGTCGTCGCCGGGCAGCCGATCGACATGAACGGCGAGGCGTGCATGCTGTTCACGTTCATGGATCTCGAGCCGCGCAAGCAGGCCGAGCGCGCGCTGATGCAAAGCGAGGAGCGCTTCGCGACGGCATTCCGGATGGCGCCGGTCGCGACCGCGATCGTCACGGCCGACCGTTTCGAGCTGCTCGACGTGAACGACGCGTTCGCCGCGATGACAGGCCACGCGCAAGGCGACCTGCTCGGCAAATCCGCCGACGAGATCGGGCTGTGGGCCGAGCGCGGCGTGTGGCCGCGCATCGAGGGCCGGCTCGCCCGCGACGGCAACGTGCGCAACGCGGACGTGCAGATCCGCACGCGCGACGGCGACGTACGCGATTGCGTCGTGTCGGCCGACCCCGTCGCGATCCACGGGCGCGACTGCCTGCTCGTCGCGCTGCTCGACATCAGCGACCGCAAGCGTACCGAGATGGAGCTCGTCTATGCGATCGAGACCGCGATGCAGGATGCGTCATGGTTCAGCCGCACGCTGATCGAGAAGCTCGCGAACGTGCGGCGCGCGAATGCGCCGGATGCGGGCGCGCAGCTGTCCGACCTGACCGCGCGCGAGCGCGACGTGTTCGACCTGCTGTGCCACGGCCTGGCCGACAAGGAGATCGCCGGCCGCCTCGGGCTTGCGCCGAACACCGTGCGCAATCACGTCGCGACGATCTACGCGAAGCTCGACGTGCACAGCCGCGGCGAGGCGATCGTATGGGCGCGCGAGCGTGGGGTCGTCGGCGCGGCCGAGGGCAACGGCGCGCGCGGCGACAAGGGCGCGGCGAAGGGCCAGGACTGACCGCGCCGGTACGAATGCACCATGCGCACTGGTGCATCCGCATCTGCCGCCCTCGGCGCACGCTTGCGATCCTGTCCACTCGGCGGTGCGGCGCGGGGGCGCGGCATCGTCGGCTTTCCTCAACCATCGCAGGAGACGACCATGGACAGGAATCGCATCGAGGGCAAGCTCAAGCAGGTCAAGGGTTCGGTCAAGGAAGCGCTCGGCAAGGTAACGGGCGACCGCGAAACCGAAGCGGAAGGCGTGGCCGAGCAGCAGGCCGGCAAGCTTCAGGAGAAGGCCGGCGAGGCGGCCGATGCGGTGCGCAACCACAAGGGCACCGATCGGCACTGATCGATGACGCGGCGCACCCCGCCGGCGTTGCCCACGCCGGCCGGGCCGGCGTCGTAACGATGATGCGTTGGCAGCATGACACGGTCGGCCTTTATCCAGCGGCGCGGCCGCCATTCTCCACCGAATACCTCCCTCCACGGTCCACCGTCGGACGGGCCGCGGATCGGCCATGACAGCGGAACTTGATGACAAATCCTCACAACGTAGTTCCGATATTTCGTTTGCTGCACGGGTATTGGCTACCCACAATCCATTCACCTCTTTCGCGATGAAAGGCTCTTCGGAGACGGAGTCGCGGTAATCGTCCGGCGGATCGGTGCGTCGCACGCACCTCGGCACGGAAAGGCATTACCGGCGCGCAGGAGGTTGCCGACGCGCGGCGCTCGCGCGTTGCATCCCGACCCCCAGAAGAAGGACTGCCATGACGTTCCGCATTCGTTCGCTTTCCGGCGTAGCAGTGACCGCCGCGCTTCTCGCGTTCCAGACGGGCGCGGCCCGGGCGCAGGAGACGATCGTCAAGGTCGGCGTGGCCGGCCCGCTGACGGGCGGCGGCGCCGCATACGGCAAGGACATCGAGAACGGCGTACGCATGGCGGTCGACGAAGCGAATGCCGCGCGCACGACGGTCGGCGGCAAGCCGGTGAAATTCGTCATCGCGTCGCAGGACGACCAGAGCGATCCGCGCACCGGCGTACAGGCCGCGCAGCAGCTCGCCGACGCGCAGGTCGCCGTCGTGATCGGCCACTTCAATTCGGGCACGACGCTGCCCGCGTCGAAGATCTATGCGAAGGCCGGCATTCCGATGATCACGCCGTCGGCGACCAATCCCGACATCACGCGCGCCGGGCTCGATACCGTGTACCGCGTGATCGCGACCGACACGCAGAACGCCGGCAACGCCGGCGCGTATGCGGCGAGCGTGACGAAGGCGAAGCGCATCGCGATCATCGACGATCGCACCGCGTTCGGCCAGGGCGAAGCCGACGAGTTCGAGAAGGCGGTGAAGGCGAACGGCGGCGCGATCGTCGCGCGCGAATTCACGAACGACAAGGCCGTCGACTTCAGCGCGCAGCTCACGAAGATCAAGAGCACGAATGCCGACCTCGTATTTTTCGGCGGCCTCGACGCGCAGGCCGCGATGCTGGTGAAGCGCATGCGCCAGCTCGGCATTCGCGCGCAGTTCCTCGCGGGCGGCGGTGTGATGAACGCGAACTTCATCAGGCTGGCCGGCAACGCGGCCGAAGGCGCGTCGGTGTGGGAGTACGGGCAGCCGCTGTCGCGTCTCGCGAAGGGCAAGCTGTTCGAAACGAAATTCAAGCAGAAGTACGGCGTCGACATGCTCGCGTATGCGCCGTTCGCGTACGACGCGACGTGGATCGCGATCAACGCGATGCAGAAGGCGAACTCGACGAAGCCGGCCGATTTCAACGGCGCGCTGAAGGGTACGCGCTACGACGGCATCACGGGCACGATCGCATTCACGAACACGGGCGACCTGAAGAACCCGAGCTCGACGCTGTATGAAGTGAAGAACGCCGCGTGGCAGCCTGTCACGACCAAATCGGCGGACTGAACGCAACACGCGCGAGCGGGCTTTCGCGGCGACGCCGGACGTGCTGAAATAGCCGAAGCGATCGTCGAGTAAGTCTGCCCGCGCGACGCCGTGCGAGTCGCGGCGCGAACCACCCACGGGCACGGACGGCTGGCGAGAGCCAGCGCAAGCCCGTCATCAGCGTGAACAGGCCCTGAGCCTGTTGCGAGCAACCGGAGTCAGTCGTGAGTTCTCAAGTCGTCATCGTCGGCGGTGGCGTGATCGGCAGCTCGATCGCGTATTTCCTGCGCGCCACCGATCCCACGGTCGCCGTGACCGTCATCGAACGCGATCCCACCTATGCAAGATCGTCGTCGGCGCTGTCGGCTGCGTCGATTCGCCAGCAGTTCTCCACGCCGCTGTCGATCGAGATGTCGCTGTTCGGCATCGACTTCCTGCGCACGATCGGCGAACGGCTCGAAGTGGACGGCAACCGGCCGTCGATCGATCTGCACGAAGGCGGTTACCTGTTCCTCGCGACGCCGGCCGGCGACGCGACGCTGCGCGAGAACCATGCGCTGCAGACGAGCCTCGGCGCCGATATCCGGCTGATGGACGGCGACGCGCTGCGCGCGAGGTTTCCGTGGCTCAACGTCGACGATCTCGTGTCGGGCGCGTACGGCGTGAGCGGCGAAGGCTGGTTCGACGGTTACGGGCTCGTGCAGGCGCTGCGCAAGAAGGCGCAGGCGCTCGGTGCGCGCTACGTGCCGGCCGACGTGAAGGACGTCGTGCGCGACGGGCGCCGGATCACGCATGTCGTGACGGGCGACGGCGAGCGCTACGCGTGCGACACGCTGGTCAACGCGGCCGGTGCATGGACGCGCACGCTGTCGTCGATGATGGGCATCGATATTCCCGTGTATGCACGGCGGCGCAGCATCTTCAACGTATCGTCGCCGGCGAAGCTCGCCGATTGTCCGCTGCTGATCGACCCGACCGGCGTGTATTTCCGGCCGGAGGGGCGGACGTATATCTGCGGCACGTCGCCGAGCCCGGATCGCGACCCGGACGACCTGCCGCTCGACGAAGTCGATCACGACCTGTTCGACGACGTGATCTGGCCGACGCTCGCGCACCGCGTGCCGGAATTCGAGGCGCTGCGCGTCGAGAATTGCTGGTCCGGTTACTACGAGTACAACGTGTTCGATCACAACGCGATCATCGGCTACCACCCCGAACTCGACAACGTCGTGTTCGCGAACGGCTACAGCGGCCACGGGCTGCAGCAAGGGCCGGCGACGGGGCGTGGCGTCAGTGAACTCATTCTGGGCGGGCGTTACGACACGCTCGACCTGTCGTCGCTCGGCTGGGCGCGCGTGCTCGAAAACCGGCCGATCGTCGAAAAGAACGTCGTGTAGCGCGGCGTGACCGCCCGGTATGGGGTGGGCGGGATTCTCCTTGTGTCTCAAACCCGTTGGCCCGACTTTGTCGGGCCTTTTTTGTCGCGCGGGCCGGTTATCCCGCGCCGTAGACGGCGTCCCGCAGATCGAGCGTGTACTGCCCGTTCATGCCTTCGTAGAGCGTGTTCGACAGCGACACGACGGTGAGCCCGCGTGCGCGGTCGACGAACCACGAATGACCGTAGACGCCGCCCCAGCGCCAGGTGCCGACCGATTCCGGTGACGCAGCCGCCTGCGGATCGTGCAGCACCGAGAAGCCGATTCCGAAGCCCGCGCCCGGCAGGTCCGGCAATTCGAGATCGCCGGTCTGTACGCGGCCCATCTCGTCGACCAGTTCGGCGGGCAGGATCGCGCCGCCGCCTGCGCGCAGCGTGTCCAGCACCGTCAACACGTCGCCGGCGCTGCCGACCATCCCGGCGCCGCCCGATGCGAACGCGTGTGCATTCAGCGCGCGCGACGGCGAATACGTGACGCCGACGAACCCGTCGACGATGGGCACCGTCTCGTTCTCGGCGAGCCGGTGCGGCCGCGGCGTGTCGTTGACGTACGGCGTGGCGAGCCGCGCCGGATCGCGTGCGACGAAGCCCGTGTCACGCGCGCCGAGCGGGCGCAGCACGAGCGCATCGATCGCATCGGCGAGCGGCACGCCGCAGACGGCTTCGATCAGCGCGCCGACGACGTCGATCGACAGCGAATAGTTCCAGCCGGTGCCGGGCGCGAACAGCAGCGGCACGCTGGCGATCCGGCGCAGGTTTTCGGCGAGCGTGATCGATGCGCCATCGAGCCCGTCGGAGACACCTGCGCGCGCATAGGGACCGTTTGCGTCGGTTTCGTTGAAGCGATAGTCGAGACCGGCGGTATGCACGAGCAACTGGCGCACCGTGATCGTCGGCACGCGGCCGTCGGGCAGTGCCGGCCGGAACGCGGGCAGCCAGCGCGCGACGTCTTCGTCGAGCGACAGCTTGCGTTGTGCGACGAGCGCCATCGCGGCCGCCGACACGATCGGCTTCGTCACCGACGCGAGCCGGAACAGCGTGTCCTCGCGCATCGGCGTACCCGATTCGCGGTCCGCGAGCCCGGCCGCGCGGCGATAGACGAGTTCGCCGTCGCGGGCGACGAGGACGACCGCGCCGACGAGGCGCTGCGTGTCGAGCTGGCGGGACAGGACCGCGTCGATGCGCTCGGCGAGCGCGGGATCGGTTGACGACTGCTGTGACGATGCGGGAGAGGAGGTCATCGAAATTTCCGTCGTGAAGGGTCTGGTCGACATGTTATGGGACGCTTGCCGCACGCGTCGTTAACCCTTACACGGAGCGGGGCGATGTGCGCGGCATGGGCCGGCGTCGACGAACACCGGGCCCCGCGGCAGACAAAATATGCGCCAATCGGCCGGTCGCGTTCGTTAGAATCTGCTTTCGTCGAGGAAATGACGCATTTGCATGGGTGCGGAGCAGTATCGAATCGAAGACGCTGCTCGTCCTGATTCCATCGTTCATCTTTCACCGGAGGCGAGCATGCCAGGTTTACTTCCCGATGTTGACCGCGAGGGGCTCCTCGAATATTCGGTGGTGTACACCGATCGCTCGGTCAACCATATGTCGCAGCGCTTCCAGGGCGTCATGCGCGACATCTCCGCCACGCTGAAAAAAGTCTACAACGCGAAGTCGGTCGCGATCGTCCCGGGCAGCGGGACGTTCGGCATGGAAGCCGTGGCGCGACAGTTCGCGACGAACAGGAAGTGCCTCGTCATCCGCAACGGCTGGTTCAGCTTCCGCTGGTCGCAGATTTTCGACATGGGCAGTATTCCGTCCGAAACGACGGTGCTGAAGGCGCGTCCGGTCGAGGCAGGCAGGCAGGCCGCCTTTGCGCCGGCGCCGATCGACGAAGTGGTCGCCGCGATCAGGGAAAACAAACCCGATCTCGTGTTCGCACCGCACGTCGAAACCGCCTCCGGCATGATGCTGTCCGATGCGTACCTGCGCGCGGTGGCCGATGCCGTGCATGCGGTCGGCGGCATGTTCGTGCTGGATTGCATCGCGTCGGGCACCGTGTGGGTCGACATGCAGGCGAGCGGCGTCGATATCCTGATCAGCGCGCCGCAAAAGGGCTGGAGTGCATCGCCGTGTTGCGCGATGGTCATGTTGAGCCCGCTCGCGCGCGAGCGCATCGATTCGACGACCAGCACCAGCTTCGCGTGCGACCTGCGCAAGTGGCTGCAGATCATGGAAGCATACGAGGGCGGCGGCTTCGCGTATCACGCGACGATGCCCACGGACAGCCTCACGACGCTGCGCGACGTGATGAAGGAAACCGACGCATACGGTTTCGACAAGGTGAAGGCGGAACAGCTCGAACTCGGCGAGCGCATTCGTGCGCTGCTGACGGAGAAGGGGTTCAGGAGTGTGGCCGCGCCAGGGTTCGAGGCGCCGGGTGTCGTGGTCAGTTACACGGACGATGACGGTATTCGTACCGGGAAGAAGTTTGCCGACGTCGGTTTGCAGATCGCGGCGGGGGTGCCGTTGCAATGCGACGAGCCGGCGGATTTCAAGACCTTCCGGCTCGGGTTGTTCGGTCTTGACAAACTGCACGATGTCGATGGCGCGGTGAAGCGGTTTGCCGATGCGTTGAACCGGATTCTTTGACGCGGTCGTGCGGAATGAGTTGCTTCGGTGGCCGCCGCTCGTTTGTCGATCGGTGGCTTCCGAATCGTTGCAAACTCAACGATTCAGGATCGTGACATGACCGAATGCGCGCTGACATTTGCCAGTCAGGCCGAATGGGAAAGCTGGTTGGGGAAAAACGGCGGCACGTCGACCGGAGCATGGCTGCGGCTCGCGAAAAAAGGCGCGGGGCAGCGAACCGTCACCTATGAAGAAGCGGTGGAAAGCGCGCTCTGCCACGGCTGGATCGATGGCCAAAAGAAGGCCGAGAGCGAGCAATACTGGCTGCAACGTTTCACCCCGCGCTCGGCGAAAAGCATCTGGTCCAAACTCAACAAGGACAAGGCCGAAGCGCTGATCGCCTCGGGCAGAATGCGCGCGGCCGGCATGGGCGAAATCGAAAGGGCGAGGAAGGACGGCCGCTGGGAGGCGGCTTATACGTCGGCGAGCAATTCGATCGTGCCGGACGACCTGCAGGCGGCTTTGGACGCCAATCCGAAAGCAGGGAAGTTTTTCGCGACGCTGAACAGCCGTAATCGCTATGCGATCCTGTTTCGAATCCAGAACGCGAAGAAGCCCGAAACAAGGGCGCGCAAGATCGCGGAATTCATCGACATGCTGAAGCGGGGCGAGACTTTTCATCCGTAGAGCGTGGGTTACGCGATTGAACGTCGCGCGTTCGCGAATGTGCTTCGTCGTTCGAAGCCGCGTCGCCGCGGCTCTGCCACGCAGGCAAAAGGCCGGCTCTTCCGCGGCAATCTTCAGGGGGTTGAATTGGAGCAGATCGGATATTCGTGGCCCACCTTTGATCGAATCACTCAGCATCTGATCAAGCTCATCAACCCGGCGAAAATACTGGATATCGGCGCCGGAGGCGGCAAATACGGGCGCCTGCTCAAGAAGGTCGTGCCGAATTGTCATTTCACGGCGCTGGAATGCGACGTGGAGACCCATCCGATCCTGATCGAGAATGGATACGACGACATCATCGCCGGGGTGAGCGACACGCTCTATGAACGATCAGCGGATGTGTACGATACGGTGATCCTCGGGGACGTCATCGAGCACATGCGCCATTCGCAGGGCCGCGACTTGCTGGAGTTCCTGAACTACCGGGCGCGATACATCATCATCTCGACGCCTGAATGCATGCCAATGAGAGGGGCGTCGTATTTCGAGAGTCATAATTCCGTGTGGCGCCCCGATTCATTCATGTGGCATGATTTTTGGGCCCATCAGCAATGCGGAATCATGCATTTTTATCTGCTGCGAGGGCATCTCGACTGGAATGCGATGGGGCTTGATGCACTCGTGAACTCCTCCAACGCGTCGAGTCTGTTCAATACGCGCGCCCACGATGAACAGGAAGCCGGCGATGAAAAATTGCTCCAGCCGGTCGATCTGACGCTTCATGACTACCGGTACATGGAGAAACTGGAAGGCGACCGGTATGCAATATTCCGCCCCGTATGATTCGATGAAAGGGCTCCGCCGCCCATCAATACGCGAAGCGCTTTTCTTACCGTACGAGCAAACGCTACGACAGGGGCGAGGGGGCCGATCACGTGCCGAGCGCCGAGCGTCCGGAAATCCTACGCCGCCTCGCCGTCGGCAAGTAGCGCGTTATCGCTGCGCGTCCCCGTACGTCTCCTTGCACACCCCGCGTAGCGCGTCGACGAGCAGATCGCGCGCGGGCGATTGCGAATCGGCGGCGCGCGTGAACAGCGCGATGGGCGGCAGCGTCCACACCAGCGAATAAGGCACGATCGCCACGCCGGCGATCCGCACGAGTTCTTCCGCGATATCGGCCGGCACGATCGACACGGCCTCGTCGCTCGACGCGATCATTTCGCCGATCAGCTTCGACGAGTAGCTTTCGACGATCGGCACGGGCGGCGCGATGCCGGCCGACAGGAACAGGTCGGTCACCTGTTCGCGCATCGGCGTATGCGGCGCGCCGAGAATCCAGTCGAGCGCGTGCAGCTTGTGCCAGTCCAGCGGCGTGCGGGCGAGCTTCGCCGCCAGCCGCCGGCTCGCGATCACGCGCGGCTGCTGCTGGTACAGCACCTCAAACGAAACCTGCCCGAGATCGATCGCCGACGACGCGCGCCCGATCACGATGTCGACACTGTGATCCCGGAGTTGCAGCAGCAACTGATCGCTGGTGCCTTCGTGAATCGTCACGGTCAGGCGCCGCTCCATGCGCGCTTGCAGCCGTTTCAGCGCCGCCGACAGCATCTGGCCGGAGATGAACGGAATCACGCCGATGTGCAGATGGGCCGCATGCCCGGCGGCGACGGCCTCCATCTCGCGGGCGAGGTGGTCGAGATCCTTGATCATCGCCTTCGCCCGTTCGAGCACGACCGCGCCGAGCGCGGTGGGCCGCATGCCGCGCGACGAGCGCTCGAACAGCGGCGTGCCGAACATGCTCTCCAGCTCGGACAGCGCGTTCGTCACGGCCGGCTGGCTGCTCGCCATGTGCTCGGCGACGCGCGTCAGCGATCCGTGCTGCTGGATCTGCAACAACAGCACCAGATGCCGAATCTTCAGACGAGCGCCGAGCCGCCTGACCACGTCGTTCGCGTCAAAATTCATTGACTGGTCATGCATTCATAAGAAAAAAGTGATGGACCGATATTAAAACAGAATCATCACGTTATGGCGGATCCCTAGAATCCCTTCATGGATCGCGCCGGGACTGGCCTGGCGCCCACGCCGGGACCACAACATGAAACAGACAGAGACACAGCAGCAGGCCGCGTTCGACTATCACGAGTTTCCGACCCCCGGGAAAATCTCGGTGGTAGCGAGCAAGCCGCTGGTGACCCAGCGCGATCTGGCGCTGGCCTATACGCCCGGCGTGGCGAGCGTGTGCGAGTCGATCGCCGCCGATCCGCTGCAGGCGCACCGCTTCACGAGCCGCGGCAACCTCGTCGGCGTGATCACGAACGGCACCGCCGTGCTTGGCCTCGGCAACATCGGCCCGCTCGCGTCGAAGCCGGTGATGGAGGGCAAGGCCGTCCTGTTCAAGAAGTTCGCCGGGATCGACGTGTTCGACATCGAGATCAACGAGACCGATCCGGACAAGCTGGTCGACATCATTGCCGGCCTCGAACCCACGTTCGGCGGCATCAACCTCGAGGACATCAAGGCACCGGAATGCTTCACCGTCGAGCAGAAGCTGCGCGAACGCATGAAGATTCCCGTCTTCCACGACGATCAGCACGGCACGGCCATTACCGTTTCCGCCGCGTTCATCAACGGGCTGAAGGTCGTCGGGAAGTCCATCAAGGAAGTGAAGGTCGTGACGTCGGGCGCCGGTGCCGCCGCGCTGGCGTGCCTGGATCTGCTGGTCGACCTCGGGCTGCCGGTGGAAAACGTCTGGGTGACCGACATCGAAGGCGTCGTCTATCGCGGCCGTACCACGTTGATGGATCCGGCCAAGTCGCGCTTCGCGCAGGAAACCGATGCGCGCAAGCTCGCCGAAGTGATCGGCGGCGCGGATGTGTTCCTGGGGCTGTCGGTGGGCGGCATTCTCACGGCGGAGATGCTGAAGGAAATGGCGGCGCGCCCGCTGATTCTCGCGCTGGCCAACCCGACGCCGGAAATCTTCCCGGAACTGGCGCATGAGACGCGCGACGACGTCGTCATCGCGACGGGCCGCTCGGACTACCCGAACCAGGTCAACAACGTCCTGTGTTTCCCGTACATTTTCCGCGGGGCGCTGGACGTGGGTGCGAAGACGATCACGCGCGAGATGGAGATCGCCGCGGTGCACGCGATCGCGGGGCTGGCCGAGGAAGAGCAGAACGAAGTCGTCGCGGCGGCCTACGGGGCATACGGCGTGTCGTTCGGCGCGCAATACCTGATTCCGAAGCCGTTCGACCCGCGCCTGATCGTGCGGATCGCGCCGGCGGTGGCGAAGGCGGCGATGGAAGGCGGCGTGGCGACGCGTCCGCTCGCGAATCTCGATGCGTACGTCGAGCAGTTGCAGCAATTCGTCTATCACTCGGGCGCGTTCATGAAGCCGCTGTTCGCGACCGCGCGTCAGCTCGTGCGCGACGGCGGCAAGGCGCGGATCGTGTTCACCGAAGGCGAGGACGAGCGGGTGCTGCGTGCGGTGCAGGTGATCGTCGACGAGAAGCTTGCGCGGCCGATTCTGGTCGGGCGTCCGGAGGTGCTGCTCGCGCGCATCGAGCGATTTGGCCTGCGCTTGCGTCTCGGTCAGGACGTCGAAGTGACCAATCCGGAATACGACGAGCGCTTCCCGCAGTACTGGACGAAGTACTGGGAACTGCGGTGCCGCGACGGTATTTCGAAGGAAATGGCGCGCGTGGAAATGCGCCGCCGCCTGACGCTGATCGGCGCGATGATGGTGCAGCTCGGCGATGCGGACGGGATGATCTGCGGGACGGTGGGCGAGTATCACAATCACCTGCGGTTCGTGGACGAAGTGATCGGCAAGAAGCCGGGGGCGTCGACCTACGCGGCGATGAACATCCTGTTGCTCGATCAGCGGACGGTCGCGCTGGTGGATACGCACGTGAACGACAACCCCGATGCGGAGCAGATCGCTGAATTCACGATCGCGGCGGCGCGGCAGATGGAATGGCTGAATCTGACGCCGAAGGTTGCGCTGCTGTCGCGGTCGAATTTCGGGTCGGGGAGTGCGGCTTCGGGCGTGAAGATGCGCCGGGCGCTGGAGATCGTGCGGGAACGGGCGCCGGATATCGAGGCGGATGGCGAGATGCATGGCGACTGTGCGCTCGATGAAGGGCTGCGGGCGAAGCTGCTGCCGATGTCGCCGTTGAAAGGGGCGGCGAATCTGTTGGTTTGTCCGAACGTGGATGCCGGCAACATCGCATACAACCTGCTCAAGACCGAGGCGGGGAGCAATGTGGCGGTGGGGCCGTTCCTGTTGGGCGTGAACGCGCCCGTGAACATCCTGACGTCCAGCGCAACCGTGCGGCGGATCGTGAATATGGCTGCTTTGACGGTGATCGAGGCTAATCGGGGTGTGGGTGGGTGATTGATCGGCGGGTTGGGCAGCGTCCGAACCCCGCATCGAACCGCGTCCCGCTTCCCCCATTTGATGACCAAACCGCAAGACCTAGTGCATAGATATCGTTTGCCGAGCCCTTAATGACTATCGACAATCGTGGCTCGAATTCACCGCCGCGGCGCCAGAAGCGCCGCGGTGGCCGGCACGCGACGGCTATCCCGGCCGTCCGCGCCCACCCGCTCACGACGACATGTACGCGTTCACGCCCTCATTCCAAAATCCCGCCGGCTCGCCGATCCGCGAGTTGTTCAAGTACCTGTCCGAACCGGGCATGATTTCCTTCGCGGGCGGTTACCCGGCCAGCGACCTGTTCGACATCGACGGCCTGAATGCGGCCGCCGAACGCGCGTACGCGCAGCCCGTCCGCTGCCTGCAATACGGCCCGACCGACGGCCTTGCCGAACTGAAGCAGCAACTGATCGCGCTGATGGCGCGTCGCGGCGTCGCCTGCACGTCGGCCGAACTGCTCGTCACGACCGGCTCGCAGCAAGGCCTCGACCTGCTGCTGCGCGTGATGGTGTCGCCCAGCGACGTCGTGCTGACCGAACAACCGGCATACCCGGCCACGCTGCAGGCGATGCGTTTGCAACAGGCGCGCATCGTGACGATCCCCGTCGACGGCGAAGGGCTCGACGTCGATCGTCTCGGCGAACAGCTCGCGTCCGGCGCGATCGCGCAGCCGAAGCTGCTCTACACGGTCCCGACCTTCGCGAACCCGACGGGTGCGACGCTCACACGCGAACGCCGGCTGAAGCTGCTGCGTCTCGCGGTGCAATACCGTTTCCTGATCGTCGAGGACGATCCATACGGCGACCTGCGTTTCGCGGGCGAAGCCGTGCCGTCGATGCTCGCGCTGGCCGGCGAAGTGGACGGCGCGCGCGACTGGCTCGTGCATTTCGCGAGCCTGTCGAAGATCGTCGCGCCGGGATTGCGCGTGGGCTGGACGATCGCGCCGGCCGAAATCGCGCGGCGCTGCGTGATCGCGAAGCAGACGGTCGATCTGTGCAGCGCGCCGTGGACGCAGGCCGCCGCCGCCGAATACCTGGCCGACGGCGCGCTCGAACGCCATCTGCCGCGCATCACGGCCGCGTACCGGCGCAAATGCGACGCGATGTGCGACGCGCTGCGCGACGGTTTCGGCGATGCGATCGAATTCCATCGTCCCGAAGGCGGGATGTTCGTGTGGGCGCGGCTCGGCGCGGTGCCGTCGGACGTGCTCCTGCAACAGGCGATCGCCAACAAGATCGTGTTCGTGCCCGGCAAGGCGTTCTTCGCGGACAACGTCGACGCAGCGTCGCTGCGCCTGTCGTTCGCCGCGCCGGACGTCGATGCGATCCGGGAAGGCGTCGCGCGCCTCGTGCGCGCGTATGGTGCGGCGCTCGCCGCGTAAGGAGACATCGACATGACGGTCACCATCGACGAAACGGTATCGACGGGCGCAGCAGCATCGGGCGCCGGCGACAAGCGGCCGGCGAAGCACCGCTCGTCGCAGATCAGCGCGGGGCCGCAATATGTGGCCGACGTGCTCGGCCGCTTCGGCGCGGAGCCTGCGAGCGATGCCGGCGATGCGGCGCAGGTCGTGCTCGGCTACAACTGAGCGCCGCACGGGCGGCGGCGCATCGCATGCGAGCCGTCGCCGAAACAAACGGTTAAGCTTGCGCGATCGAAACACCGACGATCGCCGCCGCCTCATGTCCGACTCGACCTCCGAATCGCTCGCGCAAACCTACGACCGCCTGTGGTCCTGCCTCGAATCCGGCGTGCGCGTGCAGCGCTCGCCGTTCACGATGTTGCAGGCGGCGACGCTCGGCCTCGATGGCGCGCCGAAGGTCCGGACGATCGTATTGCGTCAGGTGAATCGCACCGAGCGCGTGCTGTCGTTTCATACCGATGCGCGTTCGGCGAAGGTCGCGGAGTTGCGTCGCGATCCGTGTATCTCGATCGTCGCCAACGATCTCGACGCACTCGTGCAGATTCGCGCGGAAGGCGTTGCGTCGATCTGCGAAGACGAAGCGCAACGGCGTGCGATCTGGGAAGCGAGCCGCCCGCATACGTTGCTGCTGTATCGCGCTCCGTTGCCGCCCGGTACGCCGGTCGCGTCGCCCGAAGTCGCGCATGTCGGCGGCGCCGCACCCACCGGCGACGGCTACGAAAACTTCTGCCTGATCCACATGACGGTCACGCGCATCGACTGGCTCGAACTCGCGCGCGCGGGCCATCGTCGAGCGGTATTCGACCTGAACGAAAGCGGCTACGACGCCCGCTGGATCGCGCCCTGACGCGAACCCGGCGCGCTCGAGCCGTTCAAGTCCGCCCGTCCGACGCGGCCCGGACCATCCATTCGCGCATCACCGCGATCGCGTCGTCGTCGCGGCGTTCGGCCGGATACACGAGATAGAACCCCACCGACAGCGGAAACGCGAAGTCGAACGGCTTGCACAGCCGTCCGGCGGCGATGTCGCGCTCGACGAGCGGCTCGGTCGCGAGCGCGATGCCCTGGCCGGCGACGGCCGCATCGATCGCGAGCGACGTCTGGTTGAAGCGCAGCCCCTTGTGCGGATCGACGTCGACCGGTTCGGGCATCGCCGCGAGGAACTCGGGCCACAGGTCGTGCGCGTCGTGCAGCAGTACCTGGCCGGCGAGCGCACGCGGCGAAGCCGGCGCGCTCAGCACCGAAGGGCTGCATACCGCATGCACGTCGAGCGGGAACAGCGCATGGGTGGCGAGATGCTTGCCGAACGGCGGCTTGCCGTAGCGGATGGCGAGATCGACGCCGTCGTGGCGAAACGTCGCGATCTGCGGGTCGGCGATCACGCGCACGTCGTAGTCGGGATGCGCGTCGGTGAACAGCGCGAGCCGCGGGATCAGCCACTTCGACGCGAACGACGGCGTCGTGCTGATCGTCAGCGCGGCGCGCCGTTTCACGAGCTTGTCGGTCGCGTCGGCGATCGCGTGCAACGCGCGCTGCACGTCGGAGAAATACGCGGCGCCGTCGTGCGTGAGCGCGAGGCCGCGCGGCAGGCGCTCGAACAGCTTCAGGCCGAGCACGTCCTCGAGGTGGCGCACCTGCTGCGCGACGGCGCCCTGCGTGACGCCGATCTCATCGGCGGCGGCGCGGAAATTGAGGTGCCGCGCCGACACTTCGAACGCACGAAGCGCATTCAGCGGGGGCAGGCGGGAAGGGCGTGGCGGCATTGTCAGGCTGTAGAAAAACTATCGGCTGTCGGCAGAAATACTGGTTCGACAGTCGGAATCGATGCGCCTACATTACCACCATGGCGCGCCGAATGGCGGCTGCGCGGCGGCAGCATCGGAACGAGGAGCGGATCGTGACTGTAGAAAAAATAGCGTTGATCACGGCGGCGGGCAAGGGCATGGGCGCGGCGATCGCGCGGGAACTGGCGGCGACCGGCTACCGCGTCGCGCTGATGTCGCCGTCGGGCAGCGCGGTGGCGCTCGGCGAGGAACTGGGCGGCTTCGGCATCAAGGGCTCGGTGACGGAAGAAGCCGATATCGACCGGCTCGTGCAAGAAACGGTCGCGCGTTACGGGCGGATCGACGCGGTCGTGAACAACACCGGCCATCCGCCGAAGGGCGAGCTGCTGGCGATCACCGACGACAACTGGCACGCGGGGCTCGACCTGATCCTGCTGAACGTGGTGCGCGTGATGCGCCGCGTGACGCCGATCTTCCAGAAGCAGGGCGGCGGCGCGGTGGTCAACATCTCGAGCTTCGCGGCGGACGCGCCCGAGCAGCCGATGCCCGTGTCGTCGGCGCTGCGTGCGGCGCTGAGCGCCTGGACGCGCCTGTACGCGGAACGCTATGCGGCCGAGAACATCCGGATGAACGCGGTGCTGCCGGGCTTCATCGACAGCTGGCCGGAAACGCCGGAGATCGTCGCGCGCATTCCGGCCGGCCGCTTCGGCAAGACCGGCGAGATCGCGAAAACGGTCGCGTTCCTGCTGTCGGACGGCGCGGGCTACGTCACCGGGCAGAACATTCGCGTCGACGGCGCGATCGTCAAGGCGCTCTGAGCGTCACACGGGCGAGCGGCGGCGAAAGCGTGTTGGCTCGCCGCGCAACGGCTACAAACGCGTACAAATCAGACAAATCCGGGATACATCGAACCTTTCAAATTGGCGACGCCGCGTGGCCGGGGCGCGCCGGATTGAAAGCCAAGGCGCGATCCCGCGCGCGGCATGTTCACTTTCCACTTCACGAAAGGAGATGCCGAACGATGTCTTCCACACCGTTTTCCCCGATGCGTCGCCACCTGCTGGCCACTTCCGTGGCCGCCGGGGTCTCGGCGATGCTGCCCACCGCGCTGCATGCGGCCACCGGCGCGAGCGGCATACGCCCGTTCACCGCGCACATTCCCGATGAAGCCGTGGCCGACCTGCGCCGTCGGATCGCCGCGACCCGCTGGCCGGGCCGCGAGACCGTCGCGGACGAATCGCAGGGCGTGCGGCTCGCGCGCATGCAGGCGCTGCTGCGCTACTGGGGCACCGACTACGACTGGCGCAAGGGCGAGGCGCGCCTGAACGGTTTCCCGATGTTCATCACGGAAATCGACGGGCTCGACATTCATTTCATTCACGTGCGGTCGCGGCACGAGAACGCGATGCCGATGATCATGACGCACGGCTGGCCCGGGTCGATCTTCGAGCTGGTGAAGGCGATCGGCCCGCTGACCGACCCGACCGCGCACGGCGCGAGCGCGGACGATGCGTTCCACGTCGTCGTGCCGTCGCTGCCGGGTTTCGGTTTTTCGGGGCAGCCGACGAAGACCGGCTGGGGTTCCGACCACATCGCGCGAGCGTGGGGCGAATTGATGGCGCGGCTCGGCTATACGCGCTTCGTGTCGCAGGGCGGCGACTGCGGCTCGGTGATTTCGCACCGGATGGCGATGCAGCGCGTGCAGGGGCTGGCCGGGATTCACGTCAACATGCCGGCGACGGTGCCGCCGGACATCGCGACGCTGCTCGCGACCGATGCGCCCGCGCCGGCTTCGCTGTCGCCGAAGGAGAAGGCCGCGTACGAGAAGCTCGCGACGTTCTATCGCGACAACTGCGGCTACTCGGCGATGATGGTCACGCGTCCGCAGACGGTCGGCTATGCGCTTGCGGATTCGCCGTCCGGGCAGGCTGCGTGGATGTACGACAAGATCTCGCAGTGGACGTACAGCGGCGGCGTGCCCGAGCGCTCGATTCCGCGCGACGAGATTCTCGACGACATCTCGCTGTACTGGCTGACGAACACCGCGACGTCGGCCGCGCAGATCTACTGGGAGGATCACTCGAACAACTTCAACGCGGTGGACATCTCGCTGCCGGCGGCGATCACGGTGTTTCCGGGCGAGATCTACCAGGCGCCGCGCAGTTGGGCCGAGCGCAGTTATCACAACCTGATCTACTTCAACGAAGTCGACAAGGGCGGGCACTTCGCCGCGTGGGAGGAGCCGGAATTGTTCGCGCGTGAAGTGCGTGCCGGGTTCCGGCCGTTGCGGCGCGTGTAAGCGGGTTGCACGACGAATGCGGGGGGCCTGTCGCGCGGCTCGTGTTCGTTTTCAGGCAAGGGCTGCAACGCCTGCGCAAACCGCTTGTCCGCCAGATACGCTGTTCTGACGCAGCATCGCACCGGGCCGCGTGTGCCGCGCGGCCGTGCCGAAGCGTCGTTTCCTCGCGTTTTTTGAATCGCCGTGTGTCGTGTTCGCACACGGATACGTTGAGATACAAAGCCTCCCGATGGTTCGGATATAAAACCGGTGAAGCGATTCACACGGCGGCGCGGTGCCATGCGCTGCCGCTGCGAACGGCGACATCCGATTGCCCGCACGTGCCGCGGGCCTTTCCTTACCGATCGACAATGGAGAACGAGTCATGCCTGATACCGTGAACACCCGCCGCCGCCTGATCCTGGGCACGACGCTGGCGAGCCTGAGCCTGGCCGACCTCGGCTTCGGCGCGCTGGCGCATGCGCAGTCGGCGGCCGATGCCTCGACGGCGAAGCGCGCGGCCGGCGCCGCGTCGCTCGGCACGATCCACCAGATCGACGCGGGCGTGCTCAACGTCGGTTATGCGGATCTCGGGCCGAAGCAAGGCCCGGTCGTGTTCCTGCTGCACGGCTGGCCGTACGACATCTACAGCTACGCGGAAGTCGCGCCGCTGCTCGTCGCGGCCGGCTATCGCGTGATCGTGCCGTACCTGCGCGGCTACGGCTCGACGACGTTCCGCTCGGCCGACACCGTGCGTAACGGCCAGCAGGCGGTGACGGCCGTCGACATCATTGCGCTGATGGATGCGCTGAAGATCGACCGCGCGGTGTTCGGCGGCTACGACTGGGGCGCGCGCACGGCCGACATCGTCGCGGCGCTGTGGCCGCAACGCGTGAAGGCGCTGGTGTCGGTGAGCGGTTACCTGATCGGCAGCCAGGCGGCGAACGCCAAGCCGTTGCCGCCGCAGGCCGAACTCCAGTGGTGGTATCAGTTCTACTTCACGACCGAGCGCGGCGAGCTCGGCTACGCGCAGAATCGCGATGCGTTCAACAAGCTGATCTGGCAACTTGCGTCGCCGAAGTGGCAGTTCTCCGACGAGACTTATGCGCGCTCGGCCGCATCGTTCCGGAATCCCGATCACGTGGCTGTCGTGATCCACAACTATCGCTGGCGGCTCGGGCTCGCGAAGGGCGAAGCGCAATACGACGACATCGAGCGGCGTCTCGCGGCCGGGCCCGCGATCACCGTGCCGACGATCACGATGGAAGGCGATGCGAACGGCGCGCCGCATCCTGATCCGGCCGCGTACGCGAAGAAGTTCACCGGCAAGTACCAGCACCGGACCATCACCGGTGGCATCGGCCACAACCTGCCGCAGGAAGCGCCGCAGGCATTCGCCGATGCGATCCTGCAAGTGGAGCATCTGTGATGCGGGCCCGCGCGGGAGTGAGGCGGCGCGGTGCGCGCCATGTGCTCGTCGCAGGCGTGCTGCTGGCCGGTGCGTGGTCGGCCAGCGGCCCGGCCGCGTTCGCGGAGCAGCCGAAACCGGCCGCGGCCGCGTCGCCGATCTACGGCGTGACGATTCCGCCCGGCTACCGGAAGTGGGAAATGGTCGCGCCGGCCGAAGAGGCCGCACCGCTCGACGAGCTGCGCGTGGTGCTCGGCAACCCGGTCGCGATCCGCGCGCTCGAACAGGCGACGCTGCCGTTCCCGGACGGCACGATCCTCGTGAAGCTCGCGTACAAGCGCAAGCAGTCCGACGAGTTCCCGCCCGCGACGGTGCCCGGGCAGGCGACGACCGTGCAGGTGATGGTGAAGGACTCGCGCCGCTATGCCTCGACGGGCGGCTGGGGGTTCGGGCGCTTCATCAACGGCGTGCCGGCCGACATCGGCCAGCATCAGACGTGCTTTGCGTGCCATCAGGCGCGGGTGAAGAACCACGACTACGTGTTCACGCGGCTCGCGCCGTGACCTGACACGGCTGTGTGAAGCGAAAAGGCGTGCCCTGCGAGGCACGCCTTTTTCGTGGTGCGGGGGAACGGCGGAGCGCACCGGCAAGCGGGTTTGTATCGCACTGTATCTGCGGCCGTTCCTGAAAAACTGGCATGCAGAAAGCCCCGGTTTCGGAAACATGCCGGATACGTGCGCGGGTTCTACTGTCGACATGCAGAAAACGTTCGGTGCCAGACGTTCGCACCGGATGCCAAGTGATCGACACCTCAACTTCGTTCAAGGAGAACCCTCATGAAAGCCGCTCGAATCCTCGCCGTTGCCGTCCTCGCCGTCGCACCCGCCTTGTCGTTCGCCGATACCGGCCACGGCCTCACGCGTGCCGAAGTGCGCGCGGACCTCATCCGTCTCGAGAAGGCCGGTTACAACCCGGCCGGCAGCGAAGCGCATTACCCGGACGACATCGCCGCCGCACAGAACGCCGTCGCGGCTGCCGAGCAGGTCGCACGTTCGGACCAGAACGGCCCGTCGAAGTCGCAAGACGACAACATGGCCGATGCGTCGACGCCGGCCGCCCATCGCGACGCGGCGCCGTCGCGTGCTGCCCGCAACGCCGCCGACGACCTGTACGCGCATTCGTGATTGCGCGCCGCGCCTGCCCCATGCAGGCGCGCCCTGCGCTGCAGTACTTAATTTCGACAACACGACAAACAAAGGAGCATGACGATGGCCGGTTTGATGAAACGCGTTCTGGTATCCGCCGCGGTAATCGGTGGACTGTTCGGTGCGGTTGCGGCGCAGGCCGCGCCGAAGGAAGACCTGAAGGGCGCCAACGTCGTGCTCGTGCACGGCGCGTTCGCCGACGGGTCGAGCTGGAACCGCGTGATTCCGTTGCTCGAGGCGCGCGGGCTGCACGTGGTGTCGGTGCAGAATCCGCTGAGCTCGCTCGCCGACGACGCGGCCGCGGCGAAGCGCACGATCGACGAACAGAAGGGGCCGGTCGTGCTGGTCGGGCATTCGTGGGCCGGCGTCGTGATCAGCGATGCGGGCAACGACGACAAGGTGAAGTCGCTCGTGTACGTCGCGGCGTTCGCACCCGACAACGGCCAGTCGATCGCCGACGTCACGCAGGGGCTGCCGGCACCGTCATGGGCCGGCGAACTGCGCAAGGACGCGGGCGGTTTCGCACGGCTTTCGGACAAGGCGATCGCGCAGGATTTCGCGCCGGATCTGCCGCCCGCGCAGCAACGCATCGTTGCGGCGACCCAGGGGCCGTGGTATAGCGGGTGCATCTCGGAGAAGGTCACGCAGGCCGCGTGGCATGCGAAGCCGTCGACGTTCGTCGTCGCGACGCAGGACCGGATGATCGATCCGACGCTGCAGGAAGCAATGGCGAAGCGGATCGGCGCGACGGTCACGCGCGTGAACGCCAGCCATGTCGCGATGCTGAGCCAGCCGAAGGCCGTGGCCGACGCGATCATCGCCGCCGCCGAGCGTGCGAAGCACGACACGCAGTGAGCGAATGCGGCGCCGCGCTTTCGTGAGAAGGTGCGGCGCGTGAGTGATGGTGATGTCTTTCCACCCAGGAGAAGTCATGACGCAACTCTGGCAGCTGTCGGCAACCGAACTCGCGAAACGCGTGCGGCAGCGCGACGTATCCGCGCGCGAAGTGGCGGACGCCGTGCTCGATCGTCTCGACGCAGTGAATCCCGCGATCAACGCGGTGGTCGAACACCGCCCCGACGACGTGCGGCGGCAGGCCGACGAAGTCGATCGCGCAATCGCGCGCGGCGACGATCCGGGGCCGCTCGCGGGCGTACCCGTCACCGTGAAGATCAACGTCGATCAGGCCGGCTTCGCGACGACCAACGGCACGCGCCTGCAGGAAAACCTGATCGCGCCCGCCGACAGCCCGGTGGTCGCCAACATTCGGAAGGCCGGCGGGGTGTTGCTCGGCCGCACCAATTCGCCGACGTTCGCATTGCGCTGGTTCACGTCGAATCTCGTGCATGGCCATACGCGCAATCCGCGCAATCCGTCACTGACGCCGGGCGGATCGAGCGGCGGCGCGGCGGCGGCCGTGGCCGCCGGGATCGGCCCGCTCGCGGTCGGCACCGACATCGGCGGCTCGGTGCGCTACCCGGCCTATGCGTGCGGCGTACACGGGATCCGGCCATCGCTCGGCCGCGTGCCGGCGTTCAATGCGTCGTCGCCGGAGCGTGCGATCGGCGCGCAACTGATGTCGACGGCCGGGCCGATCGCGCGCACGATCGACGATCTCTCGCTCGCGCTGCGTGCCTTCTCCGCGCCGGACCCACGCGATCCGTGGCACGTCGCGGTGCCGTTCGACGGGCGTGAGGTGCCGAAGCGCGCAGCGCTGTGCGTGCGTCCGCGCGGCCTGGAGGTCGCGCCCGAAGTCGAGGGCGCGTTGCGCGATGCCGCGCGCCGGCTGGTCGATGCGGGCTGGGCCGTCGACGAGATCGACGATACGCCGCCGATGCGCGAGGCGGCGCTGTTGCAGGAACAGCTGTGGCTCGGCGACGGGTTCGGCGCGCTGGCGAACGCGGTCGAGCAAGATGGCGATCCGGGCGCGGCCGCGGTGATCGCCGCCGTGCGCGGCAAGGTGCGCGATCTGCCGGCCGACGTGATTAGCCGCGCGCTGGTCCGGCGCACGACGCTGACGCGGGCGTGGCGGCTGTTTCTCGACGAATATGCGGTGCTGCTGCTGCCTGTTTCGTCGGAACTGCCGTTCCCCGACGATCTCGACCTGCACGGGCCGGACGGCTTCGACCGCGTGTGGGAAGCGCAGCTCACGTTGCGCGCGCTGCCCGCGATGGGGCTGCCGGGGCTGGCCGTCACGACGTCGCTCGCGAACGGCGTGCCGGTGGGCGTGCAGGTGGTGGCCACGCATCATCGCGAGGATCTGTGTCTGCTCGCGGGGCGCGATATCGAGGCGCGTGGGGAGCCGATTGCGGTGGTCGATCCGGTGGTGTGATGGATTGAAGAACGCGTGCATCGGCGTGCCGGTCGGCATGACGCCGATGCATCGTCACCTTTCCAATTTCGCGCGACGGCGCGACGTCGGTCGTTAACAGCTCAACTGAACCGTGGCGACCGTCGGGATATTGGTATTCCCGTTCGAAATACTCGGCATGGCGGAAATATGGCCCCGGGTGAAAGTTGGTGACGCACGAGAAGCTGACGCTCGTGTTGTCGAGAATCGTCATCGAGACATCGGCTGCTTGCCAATGGAGCGACGTGTTCGTCCACGGCGCCCCCGACCGACGCCGTGCACGTCCCGTTCCCCGTGGTCGACGTGCATGAAATGCTCAGGCGCGTCTGCGCATGCGCCGGCGAGGTGGCCAGCAGCAGCGGAATCGACAGAAGCATGGGCAAGTAAATCTTTCGTGAATGTTTGGTCCGCCGCCGGACGCCACGCGCGACGTGGGCGCGTCAGATCAGCAGCGACACCGTCCTGAACAACGCGAGATCCTCTTTGCGCGCGGAGCGCGCGTGGCGGCGGATGACCTGCAGCAGGCAGTCGATGAAGCAGCGCGCGGCATCGCTCAGCGTGCTGCTGCGGCGCGTGACGATGCCGAGCTCGCGCGGCTCGAAGGTCTCCTTCAGCGACAGCGCGCGCATCCGCTCGCCGAACGGCGGCACGGCGGCGAGAATCGTCGGGCACCACGTGCACATGTCGGCCTGCTCTAGCATCGTCTGCAGCATCGCGACCGACTGCGCGCGCACGATGCGCCGCTCGTCGATCTGTGCGCCGTGGCGCGCGAACAGATAGTCGACGAGCGCCGCCTGGCCGTCCGCCGCGTAATTCAGCACCCAGTCGGTGTCGAGCAGATCGTGGATCGACCGCGCGCGTTCGAGCGGATGGCCGGCGCGCACCATCACCGAGGTCTCGTAACGCAGCATCGGCTCGAACGCGAATTCCTGCGCGCTGCCCGGCTGCACGTGCCCGAGCGCGAAATCCATGCTGCCGTCGCGCAGCAGCGGCTGCGCGACGGCGATCAGCGCCTCGTAGAGTTCGAGACGCACGTCGGGCATCCGCTCTCGAAAACGCAGCACCGTTTCCGCGAGGAACGTCATGGTGAGCCATGGCGTGACGCCGACGCTCAGCCGCCCCTCGACGCGCCCGCGCATCCGTTCGAGATCGCTCTGCGCGTGCTCCAGTTGCTTCAGCACGAGCTTCGCATGCGTGAGCAGCGTTTTCCCGTATTCGGTAAAACCGATACCCTCCGGCGCACGCACGAGCAGCGGCAGGCGCTCGCTTGCCTCCAGCTCGCGCAACGCGCGCGTGACGGCCGCCTGCGACAGCCCGAGCGTGCGCGCTGCGCCCCGGATGCTGCCGGCCTCCGCGCTCGCGACGAGCGCCTGCAACTGATGCAGCTTCATGGTGCGATACCCGACAACGAAAGGTTGTCATCATAACGAAACCGCGGCTGTTCGCCGGGATTTTCGCTGCATACGATCCCGTCACGATCCGCCACCCGGCGATCGGCAACCGGAACGCAGCGAAGGAGTAGCGGGGTTGGATCAAACACGGATTTTTCCTGAAATAGCCGCCATCGAGGCCGAGATGATCGCGCTGCGCCGCCGGCTGCACGCGCATCCCGAACTCGGCTTCGAGGAGCGCGCGACCGGCGATCTCGTCGCCGAGTGCCTGACAACATGGGGTTATCGGGTGGAGCGCGGCCTCGGCGGCACCGGCGTGGTCGGCACGCTGGCGCGCGGCGCCGGCAAGCGGCTCGGGCTGCGCGCGGACATGGACGCATTGCCGATCCGCGAGACGACCGGGCTGCCGCATGCGAGCCGGCACGACGGCGTGATGCACGCGTGCGGCCACGACGGCCACACGGCGATGCTGCTCGCCGCCGCGCGCTGCATCGCGGAGCGCGCGAATTTCACCGGCACGCTGAACCTGATTTTCCAGCCGGCGGAGGAAGGGCTCGGCGGCGCGAAGCGCATGCTCGACGACGGGCTGTTCACGCGGTTCCCGTGCGACGCGGTGTTCGCGATGCACAACGTGCCGGGGCTGCCGGCCGGCGTGCTCGGCTTCTGCGACGGCCCGGCGATGGCGTCGGCCGACGAGGTGCGCGTGCGGGTGGCCGGCCGCGGCGGGCATGGCGCCGCGCCGCACACGACGGTCGATCCGGTGGTGGTTTGCGCATCGATCGTGATGGCGCTGCAGACGATCGTGTCGCGCAACGTGAATCCGCAGGAGCTGGCGATCGTCACGGCGGGCGCGATCCATGCGGGCACCGCGTCGAACGTGATTCCGCCGCACGCGGAACTCGAACTGAGCGTGCGCGCGCTGTCGCCGGACGTGCGCGCGCTGCTCGAGCGGCGCATCCGCGAGATCGTGCACGGGCAGGCCGCGAGTTATGGCGCGACGGCCGAGATCGACTACCGGCACAACTATCCGGTGCTCGTCAATCACGCGGCGGAAACGGCGTTCGCACGCGACGTCGCGCGCGAATGGGGTGGCGACGGCGCGCTGATTCCGCACCTGCGGCCGATCGCGGCGAGCGAGGATTTCGCGTTCATGCTGAACGCGTGCCCGGGCAGCTACCTGTCGATCGGCAACGGGGACGGCAATGGCGACGGCGCGACCGGATGCGGGCTGCACCACCCCGGCTACGACTTCAACGACGCATGCCTCGCGACGGGCGCGAGCTACTGGGTCGCGCTGGCAGAGCGATATCTGGCGTGACGCGGCGCACGCGGCGCGCCGGTGCCCGATGCGCCGGACGAATTCGATTCATGATTTACACAAGGAGACGGCAATGAAGCAGTGGATGGTGGCGCTCACGATAGCGCTGGCGGCAGGGGCGGCACATGCAGGCGACTGGGCGGGCAAGGAGATCCGGCTCGCGGTCGATCCGACCTACCCGCCGCTCGAGTACAAGCTGCCGGACGGCACGCTGACGGGGTTCGGGATCGACATCACGAATGCGCTGTGCGAGGAACTGAAGGCGCGCTGCGTGTGGGTCGAGTCGAGTTTCGACGGGATGATCCCGGGGCTGCTCGCACGCAAGTTCGACGTGATCGCGTCATCGATGACGATCACGCCGAAGCGGATGCAGCAGATCGCGTTCACGAACCGGATCTCGAACGCGCCAGCGCGGCTGATCGCGCGCAAGGGTTCGCCGCTGCTGCCGACGGTCGAATCGCTGAAGGGCAAGCGGGTCGGCGTCGAGCAGGGCTCCGCGCAGGCCGACTATGCGATCGCGAACTGGCAGCGGGCCGGCGTGCAGATCGTGTCTTACCAGAACCAGGACCAGGTCTACGCCGATCTCGTGACGGGGCGGCTCGACGCGGCGTTCCAGGCGTCGATCGCGGCCAGCGACGGTTTCCTGAAGAAGCCGCAGGGCAAGGACTTTGCATTCGCCGGCGGAGCGATCGACGACACGAAGTACTTCGGGCAGGGCGACGGGCTCGGTCTGCGCAAGCAGGACACCGACCTGCGCGACGCGTTCAATCGCGCGCTCGCGACGATTCTCGCGAATGGCACGTATCAGCGAATCAACCGGAAGTATTTCGACTTCGACATCTACGGCGCGAAGTGAGCGGCGCGGTGCGGCACGCTTTCGGGACCCGCCGCACATGAGGAGACGGCGCGCGATCGGTCGCGTCGGATGCAAAGAATAACCGCCTGCACGGCCCGCGAATCGCGCGGGTAATCGCGTGCAGGACAGGAAAAATGAATAAGGATAACGAATGAACTGGAGAACTTTTTTCGTCGCGATTCCGGCGCTGTGCGCAGCGCCCGCGTTCGCGCAGGGCAGCGTCACGCTTTACGGTCTGGTCGACGCGGGCATTGACTATACGAACAACGTCGGCGGCCACAGCGCGTGGCAGATGGCGAGCGGCTTCGCGCAGGGCAGCCGCTGGGGACTGAAAGGCACCGAGGATCTCGGCGGCGGCTACAGCGCGCTGTTCCAGATCGAGAACGGCTTCAACGTGAACAGCGGCACGCTCGCGCAGGGCGGCCGCATGTTCGGGCGGCAGGCTTACGTCGGGCTCGGCAGCACGCGCTACGGCACGCTGACGCTCGGCCGGCAATACGATTCGGTGGTCGACTATCTCGCGCCGACGACCGCGAACGGGAGCTGGGGCGTCTATCCGTTCGCGCACCCGCTCGATAACGACAACACGGGCAACACGTTCCGCGTCAACAACACGGTCAAGTACGCGAGCCCCGATTTCTCGGGCTTCTCGTTCGGCGGCACCTACAGCTTCAGCAACGACACGGGCTTCGCGAACAACCGGGTGTGGAGCGTGGGCGCGCAGTACGAGCACGGCGGGCTGCTGGTCGGTGCTGCGTTCTTGAACGCGAACAACCCGGGCGCGACGTCCGGCGGCGCGGTCGCGGGTTCGGGCTCGGTCGGCGCCGATGCGAATTTTGCGTCGGCGCGGCTGCGAATCTTCGGCGCGGGTATCAACTACACGGCCGGGCCCGCGACGGTCGGCTTCGCGTACACGAACAGCAACGTCACGCGTCCGACCGCGAACGTCGGCTACCTGTTCGGCGACGAGACAATCGCGCCCGTGACGGGGCCGCTCGCCGGCGGCACGGTGACGGCGATCAAGTACCAGAACTTCGAGGTGAACGGCAAATACCAGTTCACGCCCGCGTTCTTCGTCGGCGCGCAGTACGTGTACACGACGGTGCGCTACGACGCGACGACGGGCAGCGCGAAGCCGAAGATCCATTCGATCGGGCTGATGGCCGACTACAACCTGTCGAAGCGGACGGACGTGTACCTGATGGGCGCGTATCAGCGGGTTGCCGGCGACGCGACGGGTTCATCGCTCGATCAGGCGCTCATCCCTGGCGCGGCGGACCTGTCTTCGACGTCGAAGCAACTGATGGTGCATGCGGGGATTCGTCACAAGTTTTAACGGAGGAGTGCGGTAAAGCGGGCGGCGACGGATGGCGGATGCTCGCCGTCCGTCGCCGCCGATGCGCGTGCGTGACCGTGCGTCGCGCCGCTTTCTCCCGCTTTCCCTCCGTCACGCCGCGACGCGAATCACGACCTTGCCGAAATGCTGGCCCGACTGCAGGTACGCATAGGCGTCCGGCACTTCGTCGAAGCCGAACACGCGATCGACGACGGGCCGGATTCGCTTCGCGTCGACGAGACGAACGACGTCGTCGAGCATCGCGCGGCTGCCGACCATGATCCCGTGAAGGCGCCGGATGCCGCCGATCAGCGACAGCAGCCCGAGTTCGGGGCCGCCGAAGCTGCTGAGGCCGCCGATCACCGACACGATGCCGCTCAGCTTCGTCGCGGCGACCGAGCGCGGCAGCGTGTCGCGTCCGCCGACCTCGACGACGAGATCCGCGCCCGCGCCGTCGGTGAGCCGCAGCACTTCATGCTGCCATTCGGGCGTCGCGCGATAGTTGATCGTTGCATCCGCACCGAGTGCACGCGCGCGTTCGAGCTTCGCGTCGCTCGACGACGTGACGATCGTCCGCAGCCCCGCGGCGTGCGCGAGCTGCAGCGCGACGATCGATACGCCGCCGGTGCCGAGCAGCACGACGGTCGAGCCGGGGCCCAGGCCCCCGTCGGCGAACAGCGCATTCCATGCGGTGACGCCCGCGCACGACAGCGTCGCCGCCTCGTCATAGTCGAGATGCGCGGGAATCGCGACCAGCGCGGTTTCGTCGGATACGAAGTGTTCGGCCAGCACGCCGTCGAATTGCGCGCCGGGCGAACCGGAGACTTTCGCCGGCGTGGGCGGCCCGTCGAGCCAGCGCGGGAAATACGTGTTGATGACGCGATCGCCGGGCTTGAAGCGCGTGACGTCGCGGCCGGTTTCGACGACTTCGCCCGCGCCGTCGGCCACGGGAATCAGCGGCGCGTCGCCGATGCCGAGATAATCGCCGCGCGCGAACATCAGGTCGCGATAGTTCAGCCCGGCCGAGTGGATCTTCACGACGACGTCGGTCGGTCCGACCGGCCGGCGGACGGCGTCGATGCGCCGGAGCCCGGCGACGCCGTCGCCCGGTTTCAGTTGCCATGCATGCATGTTCGACTCCTGGTTCGAAGGGGACCGGACTATCATAGTGTTGCGTATCGGGACGCATTGGCGAGAGTTTGGCCACGAACTGTTTCCATACGGGACACAAACTTGCGAACGAACCGGAGCGGAATCACATGGACGAGCGGCTGAGAGGCGTCGCGGAATTCGTCGAGGTCGTGGAGTCGGGCAGCTTCGCGGCGGCGGCGCTGCGGCTCGGCGTCACGCGTTCGGCGGTCGCGAAGGTCGTCGCGCGGCTCGAGCTTCGTCTCGGCGTGCGGCTGCTGCAGCGCACGACCCGCCAGCTCAACCTGACCGACGAAGGGAACATCTACTACGAGCAATGCCGGCGGTTGCTGGCCGACCTCGGCGAAACGGAGGCCGCGCTCGACGCGGGGCGGCGCGAGCCGTCCGGGCGGCTGCGCGTCAGCGTGCCCGTGCTGTTCGGGCGGCAATGCGTGGCGCCGGTCATGCGGCGTCTCGTCGAGCGTCATCCGCGACTCGAAATCGACGTGTCGTTCAGCGATCGCTTGGCCGACCTGATCGACGACGGCGTCGACATCGCGGTGCGCATCGGCGAGCTAGCCGACACGAGCGCGCTCGTCGGCCGGCGGCTGGGCGTGCAGCGCATGGGCATCTGCGCATCGCCCGCGTATCTCGAACGTCATGGCCGGCCGTCGGGGCTCGACGAACTCGCGTCGCACGTCGGCATCGCGTATTCGCGCGGCGGGCAGCCGGTGCCGTGGCGGATCATCGGCGCGGACGGCGAGGTGCACGATCACCGCGTGGCCGGGCGCCTGCGGTTCGACGACCTGCAGGCGATCGCGGAGGCCGCCGCCGCCGGCGCGGGCCTCGCATGGCTGCCGTGCTGGCTGATGGCGCCGTACCTGCGCGACGGCCGGCTCGCGCTCGTGATGGACAGCAACAGCGTATCGGGCGCGGAGGTGTTCGCGGTGCGGCCGAAGTCGCGGCACGTGCCGTCGAAGGTGCGCGTCGTCATCGATGCGCTGGTCGACGAGATTCCGCGGATGCTGGCGTCGGATGACACAGACGGGCGGGGTGCGCCGGATCGCGGCGAGCGCGATCCGCGCCCGTCGCGCAGGGTCGGTTGACGCAGCGTATGTCGCGTGGACGTAGCTGAGCCCGAAGCTCGGCATGTCGCAGCAGCCGATTCTCGTCGGGGCGCTCGCGCCGCTGCTCGTCGCGCTCGCGTGGCTGGCGGGCGAGGTGCTCGCATGGCGGATCGCGTTGCGTCGCGCGCTGCCGATTCTCGTCGGGGCGGCCCGCTCGCGCGCAGCGGATCACGGCGACCGTACGCGTTTTTTCCGCGTGACGCACAATCGTGCGGAACATGCATGCACCGCGCGGCAGCGCACGCATCGCGCCGTCTTCGATTCTTTCGCACGAGGCACGAATCATGTCATCTCGCACCTATCTCGTTACCGGCGCGTCGCGCGGAATCGGCTTCGCGGTCAGCTCGATGCTTGCGCGGCGCGGCCATCGCGTCATCGGCCTCGCGCGGCATGCGCAGGGCGTCGATTTCCCCGGGGAATTGCTCGCATGCGATCTCGCCGATATCGATCAGACGGCCGCGACGCTCGCGCGCATCGGTGCGTCGGCCGATATCGACGGCATCGTGAACAACGCCGGCATCGCGTTGCCGCAGCCGCTCGGGCAGATCGACTTCGGCTCGCTGCAGGCCGTGTTCGATCTGAACGTGCGGGCCGCGATCCAGGTCACGCAGCATTTCGCCGACGCGATGAAGGCGCGCGGTCATGGGCGCATCGTCAACATCTGCAGCCGTGCGATTTTCGGCAGCCTCGATCGCACCGCGTATTCGGCCGCGAAGAGCGCGCTCGTTGGCTGCACGCGCACGTGGGCACTCGAACTGGCCGAACATGGCGTGACCGTCAACGCGGTCGCGCCGGGGCCGATCGAGACGGAACTGTTCCGCCAGACACGGCCCGTCGGCAGCGAAGCCGAGCGCAAGGTGCTCGCGACGATCCCCGCGCGCCGGCTCGGCACGCCTGACGACGTGGCGGCCGCGATCGCGTTTTTCCTGTCCGACGAAGCCGGTTTCGTCACGGGGCAGGTGCTGGCCGTGGACGGCGGCGGCAGCCTCGGCGGGCGCGGCTGACGCATCGCGGCGCGGGGCGCGCGAAATGGCCCGTATTGAGCCTGCATCGCATATTCCCCCACCCCGTTAGCATGTGACGAATCCGACTTTGGGCGCCGCGCGCGCGACGCTAAGATCGCCGATCCCGTAGATCGAGCGTTCCACAACAATGAAAAAGCCCGCGTCGCCGTTGCATGCCTTCCGTTTCCGTGTCGTCTGCGCCGCGATCGCCGGTGCGCTGTCGCTCGCGTCGTGCGGCGGTGTCGACAGCGATCCGCCGCCGCAGGCCAGCGTGGCGCCGCCGGCAAAACGCCCGAACATCCTGTACATCATGGCCGACGATCTCGGCTATTCCGACATCCACGCATTCGGCGGCGAGATCGACACGCCGAACCTCGACGCGCTCGTCGCGTCGGGCCGCATCCTGTCGAACCATCACACGGGCGCCGTCTGCGCGATCACGCGCGCGATGCTGGTGTCCGGCACCGATCACCATCTCGTCGGCGAAGGCACGATGGGCGTGCCGACCGACGAGCGGCGCGGGCTGCCCGGCTACGAGGGCTACCTGAACGACCGCGCGCTGTCGTTCGCGCAACTGCTGAAGGACGCCGGCTATCACACGTACATCGCGGGCAAGTGGCACATCGGCTCGGGGATCGTCGGCAGTGCGACGGGCAGCGGGCAGACCCCCGACCAGTGGGGCTTCGAGCGCAGCTACGTGCTGCTCGGCGGCGCGGCGACGAACCACTTCGCGCACGAGCCGGCCGGCTCGTCGAACTACACGGAAGACGGCCGCTACGTGCAGCCTGGCCAGCCCGGGCAGCCGGGCGGCGCGGGCGGCAGCCCGGCCGTGTTCTATTCGACCGATTTCTATACGCAGAAGCTGATCTCGTACATCGATGCGAACAAGCAGGACGGCAAACCATTCTTCGCGTACGCGGCCTACACGTCGCCGCACTGGCCGCTGCAGGTGCCCGATCCGTGGCTGCACAAGTACGCGGGCGTGTACGACGCCGGCTACGATGCGATCCGCAACGCGCGGATCGCGCGGCAGAAGGCGCTCGGCCTGATTCCCGCCGATTTCAAACCGTTCGACGGGCTGCCGGAGACGACGGCCGCATCGCCCGCGACCGCAAACGACGGCACGGCCGGCGCGAAGTACGTCAACGCAGTGCATTCGGCCGCGGACGGCTACGGCGACTACGGCCCCGGCAAGGTCGACAAGCGGTGGGCGAGCCTGTCGCCGGCCGAGCGCCGGGCACAGGCGCGCTACATGGAAATCTACGCGGGGATGGTCGAGAACCTCGACTACAACATCGGCCTGCTGATCCAGCACCTGAAGGACATCGGCGAATACGACAACACGTTCATCATGTTCCAGTCGGACAACGGCGCGGAAGGCTGGCCGATCGATTCCGGCGCCGACCCGACCGCAACCGATACCGCGAACGCGCAGGAGCCGACCTATTCGGCGCTCGGCACCGACAACGGCAAGCAGAATGCGCAGCGCCTGCAGTACGGGCTGCGTTGGGCCGAAGTGAGCGCGGCGCCGTTCCGGCTCACGAAGGGCTATTCGGGCGAAGGCGGCGTATCGACGCCGACCATCGTGCACCTGCCGGGCCAGTCGCAGCCGTTGCCGACGCTGCGCGCGTTCACGCACGTGACCGACAACACGGCGACGTTCCTTGCGGTCGCGGGCGTCACGCCGCCGTCGCAGCCGGCGCCGCCGCTCGTCAACACGCTGACGGGCGTCGACCAGAACAAGGGCAAGGTCGTCTACAACAACCGCTACGTGTATCCGGTCACGGGCCAGTCGCTGCTGCCGGTGCTCACGGGCTCGGCGACGGGCGAGGTGCACACGACGCCGTTCGGCGACGAAGCGTATGGCCGCGCGTACCTGCGCAGCGCCGACGGCCGCTGGAAGGCGCTGTGGACCGAACCGCCGCTCGGGCCGCTCGACGGGCACTGGCAGCTGTACGACCTCGCGTCGGATCGCGGCGAGACGACCGACGTGTCCGCGCAGAACCCGTCGGTGATCGGCAAGCTCGTCGACCAGTGGAAGGCCTACATGAGCAACGTCGGCGGCGTCGAGCCGCTGCGTCCGCGCGGCTATTACTGAGCGCGGAGGGCGACACGATGCGGTTCCGTTTCTGGACGATCGGCGCGGCGCTGGCCGCCACGCTGTTCGCCGCCGCGTTCGCGGCGGGCTATGCGAATCCGGCGGCGCCGGCTGGCGGCGCGTTCGACGACCTCAATCGCGGCCGAGCGCTCGCGCCGCTCGGTTCGGAGCGCCAGTGCGAACGCTATTCGGGGCTGCCGTCGAAGTGGCGCGACGATCCGAAGGCCGGAATGGTGCATCTGCGCGGCGGTGCGTTCGTGTTCGGCAGCACGCGCGGCTATGCGGACGAGCGCCCGGTCGGCGACGGTCGCACACGCGTCGGCGGCTTCTGGATCGACCAGACCGACGTGACGATCGCGCAGTTCGCCGCATTCGTGCAGGCTACTGGCTACGTGACCGAGGCCGAGCAGCAGGGAGGCGCCGCCGTGTTCCATGTGCCGACGCGCGACGAGATGAACGCGCGCGACCTCGCGTGGTGGTCGTGGGTGAAGGGCGCATCGTGGCGGCATCCGCGCGGGCCCGGCAGCGACGTGGCGGGGCTCGGCAATCTGCCGGTGACGCTCGTCACGCAGCGCGATGCACTCGCGTATGCGCACTGGCTCGGCCGCGACCTGCCGACCGAGGCCGAATGGGAATACGCGGGCAAGGCCGGCCGTGACGACGCATCGCTCGATGCGGCGCCGCGCGACGCGCAGGGCAAGCCGGCCGCGAATTACTGGCAGGGTGCGTTTCCGGTGCTCGACTCGGCCGAGGACGGCCACGCCGGGCTGGCGCCCGTCGGCTGCTATGCGGCGAACGGCTTTCGTCTTTACGACATGATCGGCAACGCATGGGAATGGACGAAGGACGCGTACACGGGCCCGCATCAATCCCACACGAACGGCGACACGGCGGCCGTCGCGCCGTCGACGCGCCCGCACGATACGCCGATGGTCATCAAGGGCGGCTCGTTCCTGTGCTCGCGCGATTACTGCGTGCGCTATCGTGCGTCGTCGCGCGAACGGCAGGAAGCCGATCTCGGTGCGTCGCATATCGGGTTTCGCACGATTCTGAGGGACGCGTCATGACGACCGCCATCGGACGATTCGTTGCAGCGTGGCTGCTGATTGCGTGCGCGTCGACGCAGCAGGGAGCGGCGCTGGCTGCCGAAACCGCGTTGCCGGCCGTGCGCGTCGGCGTCACGCGCGGCGTGCACGCGCAGATCCTCGACGAAGTGAAGCGGGTGGCCGCCGCGCGAGGGCTGGGCGTCGACGTCGTCGAATTCGACGATGCGTCGCGCATCGACACGGCGCTGGCCGACGGTCGGATCGATGCGGCCAGCTTCGAGGATGCGCAACAGCTTGCCGCGACCCGCGCCCGCAAGCGCGTCGCGCTGACCGAGGTCGCGCCGACCGTCACGCTGCCGATGGCGTTCTATTCGCGCAAGCTGAAGAACCTGAACGAACTGCAGCCCGGTGCGACGGTCGCGCTTCCGGCCGATCCGCGCGGGATGGCGCGCGCGCTCGTGCTGCTGCAGAACGACACGCTGGTGACGCTGCGCGACACGGCCGGCCTGCATGCGACGCTGCGCGACGTCACGGGCAACCGGCTCGGGCTGAAATTGGTCGCGCTGCGCCGCGACCGGCTTTACGCGGCGCTCGATACGGCCGCGTTCGTCGCGATCGACAGCGACGACGCGGCCCGCGCCGGGCTGCAGCCCGCGCGCGACGGCATCAGCCTGGAGGATGCCCGCTCGCCGTACGCGAACGTGCTCACGGTGCGCGACGCCGATCGCGCGAAGCCGTGGGTCGCGCGGCTCGTCGCCGCGTATCACTCGGACGACGTCGCGCGCTTCATCCTCACGCGCTATCAGGATTCGGTGCGGCGGCCGTGGTAGACACCTACCTGCTCGCGTGCAATGCGTGCGGCCGCTGTCGTTGCGCGAACTGTTCCGGCATCGACGCCGCTCCGCTCGCCGCCTGACGATCGCGGCACGCCGTGCGTGCCTTACACTTGCCGCTCTTTCAATCGTTCGGATGGAGCGCATGTACGCGTCGACCTTCATTTTTCGCGCCGGGCAGTACGACGACGAATTCCACCGGCTCGACCGGCAGATCGCCGACATGGCGCGTGCGACGCCCGGCTATCTCGGCGAGGAAACGTGGGAGAACGCGCAAGCCGGCTTGATCCAGAACGTCTACTACTGGGAATCCGAGGCGGCGCTGCGGCAGTTGATGCGGCATCCCGCGCATCTCGAAGCGAAGGCGAAGCAGGCGCGCTGGCTCGATGGATATCGCGTCGTGATTTCGCAGGTGCTTCGCGAGTATGGCGACGGCAAGCTGACGCCGCCGCATGCGGGGCCATCCGCGTAAGGGTTGCCGCTCAGGCAGCCGCCCCGGCTTCTCCCTGCGCGGCCGGCCTACTCGCCGCGCGCTCCCAGATCGGGAAGGTCGCGTGCTGGATCGACGTCTGCGCGTCGATGACCTTGCGGTGATCGATGCCGGGCAGGTCCAGCAGCCGGTCGACCGCCGCCTTCGCGCCGTGTGCATCCTGAGGGAACCCGCACGCGAACTGCTTGTTCGTATCGAACAGGACCCACCAGACATCCGACACGAACGGCCCGTGGTCGCTGGTTTCGATCAGGATCGCGCCGAGGTCGGACAGCGCGATGCCGCGCGTCGTCCCGGTCTGGTCGGTCGACGCGATGCGCGTATCGTTTGCCGTCACGGTCCAGCCGCTCTGCCGGCTAAACGGTCGGGCCGCTGCCGGTGCGGCATTCGGTCGGACCGGGCTGCCGGTGCCGGTCGGCACGGCCGCAGCCGCGGCATCGGCGGTGCGGCTCGGCGCACCGCCCTCGTGCGACCTGCGCCCAGCGATCCACGGCAGCGCGGCGGCGCCAGCCATCGCCGCAATCCATAAGTAGTACCCGGCCCCGAACGTGCGGATCGTTTCGTAGTTCGCGTCGGTCGGGATCGTATGCCACCCGAGCGCAAAGACCACGACCGCGGCGAGCAGCGCCGACACGGTACGGCTCGGCCTGAGCAGTGCGACGACGAGCAGCGGATTGCCGAGCCATGCGAATTGCAGGTCGAGGATCGCGAGCCCGCCGAGCGCGAGCACCGTGTAACCGTGCCACCAGCTCACCGCGCCGGCCGCATTCGGCGGTTCGGCCGCGACGGGCAGCAGCAGCGACGCGGCATACAGCGCGACGATCACGACGCGCGCGAGGTTCAGGCGGGGCGAAGCGGAGCGAATCTGCATGTTGCCTTCCTGTCGTGCACGGTCATGCGAGGCGACGAAGGCCGGACGGCCCGGCCTTCATTCGCGATGCGCGGCGCCGATCCGGCGACGCGCCGAACGCGATTGTGGGCGATTCGCGTCGCGATGTCGAACGCGCGTCGTCCACCGCTGCACGGTCAAAGCGCTTCGACCAGCAACCGCGTGCTCTTCTCGCAATATTCGTGACATGCCGCGCGTGCCGCGATCGACGCCCCGTGCACGAACCGCGGCGCGTCGGCCCGCCGCGACATCGACACGACGATCGACGGCGGCGACGGCTGCAGCGGCAGTTCGACCACTTCGCCGCTCTCGATCAGCGCGTCGACGAACAGCACCGGAATCGCGGCGACACCGAAGCCGTCGCGCACCAGTTGCACGATCACCGAGATCGACGGCGACCCGGTGATGCGCGTCTCCGACAGCGGCACGCCGTGCGCATGCGCAAGCGTGCGGACGATGTCTTCCAGCGCACGATGGGGTGCGGTCCCGCGCCCGTAGGTGAGGATCGGCTGGCGCAGCACCTGCCGCGCGAGGCCCGTGCGCGTGTTCGGCAGCAGCCCCGCGCGCGCGATCCAGCGCACCGGGTAGTTCGCGAGCGCGTCGCACACGACCGACGCCTCGTCGCTGCCTTCCACGCGGATGATCAGGTCGAGCTCGCCGGCCATCAGCCGGCGTTGCAGCACGACGCTGACATCGACGGTCAGATCGATCTCGAGCTGCGGATAGTCGGCCGCGAGCCGCCGCATATAGTGCGGCAGCCAGCTGTGCACGACCGTCTCGATCACGCCGAGCCGCAGCTTGCCGCGTAGCGCGCGCTCGCCGGACGCGGCGGCCTGCAGCTCCTGCGTCGCCTCGACCACGGCTTTCGCGTAGCCGAGCAGGTATTCGCCGTTCGGCGTGAGCCGGAACGCGCGGCTGTCGCGATCGACGAGTACCGTGTGCAGTTCGTCCTCGAGCGCCTTCAGGCGCTGCGAGATCGCGGCCGGCGTCGCATGCAGCGCAGCCGCGGTCGTGCGGAAGTTGCGCAGCTTGGCGAGCGTGACGAAGGTTTCGAGAAAACGGGTATTCATGGCGGTCGGGCGAGCGGTGGATGCGCAGCTTGCCGGCGACGAAAAATGAACGGGACCGGGGAAAACCCGCAGATTCGTTAAGAAATTCTATACAACGGACGCAAAAAAACTCGTTGGCGACAAAATTTTTTCTTTTCTATTCTTCGCCGTATCCGATGACACACCACCGTCATCGCCACCCCATCCCGATTCCGCGACCGACTATCATGACGCCTTCCGAATTCCGCCAGTCCGTGCGCCGCGGCGCGTTCCGCGGCCCGACCGCCGGCCATTGCGGCCCGTTTGCCCAGGCGAACCTGGCGATCCTGCCCGACGCGTACGCGCACGATTTCCTGCGCTTCTGCCAGGCCAACCCGAAGGCCTGCCCGCTGCTGGGCGTTGGCGAACCGGGCGCGTTCCGGATCGACTCGCTCGGCGAGGATCTCGACATCCGCACCGACGTGCCGAGCTACAACGTCTACCTCGACGGCCGCCTGACCGAGCGGGTCGAATCGCTGGAAGCGCTGTGGCGCGACGATTTCGTCGTATTTGCCATCGGCTGCTCGTTCTCGTTCGAGGACATGCTCGCCCGCGAAGGAATCGGGTTGCGCCACGTCGAGGAGGGGCGCAACGTGCCGATGTACCGTACGTCGATCCCGAACCGCCGCGCGGGGATCTTCGGCGGTCAGCTGGTCGTGTCGATGCGGCCGCTGCGCGGCGCCGACGCGATCCGCGCGGTGCAGATCACGAGCCGGTTCCCGGGCGTGCACGGCGCGCCGGTCCATATCGGCCACCCGCGGGAGCTGGGCATCGAGGATTTGAACGCGCCCGAATTCGGCGACGCGGTGACGATCCGCGACGGCGAGCTGCCGGTGTTCTGGGCGTGCGGCGTGACGCCGCAAACGGCGCTGATGGACGCGAAGCTGCCGATCGCGATCGCGCATACGCCCGGCCACATGTTGATGACCGACATCACGAACGCGTCGCTGGCCGTGTTCTGACCCGCCGATCGCCCCGTACGCGACACACCGACGACACACCGACGACAGGCACACCGCACCACACGCCATTTGACGGCGCATCACGACAGGAGCATCACCATGGAAAGCAAGACCCTCGCGGCGCCCGCCGCCGAGCCCGCGAGCCACGAGCGCAGCGGCCTGTTCGCGTGGTACGCGGAGGCGCAGCCGCGCGAGCGCCGCGCGTTCTGGAGCTGCAAGGTCGGCTACATGCTCGACGGAATGGACACGCAGATGCTGTCGTTCGTGATCCCGACGCTCGTCGCGACCTGGGGCATCTCGTTCGCCGACGCCGGTTTCATCGGCACGATCACGTTGCTCGCGTCGGCGCTCGGCGGCTGGATCGCCGGCATCCTGTCCGACCGGATCGGCCGCGTGCGCACGCTGCAGCTCACGGTGCTGTGGTTCGCGGTGTTCACCGCGCTGTGCGGGCTCGCGCAGAACTACCATCAACTGGTCGCGGCGCGCGCGCTGATGGGCTTCGGCTTCGGCGGCGAATGGACGGCCGGTGCGGTGCTGATCGGCGAGGTGATTCGCGCGCGCGACCGCGGCAAGGCGGTCGGCCTCGTGCAGTCGGGCTGGGCAATCGGCTGGGGGCTGTGCGCGCTGCTGTATGCGCTGCTGTTCTCGGTGCTGCCGGCCGAGCAGGCGTGGCGCGCGCTGTTCCTCGTCGGGCTCGCGCCCGCGCTGCTGGTCGTCGCGATCCGCCGCTACGTGAAGGAGCCGGACGTCTACGAGAAGGAGAAGGCCGCGCAGGCGAAAGTGGCCGACGCGCCGCGCCTCACCGAGATCTTCGCGCCGAAGCTGATCACGACGACGCTGCGCGCGGCGCTCTTGACGACCGGCGCGCAGGGCGGCTACTACGCGATCACGACGTGGCTGCCGACCTTCCTGAAGACCGAGCGGCACCTCACGGTGATGGGCACCGGCGGCTATCTCGCGATGATCATCCTCGGCTCGTGGGTCGGCTACTTGACGAGCGCATACCTGACCGACCGCCTCGGCCGCAAGCCGAACTTCATCCTGTTCGCGGTCGGCTCGATGGTGATCGCATTCGCGTACACGTCGCTGCACCTGACCAACGCGTCGATGCTGTGGCTCGGCTTCCCGCTCGGCTTCTTCGCATCGGGCATCTTCTCGGGGATGGGCGCGTTCCTCACCGAGCTGTTCCCGACCCGCGTGCGCGGTTCCGGCCAGGGCTTCTGTTACAACGTGGGCCGCGCGATCGGTGCGCTGTTCCCGTTCCTGATCGGCGCGCTGGCCAAGCAGTACGGGCTCGGCACGAGCATCGGCATCTTCGCGGTCGCCGCGTACGGCGTGGTGATCGTCGCCGCGCTGACGCTGCCCGAGACCCGCGGCCGCGAACTCGACGCCGCGTAAGCGGCAGCGGCCCGCGCGGCGCTTTCTCCCTTTTTCCCCTTTTTACCGGTACCCCCACGCGGCGCGCGACGCGCGCCGTGCGGCGGCGCTCGTCCCTCGATTCAACGACGCATCGACCATCATGACCGACCGACATCTTTCCCCCGTTCCCTCCGACACCGCGCGCTGGCAATTCTGGATCGACCGCGGCGGCACGTTCACCGACATCGTCGCGCGGCGGCCCGACGGCACGCTCGTCACGCACAAGCTGCTGTCGGAGAACCCCGAGCAGTACCGCGACGCGGCCGTGGCCGGCATCCGCCATCTGCTCGGCCTCGCGGCCGGCGAGCCGATCACGCCCGAGCGGGTCGACATGGTGAAGATGGGCACGACGGTCGCGACCAACGCGCTGCTCGAACGCAAGGGCGAACGCACCGCGCTCGCGACGACGCGCGGCTTTCGCGACGTGCTGCGCATCGCGTACCAGAACCGGCCGCGCCTGTTCGATCTCGAGATCGTGCTGCCCGACGCGCTGTACGAGACGGTCGTCGAGATCGACGAGCGCGTCGGCGCGCATGGCGACGTGGTCGTGCCGCTCGACGTTCAGGGTACCGAAGCGTCGTTGCGACGCGTGTTCGACGACGGCGTGCGCGCGCTCGCGATCGTGCTGATCCACGGCTACCGCCATACCGCGCACGAACGCGCGCTGGCCGAACTCGCGCGCCGCATCGGCTTCACGCAGGTGTCGGTGTCGCACGAGGTGTCGCCGCTGATGAAGATGGTGTCGCGCGGCGACACGACCGTGGTCGACGCGTACCTGTCGCCGATCCTGCGCCGCTACGTCGAGCAGGTCGCGCACGAGATGCCGGGCGTGAACCTGCAGTTCATGCAGAGCAGCGGCGGGCTGACGCGCGCCGATGCGTTCCAGGGCAAGGACGCGATCCTGTCGGGTCCGGCCGGCGGCATCGTCGGGATGGTGCGCGCGGCGCGCGCGGCCGGCTTCGGCCAGGTGATCGGCTTCGACATGGGCGGCACGTCGACCGACGTGTCGCACTACAACGGCGAATTCGAGCGCGCGTTCGAGACGCAGGTGGCCGGCGTGCGGATGCGCGCACCGATGATGAGCATCCATACGGTCGCCGCGGGCGGCGGCTCGGTGCTCGGCTTCGACGGCGCGCGGCTGCGCGTGGGGCCCGAATCGGCCGGCGCGAACCCGGGGCCGGCCGCGTACCGGCGCGGCGGCCCGCTGACGGTGACCGACTGCAACGTGATGCTCGGCAAGATTCAGCCCGATCATTTCCCGCGCGTGTTCGGCCCGCATGCGGACCAGCCGCTCGACCGCGACGGCGTGGTCGCGAAGTTCGCGGCGCTCGCCGATGAAATTCACGCGGCGACCGGGCGGCGCGAGACGCCCGAGACGCTTGCCGAAGGTTTCCTGGAGATCGCGATCGGCAGCATGGCGAACGCGATCAAGAAGATTTCCGTGCAGCGCGGCCACGACGTGTCGCGCTACGTGCTGACGACGTTCGGCGGCGCGGGCGGCCAGCACGCGTGCGGCGTGGCCGATGCGCTCGGGATGACGCAGGTGTTCGCGCATCCGCTCGCGGGCGTGCTGTCCGCGTACGGGATGGGGCTGGCCGACCAGACCGCGATGCGCGAGCGCGCGGTCGAGGCCGTGCTGACCGACGCGTCGCTGCCGGCGCTGAACGCGGCGCTCGACCGGCTGGCCGACGAGGCCATCGGCGCGCTGCTCGAACAGGGCGTGCCGCCGGAGCGGATCGCGACCGAGCGGCGCGTGCACCTGCGCTACCAGGGCACCGATTCGGCGCTCGACGTACCGGCCGGCAGCGTCGCCGCGATGCAGCAGGCGTTCGAGGCCGCGTACCGGCAGCGCTACGCGTTCCTGATGCCCGGCACGCCGCTCGTCGCCGAGCTCGCGTCGGTCGAGGCGATCGGCCACTCGGACGCACCGGTCGACCTCGCGCCGCTCGCTCCGCGCGGGGAAGGCACGGCGCCGCAGGCACACACGGCCGTGCGCTTCTATTCCGGCGACCGCTGGCACGACGCGGCGCTGTACGTGCGCGACACGCTGCGCGCCGGCGACGCGATCGACGGCCCGGCGATCGTCGCGGAGAAGAACGGCACGACCGTCGTCGAGCCCGGCTGGCGCGCCGGGATGACCGCCCAGGGCAACCTCGTGCTGACGCGCACGACGCCGCTGCCGACGCGCCGCTCGCTCGGCACCGATGCCGATCCGGTGCGGCTCGAGATCTTCAACAACCTGTTCATGTCGATCGCCGAGCAGATGGGGCTGCGGCTGCAGAACACCGCGTACTCGGTGAACATCAAGGAGCGGCTCGACTTCTCGTGCGCGATCTTCGACGGCGACGGCAACCTGATCGCGAACGCGCCGCACATGCCCGTGCACCTCGGCTCGATGGGCGAAAGCATCCGGACGGTGATCGAGCGCAACCGCGGCCGCATGCGCGACGGCGACGTGTTCATGCTGAACGACCCGTACCACGGCGGCACGCACCTGCCGGACGTGACGGTCATCACGCCGGTGTTCGCGGACGGCTCGGACGCGCCGCTGTTCTACGTCGGCTCGCGCGGCCACCACGCGGACATCGGCGGCACGACGCCGGGCTCGATGCCGCCCGATTCGACCCATATCGACGAGGAAGGCGTGCTGATCGACAACTGGCAGCTCGTGTCGGCCGGCGTGCTGCGCGACGCCGAGACGCGCGCGCTGCTGGCATCCGGCCGCTATCCGGCACGCAACGTCGAGCAGAACATGGCCGACCTGCGCGCGCAGGTCGCCGCGAATCAGAAGGGCGTCGACGAATTGCGCCGGATGGTCGCGCAGTTCGGCCGCGACGTCGTGCTCGCGTTCATGGGGCACGTGCAGGACAACGCGGAAGAAGCCGTGCGGCGCGTGATCGGCGCGCTGCAGGACGGCGCGTACCGCTACCCGCTCGACAACGGCGCGGAGATTCGCGTCGCGATTCGCGTCGACCGCGCGGCGCGGTGTGCGGAGATCGACTTCACCGGCACGTCCGCGCAGCTCGACAACAACTTCAACGCGCCGAAGGCCGTCTGCATGGCGGCGGTGCTCTACGTGTTCCGCACGCTGGTCGGCGACGACATCCCGCTGAACGCCGGCTGCCTGAAGCCGCTGACCGTGATCGTGCCGGCCCGCTCGATGCTGAACCCCGAATATCCGGCGGCCGTCGTGTCGGGCAACGTCGAGACGTCGTCGGCGATCACCAACGCGCTGTACGGCGCGCTCGGTTGCGTCGCGTCGAGCCAGGGAACGATGAATAACTTCACATTCGGCAACGATCGGTACCAGTACTACGAGACGATCGCGGGCGGCAGCGGCGCGGGCGACGGCTTCGCGGGCGTCGGCGCGGTGCAGACGCACATGACGAACTCGCGGCTCACCGATCCGGAGGTGCTCGAATGGCGCTATCCGGTGCGGCTCGATTCGCATCGGATCCGCGCCGGCTCGGGCGGCGGCGGGCGCTGGCGCGGCGGCGACGGTGCGGTGCGGCGCATCCGCTTCCTCGAGCCGATGACCGCGTCGATCCTGTCGAACAACCGGATCCACGCGCCGTTCGGCGCGGCGGGCGGGGAGGCCGGCGCGCTCGGCCGCAACACGATCGAGCGGGCGGACGGCACGGTCGAGGCGCTCGACCACATCGGCCGCGCGCAGATGGCGCCGGGCGACGTGTTCGTCGTCGAAACGCCGGGCGGCGGCGGCTACGGCGCGCCGGACTGAGCGGTGCATCCGGCGCGGGCCCCGCGCCGGATACGCGGGGGCGGGTGAAGGACATTGCAACGAACTGTGGAATAAAGCTGCGCATTCACTCGCGAACGGAATCAAAAATGGCGGAAACCGGATCGCGGCATGCGATTCGACCCTGCTGCCACGGTCTTGTCATAAGATCCGGCCCCATATCTGTGAATCGGCCTCGAACGCCCGCCCGTCATGGGTTCCGGCCCGGCACGCGGCCCTCGGCGCGCGGCGCGTCGTCCGTCCGATCGCAAGCGACCAAACACGAAAAATCCGGCTTGCCAATCGAGTCCCGATTCCTTGACACTCTTCTCTAAATGTGAGTGCCAATCTTCATCGTCATTTGATAAGATGGCTTCCATCATTCGTAAGGCAGAACCTGCGCGCATCACGCGCGAACGCCGGTTGCATCAGCTGCAAACAAGTACGGGACGAGGCGGCCGCCACGGCAATCACGGCTGCCCTGCCGGGCACGCGCACGGCGCGGCCCGGGAAGGCGGCGGGCCTGCTCGCCTCCGTCTACACTGTGCGTTTTTTTGGATCGGGGCGTGTCCATGGATGACGAAAACGATAGCGCGGTGCTCGAGGCGCATGTCGGTACGCGCAGCCCCTGCTGGCGTCTCGGCAGCGACAGCAACGCGCTCGAACTGGCCGCGGTCCGCGGGCTGACCAATGTCGCTGTCGCGCTGACGGTCGAACAGGCCGCGCGCATCCGCGCGCTGACCGGTGTCACGTCGCACCTCGTGCTGGACATCGTGCTGTTCGGCAACCCGGTCAGCCTCCATCTCGTCGGCAGGAAGGTCAATACGGTCGACTGGGCCGGCACGGCGTCCGCCTATTCCGATACCGCGTCCGTCGCCGGCGACCTGTCGCAAGGGCTCGCGTTCGCCGAGCAGGTCGTGTCCGAAGTGAATTCGCTCGTCGTGATCCTCGATCGCAACGGGATGGTGCAGCGCTTCAACCGCCTGTGCGAGGAAGTGACGGGCAAGCGCGAGGTCGACGTGATCGGCCGCAGCGCGTTCGAGCTGTTCATGAGCCCCGAGCAGGGTGCGCAGTCGCGCAGCAACATCACGGGCTTCTTCGCGAGCAACCAGTCGTTCGCGGTCGAGCGCTACATCAACACGGTCAACGGGCCGCGCCTGTTCCAGTTCCGCAACAAGTTCGTGCAGAGCGGCAGCGGCGTCGACGAGCAGTTCCTGATCTGCTCGGGCATCGACATCACCGAGGAGCGCACCGCGCAGCAGCGGCTCACCGAGCTCGCGACCACCGACGTGCTCACCGGGCTGCCGAACCGCCATGCGATCAGCGAGCGCATCCGCACGGCGATCGCCGAGGAGAGCGAGCTGACGCGCGGCCAGGTCGGCATCCTGTTTCTCGATCTCGACAACTTCAAGCGCGTCAACGATCACTACGGGCACATCACCGGCGACCGCCTGCTGCAGGACGTGTCGGCGATCATCAGCGGCTGCCTGCCGTCCGGGGCGACGCTCGCGCGGCTCGGCGGCGACGAATTCCTCGTGCTGTTCGAACACGGCACGCGCCCGCTGCTCGAAGCGACCGCGCAGATCATTCTCGAGCGGCTGCGCACGCCGATCCATCTCGGGCTGATGGAGGTCTACACGAGCTGCTCGATCGGCATCGCGATGTATCCGCAGCACGGCGATTCGCTCGAGACGCTGATCCGCAGCGCCGACACCGCGATGTACGTCGCGAAGGAAGCGGGCAAGCATACGTATCGCGTGTTTTCGCTGGAGATGAACCAGAAGGTCGCGAAGTACATGTGGCTCGACACGAACCTGCGCAAGGCGCTCGAGGACGAGCAGTTCGTGCTGCACTACCAGCCGGTGGTCGATATCGCGACGGGCGACGTGCACGGCGTCGAGGCGCTGATCCGCTGGCAATCGCCCGATCGCGGGCTCGTCGCGCCGGTCGAGTTCATCCGTTTCGCGGAAGAGTCGGGGCTGATCGCGCCGCTCGGGCGCTGGGTGATGCGCACCGCGGCCGCGCAGGCCGCCGCGTGGAAGGCGAAGGGGCTCGGCATCCGGATCGCGGTGAACGTGTCCGCGCGGCAGTTGCAGGACATGAACATCGTCCACCAGTTCGCGTCGATTCTCGACGGCGCGGGGCTGAAGCCGGGCCTGCTCGACATCGAGCTGACCGAGAGCTGCTTCATCGAGGACGAGGAAGCGGCCATCGGGCTGATGCGGCAATTCCGCCAGCTCGGCGCGGAGATCCATCTCGACGATTTCGGCACCGGCTATTCGTCGCTGTCGCAGTTGTCGCGCCTGCCGCTCGATGCGATCAAGCTCGACCGCACCTTCATCACGGCCATCGACCGCAATCCGCGCTCGCAGGCGCTGGTGCGCTCGGTCGTGTCGCTCGCGAAGGCGCTGAATTTCGCGGTGGTCGCCGAAGGCGTCGAAACGCATGCGGAAGCCGAGTTCCTCAAGCAGCTCGACGTCGATCACGCGCAGGGCTACTACTACGCGCGGCCGATGCCGGCGCAGGCGTTCGAGGCGTGGCTCGCGGAGACGAGAAAGCTCAGGCTGATCGCCTGAGCGTCGTTCCGGAAACGGGCGCCGCCGGCCGTCGGCGGCGCCCGTCGCGTTACACCGTGCGCAGTTTCGACACGCGCCGGTTCTGCAGCATCACCAGGCGTTCCATGTACGCGAGATCCTTCGGCTCGATCGTGAACGCCGCATGCACCCACGCTTCCGTGATGTCCATCAGCTCCGAGCGCGACAGCTGGAACACGCGTTCGCGGGCGCGCAGCATCGCACGGATGCCGTTCAGCCTGGGCTTCGTCACGTCGATGAAGGTGCGCGTCGCGAGATACGCGTCACCGGCGTCGAACGTCTCGTCGATCAGGCCGCGATCTTCGTACCACTCGGCCGCGTGCGCTTCGCCGGTCGCGATCAACGATTCCGCGAGGCCGCGGTCCGCCTTGCGTGCGACCAGCGAATAGCCGCCCATGCCCGGGAACAGGTTGAACGCGATCTCGGGGAACCCGAGTTTCACGCCCTTCTGCGCGAGCACGTAGTGATGGGCGAGCGCGGCCTCGAAGCCGCCGCCGAGCGCGCTGCCCTCGACCATCGCGATCGAGATCGCGCCGGTGCCGAAGCCGGTGTAGATCTCGTACACGCCGTCGATGCACGAGCGCGCGTAGGCCATCAGCTGGTCGCGCCGGCCGCTGCGGATCGCGTCGACGAAGAAGCTCAGGTCGCCGCCGACGTTGAACAGCTCGGGGACGAGCGAGCCCGTCACCCAGAAGTCGAACGTGAGACCCGAGTCGCGTGCGGCGCGTGCGAGATGAATGATATCGGTGACGAGTTGTTGGTTGAAGCACGGCCGCGGCTCCGATCGCAGCATCATCCACATGACGTTACGGCCTTCTTCGTAGAAGGCGGTCAGTTGCGAGAGTTCGCCGGCTTCGTAAAACGGCCGGCATGCCGGATGGGATTGGAGTTGCATGGTATGTCCTCGTGAGATGTGGTTTTTAAAGCGCGCCGCGCCAGGCGCCATGCGGGACTCGAGGTGCCCGCATGGCGCCTGGCGCGAGGCATCGCCATTGTTGCGCGCGCACAAAAGTCGAATTGCGGGGAAAAACGCACGAACGGGATGCCGGTGCGGATCGCGTCCGGGCGGGCCCGGGGCGACGGCCAGAGC
>NZ_PREY01000034.1:0-78449 GCF_002959955.1 Burkholderia sp. BE12 | reverse complement strand
CACGGAATCGGTAGTTCGCGGCTGGGCGACCGTGGCGAGATTCGACGGATCGAGGAAGCCGGTGAGCTGCGCTTCCGGAAACATCACGAGGTCGGTGGCGGGTGCGCAGGCCGCGATCGCATCGAGCGTGCGTTGCAGGTTGTAGGGTGTGTCGCCGTCGCGACCGGCGAGCTTCAGTTTTATGAGTGATTACACAGGAGCGGCAGGCATCGATGCCGGAACGCCGAGTATGCGCCGCCCGGCCGGTTTTCCTATCCCGCCGACGTGTTAACCCCACCGGGGTATTGATTCCGGGCCAAGTCATAGCGCTTTTTCGCGTGGTCTGACCAGTCCAACCTCAAGTTGCGCAACGAACGGCCGATAGAGCGGGTGCGTGCCTCATTTGACCATTCGAACAACACGGCCACCGGAGATCATCGTCATCATGCTGTCATCGATTCGCGCACGGATTCTGGCGACCTGCGTCGCCATCGTGATCACGGCGCTCGCCGTGACTGGCGGCCTCGTGTATTACGTCGTGAAGCAGCACAACGACGAAACCATCGACCAGAACCTGAAGTCCGTGCTGGCCGGCCATGCGCTCGCGCTCGACGAGTGGATTGCCAGCCGTGCGCAGCAAACCCGGGCGCTGGCCGATACGCTGACAGTGGGCGACGGCGATCCGCTGCCCGCGCTGACGCTGCTCGGCAAGTCGGGCGGCTTCCAGGTACTCACGCTCGGCCTGCCCGATCGCACGGCGTTCTCGAACGTTCCGCTCGCCGCCGGCTACGATCCGACCGCGCGCCCGTGGTACAAGCAGGCCGTCGAGGCCGGCCGGCTCGTCGTCACCGCGCTGTACCTGGACGCGTCTACCGGCAAGCCGGCTTTCGCGTTCGCCGCGCCGATCCTGCGCGGTGGCACGCTGAAGGGGGTGCTGGCCGCGAGCCTCTACATGGAGCGCGCGAGCGAGATCGTCGCATCGATGCATCCGACGCCGTCGAGCTTCGCGTTCCTGGTCGACCGGAGCGGACGCCTGATCGCGGGCGCGAAGACGGACCTGATCATGAAACCGGCGCTCGGGCTGTCGCCCGATCTGACGCCCGAGCGCCTTGCCGGATTGCAGGCCGCGTCCGAGCCGGTGGCGGTCGACATCGGCGGCGCGACCAAGCTGTTGCGCGCGCAACCGATCGCCGGAACGGACTGGTCGCTCGTGATGGCGCTCGACCGGTCGGATGTGACGGCCGGCATGCGCGCCGTCGCGACGACGACGCTGGTGGCGATCCTCGTCGTCGCCTGCATCGCGGCCGCGCTCGTCGGCGCGTTGACGAACGCGGCGTTCAAGCGCGTGCTGCTCGTGCGCGACGCGCTCACCGATGTGGCGAGCGGCAGCGGCGACCTGACGAAGCGGCTCGAAGCCGACGGCTCCGACGAAGCCGCGCAGATCGCGCGTGCGTTCAACCTGTTCGCGGAAAAAATCAGTGCGATCCTGCTGCAGATCCGTGCATTCAGCGAATCCGTGAGCGTGGCGAGTGCGGAGATCGCGCAGGGCAACCAGGATCTGTCGAGTCGTACCGAACATGCCGCATCGAGCCTGCAGGAAACCGCCGCCGCACTCGAGGAGATCGCCGGCACCGCGCGCAACTCGGCCGATGCCGCGACCCAGGTCAACCGGCTCGCGGAATCGGCGTCGGGCGTCGCGTTGCGTGGCGGCGCGGTGGTGAGCCAGGTGATCGAGACGATGGGCGAGATCACGAAGGCGTCGACCGAAATCTCGAACATCATCGGCGTGATCGACGGCATCGCGTTCCAGACCAATATCCTCGCGCTGAATGCGGCGGTCGAGGCGGCGCGCGCGAACGAGCACGGCCGCGGCTTCGCCGTGGTCGCGGGAGAGGTGCGCACGCTGGCTCAGCGCAGTGCGCAAGCCGCACGGGAAATCAAGCATCTGATCCAGTCGTCGGTGGAGCGGATCGAGGGCGGGTCGGGGCTCGTGCAGACGGCCGGTGCGACGATGGACGAGATCGTCGAAGGCGTGCGCGGGATCAGCAGCGTGATCGCGGAAATGACGGTCGCCGCGAACGAGCAGAGCACCGGCCTCGCGCAGGTCAACCAGGCGGTGTCGCAGCTCGATCACTCGACGCAGCAGAACGCCGCGCTCGTCGAGGAGTCGGCCGCGGCCGCGGCGCTGCTGCGCGAGCAGGCTGCGCAACTGGCGCAGACGGTCGGCGAATTCAAGCTCGCGCGGGCGCAGTCGGTCGACGTGCAGGCGGCGTGAGCGTGGCGGCGCTGGTCGTGCGTCATCGGGCGGTCTGCGCTTTCAGGAACAAGGCGAACAGCGCCGACTGCGAATTGATGTCGAGCTTCGCGTAGAGGGTTGCGCCTTCGTACGGGCATTCGGCGAACGCCTGCGGGCTGGCGTCGCCGAACATCGGCGCGACCCGGCTGTCGACCGCGACGTATTCCTCGATCAGCCGGATCAGCGACAGCCGGAAGCCGGGCTGGTCGAGCGTCTCGATGAGCCGCCCGATCGATCGGTGCCAGGCGATGTTCATGCGTGTGTCCATGTCGGGTTGGCCGCCCGACGCTTGCGGCGCTGCGCCGTACGTGTACGCTACGGCTTCGCGTGCCAATTCCCGCGCGATCGAACGGAGCCTGGGGTGAAGAACGAGACCGTAGCGCCGGCCGGCGCGAATGGCGAGGCCAAGCGGCGCAGCCGGTACGTGCACGTCGCCATGCGCGTCGCGCTGGCGTGTGCCGGCGCGCTCGGGTGCGCACCGCCCGGCTGAAGCCGGACGGCACCGGCATTGCCCAACGGCACCCGTGATCGGGCGAGCGTGCAACGATCCGCTACCTGTCTTTCCAATCCGACCGAACCTCGTTATGACTGTCCAGTACCTGAACCGACGTCTCAAGCCGCTCGAGGCTTCGCTCGCTGCCCTTGGCGCGCTCACGGTGCTCACGTCGCTCGCGGCGCCGTCGCCCGTTCATGCCGCGGAGCCGCCCCGACTTGACCCTCCGCTGCAGACCTTCATCCACGACACGTACGGCAACTGGCGTGCGGACCGCAAGGGCTGGCAGGCGGAAGGGGACGATTTCATCTATTCGCCGTGCGGCTCGCTGCGTGTCGCGACCGCCGACGGCCCGCGCACGCTGCTCGCGATGTGCGGCGAGACCGAGGCGGCGGTGCAGAACGGGATGCCCGGCATGGATTCGGACGCGACGACCGGCACGATCGATCTGTACGTGCTGAAAGCGACGCCGGACGGCAAGGCGCTCGAACCGGTCGTGAAGAAGACGGAAATCGCCTCGGGCCAGCGCGGCGCGCCCGGCACGGTGCGCATCGAGCGGCTCGGGCCGCACCTGTTCGGGTTCGTGATCGGCGAAAGCGATACGCGGCAAGGCTATACGCAACGCTTCCGCTCCATCTGGCTACCGTACGGCAATGCGCTGGTGCCGGCGGCGGCGCGCATCGACGAGGCGCTAGACAATGCGGAGTCGACGGAATGCGCGAACGCCCGGGCGCGCTGCGAGGAGCGCCACTTCGAGATCGCGCCGGACATCACCGGCACCGGCGACGTCTATCCGCTGACGGTCACGGAAGCGGGCACGCGCGGCGGCAAGGCCATCCAGGCACGCTACACGGTGAAGTTCGACGCCGCGCGCGGCCGTTACCTCGTGCCGAAGGCGCTGCGTGCCGGGTACTGATCCCTCCCGCAGGACGGGCGGCGCTGCACCGCCCACGCATCACACGTACAGATAGCGCACGAGGTGAAAGAACACCGGCGCGGCGAAGCAGATCGAATCGACGCGATCGAGCATTCCGCCGTGGCCGGCGATCATCGAGCCCCAGTCCTTCGTGCCGAGCGAGCGCTTGACGGCCGACAGCACGAGCCCGCCGACGAAGCCCGCGATCACGATCGCGAGCGAGATCCCGAACGCCGCGCCGAAGCTGAACGGCGTCACGCGATACAGCGAGGCGCCGCACAGCGTGGCCAGCAGGCCGCCGCCGATGAAGCCCTCGATCGTCTTCGACGGCGACAGCTGCGGCGCGATCTTGCGGCGTCCGAACAGCTTGCCGACCACGTATTGCAGCACGTCGCTGATCTGCACGACGAACAGGAAGAAGAACAGCAGCAGCGCGTTCTGCCCGGCGTAGCGCGGAATGTCGAGAATCAGCACGGCCGGCGCGTGGCTCAACCCGTACACGCACACCATCAGCGCCCAGTTGATCTTCGCGTTGCGGCTCAGGAATTCGCGCGTGTCCTGCGTGAGCGCCGACACGAGCGACATCGCGAAGAACAGGTGCACGGGCACGAAGATCGAGTACATCCCGTACCAGTTGATCCCGAGCAGCAGGTACTGCACGGGGATCGCGATGAAGAACGCGATGAAGAGCGTCGTATGGTCGCTCGCGGTGGTCGGCGTGAGCGTGATGAATTCGCGCAGCGTCAGGTACGACAGCAGCGCGAACACCAGGTACGTGACGTTGTTGCCGAGGCCGATCGCGACGGCCATGATCGCGATCATCGCCCACCATGCGCGGATGCGCTGGTTCAGGTTGACGATGGTCGCGCTCGTGCCGCCGCTGCGCGCGCCGAGGATCGCGCCGATCACGGTCGCGACGACGAGCACGCCCGTGACGCCCGCGACCAGTTCCCAGAAGAGGGTTCGCATGGTTGATATCCGGAAAAGGAGAAGGGGGCGCCGCGTTCAGCCGACCGGCCGCTGCGGCGGCGCGAGCGCGATGACCGCGTCGCGCATGCGGGCGAGGAACGTCGGCTTGTCTTCCTGAGCGTCGAGCGCTTCGTTCGCACCGAAATGCACCTTGCAGATCAGCGGCACGGGCCAGATCGCGCCCTTCGGCATGATGCGCTGCAGGTTCTCGAGATAGACGGGCGCGAGCGCGACGTCCGGGAATTCGGTCGCGAGATGGAACAGCCCGCTCTTGAACGGCTGCGGCAATACGTCGGCGCCGCGCGTGCCTTCCGGGAAGATGATGATCGAGTGACCCTGCCGCAGCGCGTCGCGCACCGGGTCGAGCGGGTCGCCACCGCTTTCTCGATGGCGGTCGATCAGCACGACGTTCAGCAGCTTCTGCGCGATATGGCGCTTCAGGTCGCTGCTGTCCCAGTAGTCGCGCGCGGCGACCGGCCGCACGACCGCGCGCACGTCGCGCGGCAGCGCGGCGAGGATCGCCAGCGTGTCGATATGGCTCGTATGGTTCGAGAAATAGATCTTCTGCGTGGGCGACGGCGGCGCCTGATGCCAGACCGGATACGCGCCGGCGACGAGCCGCACGATGGACAGCAGGAAGTCGCGCTGCCAGACGTTGAGGATGTTCATCGGCGCGCCGGCTCCTGCGTGCATGCCCGGCCCGCCGCGCACGCGCGGCGGACGGAACCCCGGAATGCCGGCGCGACAGGATGCGCGCCGGACGGCTCTCGTTTAAATTTTTTCAAGTTCGTGGCTGCCTGTCGCAGGTCCGCGATAATCGGACGATTCGCCGTCGCACGCTGTTGCGTCGCGGCGAATGCGCCGCTCGGCGGCGTGATAATCGGCTGTTGCACGAGTGCCCGTCTGCAGTTCGAATCGATCTCGCTGCGATCGGGCCAGCGGATTATCGCGAGTTTCGACGAAAAACGCCAGATTGGCGCCGCACGGGCGGCCCGGCCCGCACGCTTGACGCATCGAGGCCGCTCGGCGACGATGGGGGCCGTTCAATCCAGGCCGACGACGGCCGTTTCGCCGCCCGGGGCATGGCGGCGGGAAACGTATCCGACCGTGCCGCGCGAATAATACGAATACGAAACGATGAGCCTCTACGCACTCAAACCCAAATTCCAGGACCGTCTGCGCCCGTTCGCGAATTCGCTCGCCGAACGCGGCGTCACCGCCAACCAGGTCACGCTGTTCGCGGCCGGAGGCTCGATCGTCGTCGGCGCGCTCGCAGGGCTCGGCGTGTTCGCCCGCGTGCTGTTCCTGCTGATTCCGCTGTGGCTGTTCGCGCGGATGGCGCTCAATGCGATCGACGGAATGCTCGCGCGCGAGCACGGGCAGAAGAGCACGCTCGGCGCGTACCTGAACGAGCTGGGCGACATCGTGTCCGACGTCGCGCTCGTGCTGCCGTTCCTCGCCATTCCTGCGTTCGCTCCGGCGGACGTCTGGCTGTTCGCGCTGACGGCGGTGATCGTCGAATGCGCGGGGCTGATCGGCCCGCTCGTCGGCGCGACGCGCCGCTACGACGGCCCGTTCGGCAAGAGCGACCGGGCGCTGGCCCTCGGCGCGTTCGCGCTGTGGATCGGCTTCGGCTTGCCGGTCGGCAGTGTCGCCGCGTGGCTGTGGCGGCTGCTGATCGTGCTGTCGATCGTGACGGTGGTGCGGCGCGTCCAGGCGGGCATTGCCGAAGCGGGCGGTTGACGGGCCGGGCGCCGGAGGGCGGCGCCACATGATTCGAATAACGAAACGAGAGAGACTACATGAGCACACGCACGGCCCGTGAGGCCGACTTCATCACGCACGACGGCGAAACGCTGTTCTATCGGCACTGGCCCGCGACGGGCGCACGCTGCCGCGGCGCCATCGTGCTGCTGCATCGCGGGCACGAACATTCGGCGCGCGTCGCGCACCTCGTCGACGAGCTCGACCTGCCGGATTTCGCCTTTTTCGCATGGGACGCACGCGGCCACGGCCGGTCGCCGGGCGCGCGCGGCTACAGTCCGAGCGCGGCCGCGTCGGTGCGCGACCTGCAGACCTTCGTCGAGCATATCCGCGACACGCACGGCATCGCGATCGAGGATATGGCCGTGGTCGGCCAGAGCGTCGGCGCGGTGCTCGCGGCGACCTGGGCGCACGACTACGCGCCGCCGATCCGCGCGCTCGTCGTCGCGTCGCCGGCGTTCCACATCAAGCTCTACGTGCCGTTCGCGCGGCCGGGGCTGCGGCTGATGCACAAGCTGCGCGGGCTGTTCTACGTGAACAGCTACGTGAAGCCGAAATTCCTCACGCACGATCCCGAACGGGTCGCGAGCTACGCGTCCGATCCGCTGATCACGCGGCCGATCGCGGTCAACATGCTGCTCGACCTGCACGATACCGCGCGGCGGATCGTCGCCGACGCGGCCGCGATCACCGTGCCGACGCAATTGCTGATCTCGGGCGCCGACTGGGTCGTGCATCGCGGCCCGCAGGACCGTTTCTTCGAACGGCTCGGCTCGGCGCGCAAGGAGCGCATCGTGCTGCCGGGCTTCTATCACGACACGCTCGGCGAGCGCGACCGTGCGCAGGCGCTCGCGCCGCTGCGTGCGTTCGTGCTGCGCGAGTTCGATGCGCCGAGCCCGCGCGTGTCGCTCGCCGATGCGGACCGGCGCGGCGCGTTCCACGACGAATACGCGGCGCTCGGCCGGCCGCCGGCCAACGTGTTCGCCCGTGCGTACTGGGCGCTCACGCGCGCCGGCCTGAAAGCCGGCGGCGCGCTGTCGGACGGCATCGCGCTCGGGCTGCGGCTCGGCTTCGATTCGGGCTCGACGCTCGACTACGTGTACCGCAACCGCGCGCAGGGGCGGCTCGGCGTCGGCGCGCTGATCGACCGCACGTATCTCGATTCGCCGGGCTGGATCGGCATCCGGCAGCGCAAGGTCCATCTGCAGGAGTTGATCGGCACGGCGATCGGCCGCCTGCGCGGGCACGGCTCGCCGGTGCGGATCGTCGACATCGCGGCAGGCCACGGGCGCTACGTGCTCGATGCGATCGCGACGGCCGCCGAGCGCGACGGCGCGGCGCCCGACGACATCACGCTGCGCGACTACAGCCCGCCGAACGTCGAGGCCGGGCGCGTGTTGATCGCGCAGCGCGGCCTGGAGCCGATCGCGCGCTTCGAGCGCGGCGACGCGTTCGACGAGGCATCGCTCGCGACGCTCGAGCCGCGGCCGACGCTGGCGATCGTGTCGGGCCTGTACGAGCTGTTCGGCGAGAACGCGCTGATCGAGCGCTCGCTGCGCGGGCTCGCGCAGGCCGTACCGCCGGGCGGCTATCTCGTCTATACGGGGCAGCCGTGGCATCCGCAGCTCGAATTCATCGCGCGCGCGCTGAACAATCACCGCGGCGAGTCGACCTGGGTGATGCGCCGTCGTTCGCAGGCCGAAATGGACGAGCTCGTCGCGCGGGCGGGCTTCCGCAAGCTCGATCAGCGGATCGACGAGATGGGCATCTTCACGGTCAGCCTCGCGCAGCGGGTCGAACCGTCATGAGTGTGCTCGGCGGCGGCGGCGGTGCGGGTGCGGGTGCGGGTGGCGGGCTGGCCGAGCCGGCGGCCGGCGCGCGCGACGCGTCGTTCGCGCTGCGCCTGGGCTGGCTCGCGGCGATGGGCGCCGTGTTCTTCTCGACGTACGGCTTCGCGAACTGGCTCGCCGCACGCCGCGCCGCGGTGCCGACGTTCGCGTTCGGCTGGGAGCATGCGATCCCGTTCGTGCCGTGGACGATCGTGCCGTACTGGTCGATCGACCTGCTGTATGCGCTGTCGTTCTTCTTCTGGACCCGCCGCGACGATCTGCTCGATCACGTGAAGCGGCTGCTGACCGTGCAGCTGGTGTCGGTCGCATGCTTCATCGCGTGGCCGCTGCGCTTCGGCTTCGAACGACCCGACGCGGGCGGCATGGCCGGTACGTTGTTCACGCTGCTGATGGGTTTCGACAAGCCGTTCAACCAGGCGCCGTCGCTGCATATCGGGTTGCTGGTCGTGTTGTGGGCCGTCTATGCGAAGCACCTGCGCGGCACGTTCGAGCGCGTCGTGCTGCATCCGTGGTTCGCGGCGATCGGCGTGTCGGTGCTGACGACTTACCAGCATCACGCGATCGACGTGCCGACCGGTGCGGCCGTCGGCTGTCTCGCACTGTTCCTGTTTCCGCTGCGCGATGCCGCAGGCCGATTGCCGGGCGCCGATGCGTCGCCGTGCGCGGCCAGTCGCGCGCTCGCGCGCCGCTATGGGTTCGGTGCCGCGCTGATCGCACTCGCGGCGCTGGCGTGCGTGCCGCGCGTGCCGGGCGGGGCGCTGGCGGCAGGGTGGGTTGCGCTGGCGCTCGCCTGCGTTGCCTGGGCCTACCGGCGCGGCGCGCCCGGCGCGTTTCAGAAGGATGCGCACGGACGGTTGCCAGTCTTCATCGGCTGGCTGCTCGCGCCGACGATTGCCGGCGCGTTCGTCAATTCGCGGCTGTGGACGTTCCGGCAGCCGGCGCCGGTGCGGATCGACGAACGCGTGTCGATCGGCCGTACGCCGACGACGCGCGACATCCGGCGCCATGGCTTCACAGCCCTGGTCGACCTGACCGCCGAGATGCCGCGCTGGGCCGCGGCCGATGCGTCGTTCGCGTATGCGTGCGTGCCGCAGCTCGACCTCGTCGCGCCGACGGCGGCGCAGCTCGCGCAGGCCGTCGCGGCGCTCGAACGCCTGCATGGCGAAGGGCGCGACGTGCTGGTTTGCTGCGCGCTCGGCTATGGGCGCAGCGTGCTGTGCGCGGCCGCCTGGCTCGCGGCGCGGCGCGGGCTGACGAATGCGCGCGACGCGCTGGCCGCGGTGCGCGCGGTCCGGCCGTACGCGGTGTGGTCGGATGACGGCGTGGCCGTGCTGCAGCAGTGGATCGAGCGCCGTCGCGATGGGAGGCTCGGGTGACGCGCGATCCGTCCGCTCCGTTCAGGATTGCCGCCGCGCGCGGCGCGCTCGATGCGGGCGCGTGGGCGATCGCGGCCGCACTGGCCGCGGCCGGCGCGGGCGGGTGGATTGCGGCGGGCTGGCCGCCGGCGACGCTCGCGCGCGTGCTGCTGGCCGCCGTCAGCACGGGATCGGGAATCGCGGCGCTGTGGTACGCGGTGCGCATCGAGATCGATCGGCGGCTGTTCGCGGCGTTGACGCGGGCGGTGGAGGGCGATGCATCGGTCGACGACGGGCTCGCGGCGCTCGACCGCGCGCTCGCCGATCTCGGCTGGATCGATGCGGCGAAGGCCGGGCGCACGCTCGATGCGCGCGTGCGCGGTGCGGTCGGGCTATGCCGGGCCGCCGTGCTCGTCGCGGTCGTGCAGTGGGTCGCGGTCGGGATCGCGATCGCGGTGCGGCCGATCGGCTAGCGGTGCGTGCCAGGCGTCATGCGGGCGCGGAGCGCCGCGACCGCGTTCGCTTGGCTTCGTACATCGCCTGATCCGCACGCTCGATCAGCGCATTCATGTCGGTGCCGTCGTCCGGCAGCACCGCGATCCCGATGCTGACGCCCAGCCGCAGCGCATGCCCCTCGAATTCGAACGGCTCGCCGACCTGCCGCGCGAGCCGCGTGCTTTGCACATGCGCATCGTCGCGGGTGCCGAGGTTCGGCAGGATCACGGCGAATTCGTCGCCACCGACGCGCGCGACCGTATCCGAGCGCCGCACCGCGCCCTGCATCCGCGCGGCGATCTCGCGTAGCGCGGCGTCGCCCGCGCGGTGGCCGAACCCGTCGTTGATCGGCTTCAGCCCGTCCATGTCGATGTTGAGAATGCCGAGCCGGCCGCTCGCGCGCAACGCCGTGTGCATCGACTGGCGCAGGCGATCGTAGAACAGCGCGCGGTTCGGCAGCCCGGTGAGCACGTCGTGCGTCGCGCGCAGATAGAGTTCGTTCGCTTCATTACGCGCCGCGTGGAACATCGCGGCGGCGATCAGATCGGCCATCAGCCGCAGCGTGCTGGCGTCCGCCTGCGAAAAACCGTCGACGTCCGGCGACATCACCTTCAGCACGCCGACCGTCGTGTCGGCATGCGTGAGCGGCATCACCAGCATCGAGCGCAGGCCGACCCGGCGGCACGCATCGCGATCGACGCGCGGGTCGGTTTCCGAATCGATGCAGTGCAGCAACTCACCTTGCTGCACGCACAGGCCCGACAGGCTGCCCGAGCGCCGCAACCGTAGCCCGAGCATCCCGGCGGCCGTGCCCGACGCGGCGCGGTACACCATGTCGTCGCCTTCGGCGAATTCGACCGCGGCGGCGCTCGCGCCGGTGATCTGCGGCACCTGCTCGGCCACGTAGGCCATCACGCTGCCGAGGTCCAGGCCGAGTTTCGCGATTTCGGTTTGGGCGGCGATGATCCGCAGCAACGTGTCCGGGGACGGGGTGGCGGAGTCGACGATTTGATTCAAGTCAGTTTCCCACGAAGAAAATCCGTTGCGCGGCGCGTGCTTGCGGTAGCATACGCGCCGCCTGCGGCAGCGTGTCGCGGGCGGTCCGCAACGGCTCGCGGCCGACGCCCGGCCAGCCGTACCGCGCCGGCAGTATGCCGTTCCGGCCGTCCGGCAGCAACGGCGCAATTCTTGCCATTCACGCTTCCCGAGCAGCATTTCCGACCGAATTGAGATTTTTTCGCTTCCCAGTCGCGAATCGCGGTGAGTTTTGTTCTATTTTTGAGATAGTGTGACGAATGATGGGCGGGCGCCGGTGCCAGGTGCTTCGCCACGCGACGAACGGGTCATTGAAGAATCCGCCGCGTCGTACCGATAAATGAATCAGGCCATATCCGCGTTACGCGACGCGCAACATACATGAGGGGAAGCAGAGGGGATGCGCACTCACGGGCATAGCTGCTTTGCGCGCGTCGGTTTCGACGCGCAGGATGACCGGACGATCGTGACGACGCGGAGCGGCGCATGAAGCCGGCCGTATCGCTGTTCGCCCTGGCGGCCGCGATGACCGGCGCTTTCCACACGGCCGTGCTGTCGGCCGCGCCGATGCCGGCCGTGCCGGCCGCCGCCGCTTCGACGGCCGCAGCCGGTCACGCGACGGCGCCCGATGCGGCGCCGGCGGCGGTGCCCGCGGCGGTGCTCGCGGCGACACCGACGGTGGCCGGCGCGCCGACCGCCGGCCTGCCGACGACGACCGTGCATGTGCCGTTCTCGTCGCTCGGCGCGTTCGATCCGCTACGCCTGCGCGGCGCCGACGACGCACGCACGATCAACGCCGGCGTGCGGCTCGACCGCGTGATCACGGGCGCGCGGCTGCGCCTGACCTACGCGTATTCGCCGTCGCTGGTCTTTCCGCTGTCGCACCTGAAGGTGTCGGTGAACGGCGAGGTGATCGCGACCGTCCCGTTCGACGCCGCGCGCGCGGGCCGCGCGGTCACGCAAGAGATCCCGATCGATCCGCGCTACTTTTCCGATTTCAACCAGATCGGCCTGCGCCTGATCGCGCACTACACGCTCGACCACTGCGAGGATCCGGCGAACTCGGCGCTGTGGGCCGACGTGAGCCCGACGAGCGAGCTGATCCTCGACGAATCGCCGGCGCGCCTGCCGAACGATCTCGCGCTGCTGCCCGCGCCGTTCTTCGACCGGCGCGACAACGGCCGCCTGCGGCTGCCGTTCGTGCTGCCGGCCTCGCCCGATTCGGCGACGCTGCGCAGCGCGGGCGTGCTCGCGTCGTGGTTCGGCGCGCTGGCCGACTACCGGCATGCGCGTTTCCCGGTGTCGGCCGCGCTGCCGGCCGACGACCAGGCCGTCGTGGTCGGCACGGCCGCGACGCTGCCGGCGGGTCTCGCGCTGCCGCCGGTGGGCGGCCCGCTGCTCGCGGTCGCCGACAACCCGGCCGCGCCGGGCCGCAAGCTGCTGGTCGTCACGGGCCGCACGGCGGCCGAGGTCGACGACGCGGTCGCGACGCTCGTGCTCGGCCGCGCGGCGCTGTCGGGTCCGGCGGCGACGGTCGCGCACGTCGATCTCGGCGCGCCGCGCAAGCCGTACGACGCGCCGCGCTGGCTGCCGGTGAACCGGCCGATCGCGTTCCGCGAACTCGTGAACGACCCGCGCCAGCTGGAAGTGCGCGGCACGACGCCCGATGCGATCCGGCTGAACCTGCGCGTGCCGGCCGATCTGCATTCGTGGAACGGCTCGGGCGTGCCGATCACGCTGCGCTACCGCTACACGGCGCCCACCGTTCAGGACAATTCCACGCTCGCGGTCGAGATCAACGATCAACTCGTGAAGTCGTACCGGCTCGGGCCGGCCCACGCGGAGGACGCGCACGGCCGCATGCAGTTGCCGCTGCTGGCGGTGCCGGAAGGGCGCGTGACGAGCGACGTCGACATTCCCGCGTTTCGCGTGGGCAGCGGCAACCAGCTGCAGTTCCGCTTCACGCTCGATTCGCAGAAGACGGGCCTGTGCTCGAGCACGGCCACCGAGCCGCAGCGCGCGGCGATCGATCCCGATTCGACGATCGACTTCTCGCACTTCGTCCATTACGCGCAATTGCCGAACCTCGCGTTCTTCGCGAACAGCGGCTTTCCGTTCACGCGCTTCGCGGACCTGTCGCAGACGGCCGTCGTGATGCCCGACCGGCCGTCGCCGCAGGAGCTCGAGGCCTACCTGACGATGCTCGGCCACATGGGCGAATGGACCGGCTTCCCGGCGCTGCGCGTGCAGGTCGCGCGGCCCGGCGACGTCGCCGCGCTGTCGGGGCACAAGGATCTGCTCGTGATCGACGGCTCGCCGGCGTCGCCGCTGCTCGCGCACTGGCGCGCGGCGCTGCCGCTCGCGATCGGCGAGCAGGGCGGCGCGGGCGGCGCCGGCACGACGCGCGTCGCGTTCACGGTGAAGGAGCGCTGGCGCAACGGCGTGGGCCTCGCCGACGGCGGCGCGCACATCGAACAGACGGGCCCGCTCGCGGCGCTCGCCGGTTTCGAGCTGCCGGGCAGCCGCGGCCGCAGTGTCGTCGCGCTGACGGCGACCGACCAGCCGCGCCTCGGCGATCTGCTCGACGTGTTCGAGAACGCCGGGCTCGTGTCGCAGTTGCAGGGCGACCTCGCGCTGGTGCGGCCGGGGCAGGTCGACAGCTTGCGGGTCGGCGAGCCTTACGTGGTCGGCTTCGTGCCGTGGTATGCGCGCGTGTGGACGCAGGCGGCGCGGCATCCGGTCGTGCTCGGCGCGGTCGGCGTCGTCGCGGGGCTGCTGCTCGCGCTCGGCGTGTTCAGCGTGCTGCAGCGAATCGCCGCGCGTCGACGGGGGATGTAACGGATGGCGCGGGCAATGACGAAGCGACGGGCAACGCAGCCGGCGCGGCGTGTCGGCGCGATGCTCGCGCTGGCGGTTGCGGTGACGTGCGCGGCGGCCGGCATGGCCACGCGCGCGCGCGCCGCGGCGGTCGGTGCAGCCAATGCGGCGGGCGCGGGATGCAGCGCGGCGTGGCCGCGCTGGGATGCGTTCAAGCGCGATTTCATCTCGGCCGACGGCCGCGTGATCGACGTCGGCTCGGCCGATTCGCGCACGGTATCGGAGGGGCAGGCGTATGGACTTTTCTTCGCGCTGGTCGCGAACGACCGGCGCATGTTCGACACGATCCTCGCATGGACCGAGAACAACCTCGCGCAGGGCGACCTGAGCGCGCATCTGCCGGCGTGGCTGTGGGGCCGCGCGCCCGACGGCGCGTGGCGCGTGCTCGACGCGAACGCGGCGTCGGACGCCGACCTGTGGATCGCGTATGCGCTCGTCGAGGCCGGGCGGCTGTGGCACGAGCGCAGCTATACGGCGCGCGGCGCGCTGCTCGCGAAGCGCGTGCTCGACACCGAGACGGCGACCGTCCCGGGCTTGGGCCTCACGCTGCTGCCGGGGCCGACCGGGTTCAAGCTGGCGAACGGCCAATGGCGCGTGAATCCCAGCTATTCGCCGCCGCAGGTGATTCGCGCGCTCGGCGCGCGGCTGCCCGACGACCGTCGCTGGGCGGCGCTGGCATCCAGCACCGGGCGCGTGCTGCTCGACACCGCGCCGAAGGGCTTCTCGCCCGACTGGGCGTTGTATCGCGCGGGCAACGGTTTCGGGCCCGATCCGGACACGCATGCGGAGAGCGCGTACAACGCGATCCGCGTGTACTTGTGGGCCGGCATGCTGGACCGCGCCGATCCGCTCGCCGCGCCGCTGCTCGCGCGCTTCGCGCCGTTCGCCGACCATATCGCTGCGCATGGCGCGCCGCCGGAGCGGGTCGATACGACGACGGGCGTCGCGGGGCCGAACGACGGCAACGGCGGATTCTCCGCGGCGGCCGTGCCGTTTCTCGACGCACGCGGCCAGCATGCGCTCGCCGATGCGCAGGCGGCCCGCGTCGACACGCTCGCGCGCCAGTCGGCGCCCGGCTATTACACGAGCGTGCTGACGCTGTTCGGCCTCGGCTGGCGCGACGGCCGCTACCGGTTCGGCGCGGACGGCACGCTCGACACCCGCTGGGGAGGCCGTTCGTGCGCCGCCCGCTGAAGTGCGCCGCGCCCCACGTCGCGGGATTCGCATGGCTCGCGTCGTCGGTGTGCGCGGCGGCGCCGGGCGTTGCCTCGGGCGCGGCGATGGCGAACGCCGCGACACCCGCGACCTCGGCCGCGGCCGATGCGCGGCGCGAGCTCGACACCGCGCGGATGTGGGGCATCAAGCATCGCGACGATCTCGCGCGCGATGCGCTGCGCAAGGGGCTGCTGATCGCGCCGGGCGATTCCGAGTTGCTGGCCGAACAGGTGCGCGTGCTGCTGCGGCTCGGCGACGCGAAAGGCGCGCAGGCCTCGCTGACGCGGCTGCGGGCGCAGTCGCCGAATGCGCCTGTCACGCGGCAGGTGGCCGACGAATACCGCGTCGCGACGAGCGGGCGCGGCGAGATGGCGCAGATCCGGCTGCTCGCGCGCAGCGGCCGCGCCGACGAGGCGGCCCGGCGGATCGTCGCGCTGTTTCCGAACGGCGCGCCGGCGGGCGCGCTCGGCGCCGAGTATTACCAGATCGTGTCGAATGCGCCGGGCGGCCGCGAGCCGGCGATCGCCGCGCTGCGCCGCGCGGTCGCCGCCGATCCGCGGGACACGAGCACAGCGGTCGCGCTCGCGCGGCTGTTGAACCAGCGCGACGACACGCGCGCGGAAGCGAACCGGATCGCATCGTCGCTCGCGAAGCGCGCCGACGCGGACCATACGGAAGCGATGGCGCTGTGGCGACGCGTGCTGCAGTCGGCCGGCAGCGATCCCGCGTATCTCGATGCGCTGCATGCCTATCTCGCGCTCGCGCCGGACGACACCGAATTCCGCGATCGCGCAGCCGGCCTCGATCAGCAGCGCGATGCACAGCGCCGACTCGAACGCGATCCCGACTACATCGCGCAGCAGCGTGGGTTGCAGGCGCTCGCGCGCGGCGATCTGGCCGCCGCCGATCCGCTGCTCGCGCGCGCCGCGCGCTCGCGCCCGGACGACGCCGATGCGCTGGGCGGGCTCGGCCTGCTGCGTCTGCGCGAAGGGCGGCACGACGAAGCGCGCGCGCTGTTCGCGCGGGCCGCGACGCGCGCGACCGACCAGCGCGGCAAATGGCAAGGCCTCGCGCGTACCGCGCAGTTCTGGGGGCTGCTCGCCCAAGGCCGCGAAGCGGCCAGTGCGGGACGCTCGCGGGATGCCGAACGCGCCGCGCGGGCGGCGCTTGCGATGCAGCCGGACAACCCGGACGCGAAGCTGCAGCTCGCCGATGCGCTGCTCGCGCAGCGCGACTGGGCCCAGGCGGAACCGTTGCTGCGCGGCTTGCTGGCCGCGCGCTCGCCGAGCCTGTCGGCCGTGCGCGACACGGCCACGCTGTATGAAAACACCGGTCGCGCCGACCGGATCGGCCCGCTGCTCGACGCGCTGCAAGGGCGCGTGACGGGTTCCGACGATCGCCGCGTGCTCGACGGCCTGCGCGGCGACCTGCTCGCGAACGAGGCGCGCGCGCTGGCCGACAAGGGCGCACGCGGGCCGGCCGCGCAACGCTACGAGGCGGCCGTGCGCGCGGCGCCCGACGCGCCGTGGACGCGCTTCGCGCTCGCGCGCCTCTATCGCGACATGGGGCTGCCGCAGCTCGGCCGCACGGTGATGGACGATGGGCTCGCACGAAGCGACACGCCCGAGATGCGCTACGCGAGCGCGCTGTACCGCAACTCGCTCGACGACGTCGCGGGCGCGCAGGCCGCGCTGGCGCCGGTCGACGATGCGCACCGTTCGGACGGCATGCGCGCGCTGGCGCGCAAGCTCGATGCCGAAAGCGCGCTGGCCGACGCGCGCGGCGCGTACGCCCGCGGCGACCGCGCGGCATTCGCCGCCACGCTCGCGCACGCGCAGGCGAGCGCGCCGGGCGATCCCGACATGCTCGCCGCGATCGGCGCGCAGTGGATCGACGCGGGCGAACCCGAGCGCGGCCTCGCGCCGCTGCATGACTGGATCGCCGCGCATCCGCGCGAAGCCGACCCGGACGTGCGGCTGCGCTACGGCGACCTGCTCGGCAGCGCCGGGCGCGACGAGGCGCTCGCCGCGTGGCTCGACGCGCTGCGCCGCGACCCGGCGCTGACGCCCGCGCAGACGGCGCGGCTCGAGGACCAGTCGCTGCGGCTCGTGCTGCGGCAGACCGACGACGCGATCGCGCAACAGGACTATGCGCGGGCGCGCATGCTGCTCGATCGCGCAAGCCCGGTCGGCCGCGCGGACAAGCGCTATGCGCTGGAACTCGCCGATCTCGAACGCGCGCAGGGTCATTACGGTGCCGCACGCGATGCGCTCGCGCCGGTCGTGGCGCGCACGCCGGACGACGCCGATACGCAGCTCGCGCTCGCACGAATCGACGAGGACAGCGGCAACCGTGCCGCCGCACGCACGCGCGTGCTGGCCGTGCTGGCGCGCACGCCGGACGACGACGTCGACACGCAACTGTCGGCCGTGCGCCGCCTGAACGCGCTGCGCCGCCCGGACGACGCCGCGCAGGTGACCGACCGGCTGCAGGCCGCGTACCCGGCACGCGCCGACGTGACGGTCGCGGCCGCACGCGTGGCCGAGGCGCAGGGCCGCTACGACGATGCGGCGTCGCTGTACCGGCTGTCGCGCTCGCAGGAACGCGCGACGGGCGTGAGCCCTGGCCGCGACGGGCTGACGCCCGCGCAGGCCGCGTTCGCGGAACTCGAACAGCGGCGCAATCCCGAGATCGAGGCCGGCTGGATTCCCGCATACAAGTCGGGCGACGAGGGCATCTCGTCGTATCGCGCGCAGCAGGTGCCGATCTACATGCAGATGCCGGTCCGCTACGACGGGCACGTGTTCGCGCAGATCGACACCGTGCATCTCGACCCGGGCACGCTCGACACGAGCGATCCGAACGCGTATTCGCTGAAGACGTTCGGCACCTATGCGGCGCTCAGGGCACAAACGAGCCCCCAGGCCGCCGCGCTGCTCGCGAATCCGCCGGGCTCGCTGCACCAGTCGACAACCGGCGTCGCGCTCGGCGCCGGCTATCTGTCGGATGCGTGGCGCGTCGATCTCGGCACGTCGCCGCTCGGCTTCCCGGTGCACTATCTCGTCGGCGGCGTGCGCTATCGCTTTGACGCGGGCCCCGCGAGCTTCTCCGTGAATGCGTCGCGGCGGCCGGAAATGAGCAGCGTGCTGTCGTACGCGGGGATGCGCGACCCGTGGACGGGCGCGGTGTGGGGCGGCGTGCGCCGCGACGGCGTGAACCTGCGCGCGTCGGTCGACGTCGGCCGCACGAACCTGTTCGCGGAACTCGGCGCGGGCGTGCTGTCCGGCCGCAACGTCGAACGCAATGCGGAGGTCACGCTGCGCACCGGCTTCACGGTGCCCGTGTACGAGCGCGCGACGATGAAGGTCAGCACGGGGCTCGTCGGCAATGCGTGGCACTACGCGCAGAACCTGCGCTACTACACGTACGGGCAGGGCGGTTACTACAGCCCGCAGCGCTATCTGTCGCTCGGCGTGCCGATCGAATGGGCGGGGCGGCACGATGCGCTGTCGTGGGACCTGACCGTCACGGGCGGGATCTCGAACAGCTACGAGAAGGATTCGCTGTTTTACCCGACGTTCTCCGACCGGCGGGCCGCGCAGGTGGCGGCCGGGTTCGTGTACGCGGGCAGCTCGACGCGCGGCGTGTCGTTCTCGTACGGCGTGAACGGCATCGTCGAGTATCGCGTGAACCCGCACCTGAGCGTCGGCGCGCAGTTGCACATCGACCGGTCGCACGACTATGCGCCGAGCTCGGCGCTCGTGTACCTGCGCTATGCGTTCGATGCGCGCGCGCCGCGCAGCTGGCTCGTGACGCCGACGCCCGTGCGGCTTTATTCGGATTACTAGGGTCTGTTTCCATATGGAACGTACATGCGAATGCCCGAAATCGCTCGTAGGGCAAGAAGTGAGGAGCGCCGTTTGGCCGTGCCAAACAAGCGACGAGCGACGCCGCCCTACGGGCGATTTCGGGCATTCCCGTGCCATGAATTTCTTAATCAGGGGTTGCCACGAGAACGGCCGCTCGCCGCGTTGCGCTCCTTGCGAATACATCAGTATTCGCGGCGTCACGCGCCTCGCGAGCGGCCGTTCTCGTGGCAACGCATGCACGTTCCATATGGAAACAGACCCTAGGGGAACGCCGTGAATACGGAATTCGATGCCACCCGCTCCGCGCCCGGCGCTACCGGCTTCGCCGACCGCCTGCGTGCGCTGCTGCGCATGGCGCCGGCGGGCGGCCGCGCCGGCGCATCGAGCCGGCTCGCGATCGACGGCCTGCCCGATACCTGGACGCAACTGGAAGCCGGCGGCCTTTACGCGATCTACGCGGCCGGCGGCACGCCCGCATGCGATGCGCTCGTGTGGGAAAGCGCGCGCCAGGCGCGCACGCGCGACGTCACGATCGTGTTGGCACGCGATCCGGCGCGCGTCGCCGCGCGGATGGCATCGCTCGGTTTCGCGGACGGCGCGCAGCCGGCCGGCTGGCCGCGCAACCTGAACGTGCTGGCGATGCCGGCGGCGGCCGGCCCGGCCGGCGACGGTGCCGACGCCGACGCGGCCGGCAACGCGCCGGGCCGCGCGGCGCCGGGCCCGTTCGCGCGGCTGACCGGCGGCTTGCGCGCGATGAAGCGCTACGGGCTGCATGCGCGTTCGCTGTATTTCGTCGAAGGCGCACAGCGCTGGTTCAGCTGGGACGATCCGGTCGCGCTCGCGGATGAAGCGTACGCGCTGGCCGACTGGTGCCGAACGCGCCGGATCGCGCTCGTGCTGCTGCTCGACCCCGAAGCGGCCCGCGCGGGCGACGACGCACGCGCCGACGATGCGCCGCTCGTGCGCGATGCTAATCGCACGCCGCGCAGCGGCTTCCACGGCATCTGCTCGGGCGTCGCGCAGTTGCAGCGCACGCACGGCGAGCTGCTGTGGGTCGTCGATTTCTGGCGCGCGGGCGACACGCTCGCGGCCGGCGAGGTGCGGCCGCTGCGCTTCGCACCGGGCGGCCGGCTGTCGGCGAGCGTCGAGGGCGGCGCGACCGAACCGGCGCGTCGGATGAAGCTCGCGAGCGACGAGGATCGCGTGGTGGTCAGCCGCGCGGTGCTCGACGGCGCGAGCCGCGTGCCGGACGGCTGGGAAATCGTCGACGACAACGCGGCCGTCGTCGCCGCGTGCGCCAACGCGCAGGCAGCGACCGCGGTGCTCGTGTTCCGCTCGCATGCGCAACTCGAAGCGCTGTGCGCGGACGTGCACGCGCTGCGCCGGCAGTGCGGCGGCGCGCTGAAGATCGCGGTCGTCGAGCGCGGCGAGGTGCTGCGCCAGCAGTTCGAGGTGCTCGTGCTGAGCGTCGGCGCGAACCGGGTCGTCGCGCGCGATCTGCCCGTCTCGCGAATGCAGGCCGCCGTGCACGCGCTGCACGGTCAGCTTTACGCGCGGCCCGTCGCGGCCGACTATCGCGCGGCGCTCGCGGCCGCGCTCGGCGATTCGGTGCTCGGCTATCTGCCGGTCGGCGCGTTCTGCCAGCGGATTCGCGCGGTGCTCGACCGCGGCGCGGTGCTCGCGCTGCCGCATACGCTCGCGAAGCTCACGCTGTTGCCGGGCGTGTCGCACGTCGACGCGCTGCGGCACTGCCGGCCGCGCCGCGCGGGCGACGTCGTGACGGCCGATGCCGGACACCTGTTCGTGTTCCTGTTCGCCTGCGAGCCGGTCGACGCCGACGACGCGCTCGCGCGGATCTTCGACGTGCCGGTCGATACGCTGTCCGACCGCGTCGTGTGCCTGGGGCAGGGCAGCATCGACACCGAGCTCGACGCACTGAAGGCCGAGAACCGGCGCGCACCGATCGCCGACTACAGCGACCTGTTCGCGGCGACGCAGCCGCCGGGCGCCGCGCGCGCCGCTCCCGGCGCGGCGTTGCCCGACGCGGGCGAGGTGAGCGACGCGATCGATGCGATCGATACCGTCGTCGCGCTCGACGCGATCGGCGCGCCGCAGGCGTCCGCGCCCGCCGCCGCCGACGCCGCGGCGCCGGACCCCGCCATTCCCGCCGCGCGTGTGCGCGGCGCCGTCCGCAGTGCGATGCCGCTGCGCAAGCAGGAGGACGCATGATCGCCGAACTCGTCATCGGCTTCATCGTCGGTATCGCGATTGCGGTGCCGGTGTGGATCGTCGCGCAGCACCTCGGCGTCGGCCGCGGCTTCCACGCGCCGCGCGGCATCGACCGGCGCGACGCGGTGCCGTGCGAACTCGTGCCGGTCGTGCTGCGCGGCCGCCTGCTGCCGGGCGCCGGCGGCGACGAAGGCAACAAACGCGGCAAGCGCGACGGCAAGGCGGCACGATGAAGACGATCGCCGTTACTTCGACGACGGGCGGCGCGGGCCGCACGACACTCGCCGCCGCGCTCGCGGTGCTGCTCGCGCGCCGCGGCCGGCCGGTCGTCGCCGTCGAATTCGATGCACAGAACCTGATGGGTGCGACGCTCGGCCTCGATACGCTGGCCGAACACGGTCTCGCGCACGGCCTGCTGGGCGGCGCCGAACCGTGGCACGCGCACACGTGGCGCAACGCCGACGGCGTGCTGTTCGTGCCGTACGGGCAGGTCGATGCGGTCGCGGCCGCCGCGTGCGATGCGCGGCTCGTGGCCGATCCGGCCTGGCTGTCGCGCGCGCTCGACGAGATCGCGCTGCCGGCCGACGGCGTCGTGCTCGTCGACACCGCCCGCTATCCGTCGCCGCAGGCCGGGCAGGCGATCCGGTGCGCGGACCTGACGCTCGTCGTCGTGCCGCCGGAGCCGGTCGCCTGCGCGACGACGGCCGCGCGGCTCGGCGCGTTGCGGGCCGGCCGTGGCGAACTGCAGATCGTCGTGAACCGGCTGAACCCGGCGCGCGACATGCAGCGCGATGCGCTGGCGATGCTGCGCGCGGTCGCGGGCCCGGGATCGATGCTCGAGCAGCGCATCCACGTCGACGCGGCGGTGCCCGAGGCGCTCGCGCGCGGCAGCTGGATTTTCGACGATGCACCGTATTCGCAGGCGTCGCACGACCTGAACGGCGTCGCGAACTGGGTCGATGCGTGGCTGACGGCGGCCGTCGCGGGCCGTACCGGAGCGGTGCGATGAAGGCCGCGTTCGCGTCGCGACTGCGCGGGTTCGGCCGCCGAGCGGCCGACTGGTGCGCGCGCGGCATCGGGCTGCCGGCGGAACGCACGCGGTTGGACTGGCTCGTGCGGCTGTTCTTCCACGCACCGCCGCCAGGCCGGCCCGATCAAGTGCGCCGCTGGGTGCGCGTCGCGTTCCTGCGGCTCGCACAAGACTGGGGCGTGCTGCAACCGCTCAGCGTGCGCGAGTGGCTGTGGCGCGCGATCGTGCGCGCGCCGCGCGCGGCCGACGGCCGTCCCGCGCGCGATCCGCTCGCGTGGTTCGACACGTTGGTGGTGCCCGTCTACGTCGCCTTGCGCGCGGTCGGCCGGCGCATCGACGCGATGCTCGCGCGTCTGCCGTGGGCGCGCTGGGGCGGCTGGCTCGATGCGCGCGCGAACGGCGTCGGCCGGCGCCGCTGGCTCGCGCCGCTGCTGCTCGTGGCCGGCGCGGTGCTGTGGGCCGCGGCCGGGATGTCGCCGCTGATGCCCGGCGCGCAGTTCGCATTCTTCGCGATCGTCGCGGTGCTCGCACTCGCGCTGCGCCGGCTGCCCGGCCACCTGCCGACCCTCGCGCTCGCGTCGCTCGCGCTGCTGGCGACCGTGCGCTACGTATGGTGGCGCACGACCCAGACGCTCGACTTCCGCAGCCCGGTCGAGGCCGTCGCCGGCTACCTGCTGTACGGCGCCGAAGCCTATACGTGGATGATCCTGCTGCTCGGCTTCGTGCAGACCGCGTGGCCGCTCGACCGGCCGATCGTGCCGCTGCCCGACGATCCGGACACCTGGCCGACCGTCGACATTTATATCCCCACCTACAACGAACCGCTGTCGGTCGTGAAGCCGACGGTGTTCGCCGCGCAGAGCATCGACTGGCCGAGCGCGAAGCTGCGCGTGTACCTGCTCGACGACGGCCGGCGCCCGGAGTTCGCGGCATTCGCGGCCGAGGCCGGCATCGACTACCTGACGCGCGACGACAACCGCCACGCGAAGGCCGGCAACATCAACCGCGCGCTGCCGAAGACGCACGGCGAGTACATCGCGATCTTCGACTGCGATCACGTGCCGACCCGCTCGTTCCTGCAGACGACGATGGGCGTATTCCTGCGCGACCCGAAGTGCGCGCTCGTGCAGACGCCGCACCATTTCTTCTCGCCCGATCCGTTCGAGCGCAACCTCGGCACGTTCCGCGAGGTGCCGAACGAGGGCAACCTGTTCTACGGCCTCGTGCAGTCGGGCAACGACCTGTGGAACGCGACGTTCTTCTGTGGATCGTGCGCGGTGCTCAAGCGCAGCGCGCTGGAGGAGGTCGGCGGCGTCGCGGTCGAAACCGTGACCGAGGATGCGCATACGGCGCTCAAGCTGCATCGGCGCGGCTATACGTCGGCGTACCTGCCGACCGTGCAGGCGGCCGGCCTCGCGACCGAAAGCCTTGCCGGCCACGTGAAGCAGCGCACGCGCTGGGCGCGCGGGATGGCGCAGATCTTCCGCATCGACAACCCGTTCCTCGGGCGCGGGCTCGGCCTGATCCAGCGGATCTGCTACGGCAACGCGATGCTGCATTTCTTCTACGGGATTCCGCGGCTGGTGTTCCTGACGATCCCGCTCGCGTACCTGTTCTTCCACCTGTACTTCATCAACGCGTCGTCGCTCGCGCTCGCGAGCTACGTGATCCCGTACCTCGTGCTCGCGAACATCGCGAATTCGCGGATGCAGGGGCGCTACCGGCATTCGTTCTGGGCCGAGGTCTACGAATCGGTGCTCGCGTGGTACATCGCGCTGCCGACCACCGTCGCGTTCTTCAGCCCGAAGCACGGCAAGTTCAACGTGACCGACAAGGGCGGCAAGATCGACGAGGGCTACGTCGACTGGTCGACGTCGAAGCCGTATCTCGTGCTGTTCGCGCTGAACGTGCTCGCGATCGTCGCCGGCCTGTGGCGGCTCGTGGCCGAGCAGGGCGACGAGGCATCGACGATCCTGATCACGCTCGGCTGGACCGTGTACAACCTCGCGATGCTCGGCGCGGCGCTGGCCGTCGCGCGCGAGACGAAGCAGGTGCGCGTCACGCACCGGATCGCGATGCGCGTGCCGGCGATGCTGCTGCTTGCCGACGGCTCGACCGCCGCATGCTTCACGAGCGACTACTCGACCGGCGGCCTCGGCCTCGAAGCGGTGCCGGGGCTCCCGCTCGCCGTCGGCGACACGCTGACGGTGTGCGTGACGCGCGGCGACCGCGCGTTTCCGTTCCCGGTGCGCGTGACCCGTGCGACGCCGACCCATGTCGGCGTGAGCTTCGAGGAACTGACGCTCGAGCAGGAGCGCCAGCTCGTGCAATGCACGTTCGGCCGCGCGGATGCATGGCTCGACTGGCACGAAGGCGCGCGGCCCGACACGCCGCTCGGCGGGCTCAAGGAAGTGCTGCGGATCGGGCTGGATGGTTATGTACGGATGTGGAAGGGTGCGGCGCGCGGCCTGCAGGCCATGCTCGCGCCGAAACTCGATCGCGCGCGCGACTGACGCGGCGCGCATCATGGAGTGGGTTAGATGACGTTCTGGAATCTGTATTTCATCCTGAAGTTCGCGCTGTTCGCGACCGGGCACCTGCAGCCGTTCTGGCTCGCGAACCTCGCGTTCGCGGTGGCGCTGGTGGCGAGCGCGCCGCTCCGGTCGCGCGCGTGGCGCATCGTCCGGCAGGTCGCGGCGATCGCGATCGCGGTGCCGCTGCTCGCGCGCGAGCTGCATGCGCCGTCGCTCGCCCGTCTCGCGGAGGCCGCGCGCGAGGTCAGCACGTTCCGCCTCGACTACTGGATGGAGCTGTTGCCGCGCCTGTTGCCGCCCGTGCTGGCGCTGACGATCGTCGGCGTGCTGATCGTCTATTTCATCGTCAATCGCTGGCTGCGCGTCGCGACGTTCGTGGTGGCCGTGCTGGTCGTGATGCCGCTGTGGCAGGCCGGCAGCGGGCTGATGGCGCGCGTCGCCGCGCCGGCCCAGCCGCAGGCGGCCGTCGCGGGCACCACCCGCGTCGACCAGCCCGAGGATCACAACGCGGCGCTCGCGACGTTCCGCACGCAGGAGTCGCAGCGGCAGGTCGCGTTCGGCCATCTCGGCAACGATCCGGCCGCGCAGTTCGACGTGATCGTGCTGCACATCTGCTCGCTGTCGTGGGACGACCTCGATGCGGCGAAGGTGCGCAACCATCCGATGCTGAGCCACTTCGACTACCTGTTCACGAACTTCAGCACGGCCGCGAGCTACAGCGGCCCGGCCGCGATCCGCGTGCTGCGCGCGAGCTGCGGGCAGGAAGTGCATGCGGACCTGTACAAGCCCGCGCCGCAGCAGTGCCACCTGTTTTCGCAACTGGCGGGCGCCGGCTACACGGTGCAGTCGCTGCTGAACCACGACGGCCATTTCGACAACTTCCTGCAGGTGATCCACGACAACATCGGTGTGGCCGATGCGCCGATGATCTCGAACGCGGCCGCGCCGGTCGCGATGCACGCGTTCGACGGCTCGGCGATCAAGGACGACTATGCGACGCTCGCGAACTGGTACGCGCAGCGCGCGGCGGTGCCGGGGCCGGTCGCGCTGTACTACAACACGATCAGCCTGCACGACGGCAACCGCGTCGTCGGCAGCGCGCTGACGAGCATCGACTCGTATCCGCAGCGCGCGACGAAGCTGATGACCGACTTCGACCGTCTCGCCGACCTGATCGCGCAATCGGGCCGCCGCGCGGTGATCGTGTTCGTGCCTGAGCACGGCGCCGCGTTGCGCGGCGACAAGAACCAGGTGGCGGGGCTGCGCGAAATTCCGACGCCGCGCATCGTGCACGGGCCGGTCGGCGTGCGGCTCGTCGGCTTCGCCGGCAATCACGGCGCGACGACCGTGATCGAGCAGCCGACCAGCTTCCTCGCGCTTGCGCAACTGCTGTCGAACCTCGTGTCGAACAGCCCGTTCAAGCCGGGCACGACGCTCGCGCAATACGCGGCCGATTTGCCGCGCACGCGGATGATCGGCGAGAACGAGGGCACGGTGACGATGCAGACGGCCGCGGGTTACGCGGTGAAAACTCCGGATGGCGTATGGATCGACGAACAGTAACGATTGCCGGCGAAGGCGACGACGATCGCCTGTCGCAACCGAACGACGTGATCGGCCTCGCGCGGCATCTGCCCGCGCTCGATCCCGAGCGCTACGTCGACGAACAGGCGCGCCGCGCGTTCGACGCGTCGCTCGATCGCTGGCCGACGCTCGCGAAGCTGATGGGGTTGAAGCGGTAAACGTACGACGGCCGGCATGGCTGTCGGCCGTCGTCGGTTCGTGGGGACGCGCCGCTTATTGCGTCTTGCGTTCCGGCTGGCGCGTCCATTCGCTTTCTTCGCCCGGCACCTTGCCGAACGTCTGATCGGCCCACGCGGCACGCGCCGCGTCGATTTTCGCTCGCGCGCTCGACACGAAATTCCATTCGATGAATCGTTCGCCCGGCAGGTGTGCGCCGCCGAGCAACATCACGCGTGCGCCGTGCGCGCTCGCGAGCGCGACGGTCGCGCCCGGTTCGAGCACGGCCATCGTCGCGCTCGCGAGCGGCGTGCCGTCGACGGTGAGGTCGCCGTCGACGAGATACACGCCGCGCTCGTCGTGCTCCGCATCGAGCGCGAGCTGGCCGCCCGACGCGAATTCGGCAACCGCATAGAGCGTCGGCGAGAACACGGCGACCGGCGACGCGAGCCCGAACGCGGTGCCCGCGATCACGCGCACGGTCACGCCGTCGCGCGTGAACGACGGCAGCGTGTCGGCCGCGTGGTGAGCGAACGCGGGTGCGGTGTTTTCATGCTCGACCGGCAGCGCGACCCAGGTCTGGATCCCGTGTACCGGCTGCTCGCGCGGCCGATCCTCGTCGGGCGAGCGCTCCGAATGCACGATGCCGCGGCCGGCCGTCATCCAGTTCACGTCGCCCGGCACGATCTTCTGCCGGAAGCCGAGGCTGTCGTGATGCATCAGCGAGCCGTCGAACAGGTAGGTGACGGTCGCGAGCCCGATGTGCGGATGCGGCAGCACGTCGATGCCGCGGCCGGGCGGCAACACGGCCGGCCCCATCTCATCGAAGAAAATGAACGGGCCGACGAGGCGCGCGGCGCGCGCGGGCAGCACGCGCCGCACGACGAGGTTGCCGATATCGCTTTCGCGCGGCGTGAGCAGGGTCTTGATCGAGGCGGACATGACGGGAATCTCGTGACGGTGGCGGGAAGTGCTCAGGCGATCGCCGTGTCGATCGCGATCGGATGCGTGAGGACCTTGTGCACCGGGCAGGCATTCGCGATCTGCAGCAGGCGTTCGCGCTGTTCGCCCGAGAGGTCGCCGTCGAGCGTGATGCGGCGCACGATCGTGCTGCCCGCGCTGCCCGATTCGTGCGCGAGCTTCACGTGCACTTCGTCGAGCGGCCAGCCTTTTCGTTGCGCATACATCTTCAGCGTGATCGCGGTGCACGCGCCGAGACTCGACAGCAGCAGCGCGACGGGCGTCGGCGCCGCATCGCCGCCGCCGAGCGACGCGGGTTCGTCGGCGCGCCACTGGTGGACGCCATCGCTGAAGTGGACGAGATAATCGAGCGGGCCGATGCTCGCTTCGACGGACAGTTCGCTCATTGAAGTTCCAGTTGGGAAAGGGGACGGGCCGGCGGCGCGGCCGGGCGTTACGGTTCCAGCAGGCGCTGCAGCCGCAGCTCCTCGAAATCGAGCTCCGATTCTATGCGGTGCAGCACCGCATCGTCGACCTTGCCGTCGCGATGCAGGTCGAGCAGCGCGTCGCGCGACACGCCGACCAGCTCGAGCTCGACGCGCAGCATCCGCGCGCGCACGTCCGCCGGCTCCGCTCCGTCGCGGTGCGCGTGCTCGTTGAACGCGACGCGGTTGCGGTATTCGGTCAGCAGCCGGTCGAGCGATGCACGTTCGAGGCCGGCGCCGCGCTGCTCGCGCGCATCGAGCTCGGCGAGCGCCGCGCCGAACGTGTGCGCACGCACCGCGTGTTCGGACATCGTGCGGCGCGCGGCCGGGCGCAGCTTCAGCACGCGGATCAGCGGCGCGAGCGTGCCGCCCTGCACGACGAGCGTCGCGATGATCAGGAGGAACGTGCTGAACAGGATCAGGTCGCGGCCGGGGAAGTCGGCAGGCAGCGCGATCGCGGCCGCGAGGCTCACGACGCCGCGCATGCCCGACCAGCCGAGCACGACGGCCTCGCGCCACGACCATGGCGCGTGGCCCGCACGCCGGGCGCGCAGGCGGCCTGGCAGCCACATCGCGACGAACACCCACACCACGCGTGCGCCGATCGCGGCGGCCGTCGCCGGCAGCGCGACCCGCAGGCCGGCCATCAGCACCGCGCCTTCGTGGTTCACGCGCGCGAGGATCGCGTGCAGCGCGAGGCCGATCAGGATGAACACGAGCGCGTCGAGCACGAACACGATCGCTTCCCACGTCGCCTTCGCCTTGATCCGCATGTCGGCGTCGAACACGCGATGCTGGCGCACGCCGAGCACGAGGCCGCAGGTGACGACCGACAGCACGCCCGAGCCGTCGACGGCCTCCGCGATCCCGTAGCTGCCCCATGCCATCGCGAAGGTCACGACGATGCCGAGCATCGGCTCGCGCAGGCGTTGCAGCACCCAGCACATCGCATGGCCGCACGCGAGGCCGACCGCGATGCCGATCAGCGTGAGCGAAAAGAACAGGCCGGTGGCGCTCGCCGTCGTGATCGACACGGCGAGCGCGGCCGACACGGCCATCTGGTACAGCAGCAGGCCCGACGCATCGTTGACGAGGCTTTCGCCTTCGAGCACCGCGACGAGCCGCGCGGGCAGCGGGTGGCGCTGCAGGATCGCCTTCGCGGCGACCGCGTCGGGCGGCGACACGATCGCGCCGAGCGTGAAGCACGCGGCCCACGGCAGCGCCGGATTCGCCGCATGCACGGCGAGCGCGACCGCGACGGTCGTGAACGCCACGGCCCCGAGCGCGAGCGACGCGATCGACGCGAGCTCCTGCCTGAATTCCTTCCAGGCGGTGTAGAAGCCGCTCGACATCAGGAGCGGCGGCAGCACGGCCGCGAGCAGCAGCGCCGGGTCCATGTCGGGCACGCGCTTGCCGGCGACTGCGACCACGCAGCCGCCGAGCAGCAGGACGACGGCCGGCGGAATCGAGATCCGCTCGGCGAGCCACGTGAGGGCGCCCGCGCCGCAGATCAACAGCAGCAGGTAATGGAACAGCTCGACGTTGGTCATGCGCGGACGGGGGCGACGGGGTGGATCACGAAGGCTTGCGGTCGTTGGCGGCGCCGCCCGGCAGCGCGCCGAACATGTGCTGGCTGCACCGCGCGTCGCGCCATGCGGTGTTCAGCCGATGGCCGGACAGCATGCGGCGCGCGACCGGCAGAATCTGTTCGCCGGCCAGCATGCCGAGCAGGCCGGCGAGCGCGATGATCGGCGGCGCGGGCGAATTCAGGCCGAGCGCGCCGTAAATGACGCCGGCGAGGATGCCGGCGAGCAGCGACAAGACATACGGTTTCATGGTGGGGCGCCTCGTGATGGCCGAGCGGCGCCGGAACGGCACCGTCAAAGTCCTGAAAGCGTATCGGGTTTGCGTGAAGAAAAAAAGGGCGGGCGGCCCCGAACGGGCATCCATCCGGGAATCGGATCGATTCCGTTTCTTGGGTGTTCGCGCCGCGCGTTTGCGGCTTAAATACTCGGGCCCGGATGACGATCTCCGGCGCCGACGCATTCCGGGCTCCTCCCGTTTTCACGGTCGAGGCAGGCCCGCCTTTTTTCGTTCACAGGACTCCATCCGCCATGAGCAACCCGAAGCTTGAAGTACTGACGCCGCAGAACAGCCAGTTGATCTTCATCGACCAGCAGCCGCAGATGGCGTTCGGCGTGCAGTCGATCGATCGCCAGACGCTGAAGAACAACGTCGTCGGGCTCGCGAAGGCCGCGAAGGTCTTCAACATCCCGACCACGATCACGACGGTCGAAAGCGAGAGCTTCTCGGGCCACACCTATCCCGAGCTGCTCGACGTGTTCCCGAACCAGAAGACGCTCGAGCGCACGTCGATGAATTCGTGGGACGACCAGAAGGTGCGCGACGCGCTCGCCGCGAACGGCCGCAAGAAGGTGGTCGTGTCGGGCCTGTGGACCGAAGTCTGCAATACGACGTTCGCGCTGTGCGCGATGCTGGAAGGCGACTACGAAATCTACATGGTCGCCGACGCATCGGGCGGCACGTCGCAGGCCGCGCACGATTTCGCGATGCAGCGCATGGTGCAGGCCGGCGTGGTGCCGGTCACGTGGCAGCAAGTCCTGCTCGAATGGCAGCGTGACTGGGCGCGCCGCGACTCGTACGACGCGGTGATGGCTATCGCGAAGGAGCATTCGGGCGCATACGGGATGGGCGTCGACTACGCGTACACGATGGTCCACAAGGCACCGCAGCGTACCGCGACGCCGCACGAGTCGATCCCGGCCGTGCCGGCGAAGTAACGGGTAACGGGCCGTTGGCCGCGATCGCCGCGCGGGATGCGGCGGTCGTGCGCCATCGACCATGGCGCGTTCAGGCCACGGGCAGCGCCCAGGGCGCGCGCGCGAAGTGTTCCGCGAGGAAGTCGAGCAGCACCGTCACGCGCGCGGCGCGCAGCATGCCGGGCGGCGTAACGAGATTCACGTTGATGTCCGCGATCTTCCAGTCGCTCATCACTTCCTCGAGCTCGCCGCGCTGCATCGCGTCCCAGACGAGGAACTCGGGTTGCAGCGCCAGACCGTGACCGCCGACGAGCGCGGGGAGGATCACGTCCGCGTTGTTGGTGCGGATGCGCCCGTGTACGGATACGCCGACTTCGTCGCCCGACGCCGAATGACGGAAGCGCCAGTGCTCGGGCGTGGGCAGGTTCGTGTACGTGAGGCACACGTGCTGTTCGATGTCGCGCGGATGCGTGGGGCGGCCGCGCCGGTCGAGATACGCGGGCGACGCGACGAGCGGCCGGCGCACCGCGCAGAGGCGGCGCGAGCGCAGCGTCGAATCGCTCAGCTCGGCGATGCGGATCGCGACGTCGAAGCCGCCCGACACGATGTCGACGAGGTGATCGGTGAGCACGAGATCGATGTCGACGCGCGGATAGCGCTCGAGAAACGTGGGCAGCACTGGCGACAGATGGTGCACCCCGAACGACATCGGCGCATTCACGCGCACGAGGCCGTGCGGTTCGAGCGCCTGCGCGGTCGCTTCGTTTTCGATCAGCTCCGCATCGGCGAGCAGGCGGATCGCGCGATCGCGCAAGAGTTCGCCGGTCGGCGTGAGCGACAGCTTGCGCGACGTGCGGTACAGCAGCATCGCGCCGAGGCGCTTTTCGAGGCGCGCGATCGCTTTCGACACGGTGGGTTGCGATACGCCGAGCAGCTCGGCGGCTTTCGCGAACGAACCCGTCTCGGCGACGCGCGCGAAGATGGCCCAGGCTTCGAGATCAGGAAGGTGTTGCATGGTCGGACGGGATGGCAGGGAAGCGAAACGGGTGCGATGCGCCGCGCACGCGGCCTCGCGATGCGGGTGATTCTAATCCGGCCGGGAGAAAAAACGTTATGGAATCTTATTTACTTTCATTGGGCGCCGGTATGCTGATCGGCGTCGTGTACAGCGTGATCAGGGTGCGTTCGCCGGCGCCGCCGCTGATCGCGCTGGTGGGCCTCGCCGGCATGCTGGTCGGCGCGCAGGCCATCGCGCCGGTTCGTCACTGGCTCGGCTTCTGACCGCATCGAGGACATTTCATGAGCGCAACCGATACCCAACCCGATCTCATCCTGCACAACGGGCGCATCACGACGCTCGATCGTGCGAATCCGGTCGCGACCGCCGTCGCGATCAAGGACGGCCGCTTCGTCGCGGTCGGCGGCAACGCGGAGATCGTGCCGCTCGCGGGCCGCGCGACGAAGGTCGTCGACCTCGACGGCCGCGTCGTGCTGCCGGGCCTGATCGACAACCATACGCACGTGATTCGCGGCGGCCTGAACTACAACCTGGAGCTGCGCTGGGACGGCGTGCGCTCGCTCGCGGTCGCAATGGAGATGCTGAAGCGCCAGGTCGCGATCACGCCCGCGCCGCAGTGGGTGCGCGTGGTCGGAGGCTTCACCGAACACCAGTTCGCCGAGAAGCGGCTGCCGACGATCGACGAACTCAATGCAGTCGCGCCGGACACGCCCGTGTTCATCCTGCACCTGTACGATCGCGCGTTGCTGAACGCGGCGGCGCTGCGGGTGGTCGGCTACACGAAGGACACGCCCGAGCCGCCGGGCGGCACGATCCTGCGCGATGGCGCGGGCAACCCGACCGGGCTGCTGCTCGCGAACCCCAACGCGACGATCCTCTACGCGACGCTCGCGAAGGGCCCGAAGCTGCCGTTCGAGTATCAGTACAACTCGACGCGCCACTTCATGCGCGAGCTGAACCGGCTCGGCGTGACCGGCGTGATCGATGCGGGCGGCGGGTCGCAGAATTATCCCGACGATTACGAAGTGATCCGCAAGCTGCACGATGCGGGCGAGATGACGGTGCGCATCGCCTACAACCTGTTCACGCAGAAGCCGAATGCCGAGAAGGAAGACTTCGTGAACTGGACCAGGAGCGTCAAGTACCACGACGGCACCGACTATTTCCGCAATAACGGCGCGGGCGAAATGCTGGTATTCTCCGCGGCCGACTTTGAGGACTTCCGCGTCGCGCGCCCGGATCTGCCCGCCCAGATGGAAGACGATCTCGAAGGCGTCGTGCGCGTGCTCGCGCAGAATCGCTGGCCGTGGCGCATGCATGCGACCTACGACGAAACGATCAGCCGCGCGCTCGACGTGTTCGAGAAGGTCAACGCGGACGTCCCGCTTGAAGGGCTGAACTGGTTCTTCGATCACGCGGAAACGATCTCCGAGAAATCGATGGATCGGATCGCCGCGCTCGGCGGCGGCGTCGCGGTGCAGCACCGCATGGCGTACCAGGGCGAATACTTCGTCGAGCGTTACGGCGCGCAAGCCGCGGAAGCGACGCCGCCGGTGGCGAAGATGCTCGGCAAGGGGCTCAAGGTGTCGGCCGGCACCGACGCGACGCGCGTCGCGTCGTACAACCCGTGGGTATCGCTCGCATGGCTCGTGACGGGCAAGACGGTCGGCGGTTTGCGCCTGTATCCGCAGCGCAATCTGCTCGATCGCGAAACCGCGCTGCGGATGTGGACCGAGTACGTGACGTGGTTCTCGAACGAAGAAGGCAAGAAAGGGCGCATTGCGGTCGGGCAGCTTGCCGACCTGATGGTCCCGGATCGCGATTTCTTCACGTGCGCGGAGGACGATATCGTCGACACGAGCGCGTTGCTGACGGTGGTCGGCGGCAAGATCGTGTGGGGCGCGGGGCCGTTCGCGTCGCACGACGCGCCGATTCCGCCGGCGATGCCGGACTGGTCGCCGGTGCGCGAGTACGGCGGTTACGGCGGCTGGGGCGCGGCGCAGCGCAACGGTGCGCCGCTGCAACGCGCGGCGGCGGCCGCCGCGGCATGCGGCTGTTCGAGCGCATGCAACGTGCACGGGCATGCGCACGCGAGTGCGTGGGGCCGTGCGTTGCCGACGTCGGATGCGAAGGGCTTCTGGGGCGCGTTCGGCTGTTCGTGCTGGGCGGTCTGACATGACGACGCGCATCGCTTACGGCGCCCCCGCGTGGATCCGCATGCTGCTGTCGCAGCCGTGGGTCCTGCCGCTCGCGCGCCTCGCGCTGGTGTCCGCCTATCTGCTCGGCGGCGTCGCGAAGGCGCTCGACTTCAACGGCGCGGTCGCGGAGCAGACGCATTTCGGCCTGCAGCCGGCCGCGCTGTGGGCGGCGCTCGCGATCGCGGTCGAGATCGTCGGCTCGCTATGCGTGGTGTTTCGCCGCTTCACGTGGCTCGGCGCCGGCAGCCTCGGCATGCTGACGCTCGTCGCGATGTTCGTGGCGAACGATTTCTGGAACCGTTCGGGCGCCGAGCACTTCATGGCGCTCAACAGCTTTTTCGAGCATCTCGGGCTGATCGCGGCACTCGTGCTCGCGACCGTGCTCGACGATGCGCGGCAACCGGCCGATGATGGCCGTTCCATTCGATGACGATGCAACAATCAGGACATCCCGTGATGAAATCCCTCCGTTCAGTGCTGCTCGCCGCGATGCTCGCGGGCGGCCTCGCCGTCGCCCCCGTGACGTTCGCGAAACCGCCGGCGCCGCCCGCGGTGGTGCCGACTGTGGCGGTCGGCCCGCAGTACGACACCACCCACGTGTGCGTCGCGCCGGACGACTTCGACCGCTTCACCGACAGCTTCGTCGCGACCTTCGGCGGCAAGAAGTCGAAGCAGGGCGTGTTCCAGGTCACGCCGACGCCGAGCCAGACGATGTCGCAGCTCGTGCTGACGCCGGTCGGCACGATCTCGGTGTTCGGCTTCAAGACGCCGATTCCGTATCCGTTCTGCGCGGAGCGCACCGGCTATCTCGTGACCGACATGGATGTTGCCGTGAAGTCGGCTCGCGAGCACGGTGCCGACGTGATCGTCGACACGTTTCCCGATCCGATCGGCCGCGACGCGATCGTCACGTGGGCGGGCGGCGTGAACATGCAGCTGTACTGGCACACGCAGGCGCCGAATTACGACGCGCTGCAGACCATCCCCGAGAACCGCGTGTACGTCTCGCCGCAAAGCGTACGCAAGTTTGTACACGACTTCGTCAAGTTCTCGAAAGGCAAGGTGGTGTCCGACAACCTGAAGGCGCCGGGTATCGAGATCGGCCGGCCGGACGATACCTATCGCCGCATTCGCATCGAATCGGGCTTCGGCAAGATGACCGTGCTGGTGACGGATGGTCATCTGCCTTACCCGTTCGGCCGCGAGATGACCGGCTACGCAGTGCCCGATCTCGCCGCGACGCTGAAGCAGGCCGAAGCCGCGGGCGTGACGGTGCTCGTGCCGCCGTTCAAGTCGGACGGCCGCGATGCGGCACTCGTGCAGTTCCCGGGCGGCTACGTCGCCGAGATTCACGCGAGTGCGGCGCGATGAAGCACGAGGACACGATCCTTGCCGCGGTGGCCGGCTTCGTCGACACGCTGAGCTTCGTCGCGCTGTTCGGGCTGTTCACCGCGCACGTGACCGGCAACTTCGTACTGATCGGCGCGGGCATCGCGGGTTTCGGCCAGGGCGTCGTGCTCAAGCTCAGCGTGTTTCCGGCGTTCGTGTGCGGCGTGATCGCGAGCAGCCTGATCGCGCGGTCGATGTCCGCGCGGCCGGCGTGGCAGGGCACGCGCGTGCTGCACGCGGTGCAGGCCGTGCTGCTGCTCGGCTTCTGCGCGGCCGGCGTGTGGGCGACGCCCGTCACGCAGCCCGACAGCCTCGCGGCGCTGGTGGCCGGCATCGTGGGCACGTTCGCGATGGGCGTGCAGAACGCGCATCCGCGCGTGATCGCGCGCGCGGGCGGCGTGCCGAATACGGTGATGACCGGCAACGTCACGCAGGCGATCCTGGATGCCGTCGACATGCTGTCGCCCGGCACGGCGGACAGCGTGCGCGCAACCGCGCGCGCACGCTTCGCGAAGATGCTGCCGGCGATCGTCGCGTTCGCGCTCGGCGCGGCGTGCGGGGCGCTCGGGTTCCGCCATGTCGGATTCCTGGCGCTGCTGGTTCCCGTCGGCGCGCTCGCCGCGCTTGCGCTGTGCGCCGCGCAAGCGGCCGGTGCAACCACGCAGGAGCGCGCATGATCGAGCGACGGAGGAGACGCCGCGGCCGCCGCTTCGAGCGGGCCGCGCGCGTGTCGGTCGTCGCGGGACTGCTGTTCGCGGGTGCCGAGACCGCGTTCGCGGAAACGGCAGCCGCGTCGACCTCGGCTTCGACTCCGGCTTCGACTCCGGGTTCGGCGCAAGAACAGGCGCAAGAACCGGCGCCGGCGTCGACCGCGTCATCGGCTTCGACGCCGGTCCCGACGTCCGCAGCCACCCCCGCATCGACGTGCACCGCCAAGCGGCCGACGGTGCTGTTCAACCGCTGGCAGGAAGACTGGTCCGTGCTCGCGAATCCCTGCGTGCCGCGTGCGCCGCTCGACGGGTTGAAGTACATCCCGCTCGGCAACGAGCCGGCCTCCTATCTGTCGCTCGGCGTAAACCTGCGCGACCGTCTGGAGACCAACGACGCGCCGCTGTTCGGCATCGGCTCCGCACAATCGGATACGTACCTGATCCAGCGGGTCGAAGTGCATGCCGATGCGCATCTCGGCCGGCACTGGCAGTTCTTCGCGCAATTGCAGGACGCACGCGCGTTCGGCAAGAACGCGGTGTCGCCGGTCGACAGAAACCCGCTCGATCTCGAACAGGCGTTCGCGACCTACACGGGTGCGCTCGGCGGCGGCACGGTCAAGTTCCGCGTCGGCCGTCAGGAGATGGCGTTCGACCTGCAGCGCTTCATCGCCACGCGTGACGGCCCGAACGTGCGGCTGGCGTTCGATGCGGTCTGGGCCGATTACGAATACGGAAAGTGGCGCTTCATCGGCTATGCGACGCAGCCGGTGCAGAACCGCAACGCGTCCGATTTCGACGACGTGTCGAATCGCGATCTCACGTTCAGCGGCGTGCGCTTCGAGCGGCAGTCGGTCGGGCCCGGCGATCTGTCCGGCTACTGGTCGCGCTACAACCGCGGCAGCGCGCGTTTCCTCGATGCGAGCGGCCCCGAGCATCGCGACGTGTGGGATGTGCGCTACACGGGCACGCAGGGCCGCTTCGACTGGGATCTCGAAACGATGCTGCAGACCGGCACGGTCGGCAACGCCACGATCGGCGCGTGGGCCGTCGGTTCGATTGCCGGCTACAAGCTCGACGCGCCGTGGTCGCCGCGCATCGCGCTGCAGGTCGACGCGGCATCGGGCGACCGGCATCCGCACGACGGACGCGTCGGCACCTTCAATCCGCTGTTTCCGAACGGCTATTACTTCACGCTGGCCGGTTATACGAGTTACGCGAACCTGATTCACGTGAAGCCGTCCGTGACGCTGAAGCCGTCGCCGAACCTGTCGCTGCTCGGCGCACTGGGTTTCCAGTGGCGCGAGACGACCGACGACGCCGTCTATCAGCAGCCGAACATCCCGGTGCCGGGCACGGCAGGCAAGGGCGGCTTGTGGACGGGCATGTACGTACAGCTGCGCGCGGACTGGACGATCGCCGCGAACCTGATCGGCGCGGTCGAGGCCGTGCATTTCCAGGTCGGCGACGCGATCCGGCAGGCGGGCGGACACAACGCCGACTACGTCGGCGTCGAGCTGAAGTACGGATGGTGACGCAGCCACGCGGCATCGTGCGCGCATGAAAAAAGAGCGGCCCCGAGGGGCCGCTCTTCGTTCGAACGGGCCGGCAGCGTGCCCGGTCCGTTCGCGATCGCGACGCGATTACAGGTTCGGCGACAGCGCGAGCGCGTTCGTCAGGTCGCCCATCGGCTGCGCGCCGTTCGCCTTCAGCGCGTCGTCGCGCTGCTGCAGGCCCGCGAGGCGCGGCAGCGAGAAGCGGCGCGTGATGAAGCGCAGGATCGAACCCGTGTCGTACTGCGTGTGATCCACGAAGCCCTTCTTCGCATACGGCGACACGATCAGCGCCGGAATGCGCGTGCCCGGGCCCCAGCGGTCGGCATTCGGCGGCGTGGCGTGATCCCAGAAGCCGCCGTTTTCGTCGTACGTGACGACCACGACCATGTTCTTCCACTGCGGGCTGGCCTGCAGGTGCGCGATCACGTCGGCGATGTGCTGGTCGCCGGACGTGACGTCCGTGTAACCCGGGTGCTCGTTCAGGTTGCCTTGCGGCTTGTAGAACGCGACCTGCGGCAGCGTGCCCGCATCGATCGCCTTGATGAACTCGGCGCCGTTCGCGCCGCCGTCGAGCAGGTGTTGCGCGCGGCTCGCGGTGCCCGGCGCCTGGTTCGCGAAGTAGTTGAACGGCTGGTGGTGCGGCTGGAAGTTCGGCGTCGACAGGTCGGCGCCGTAGATCACGTTCGACGTGCCGTTCTGGCTCGCCTGCAGCGCCTGGCCCCATGCGCCGCCATACCATGCCCACGACACGCCCGCATTGGTCATCAGGTCGCCGATGTTGGTCGCCGTCTGCGGCGGCATCGTCGATGCATTGGCCGGATCGGCGAGCAGCGGGTCGCCGCCCGTGGCCGCCTTGTTGCCGCTCGGCTGATACGCCGGCTGCATCGTGTTGATGCCGTAGAAGTCGGGCGTGAGCGCGCCGTCGTTGACGAACTTCGGCGGGCCGCTCAGCGCGGAAGCCGGCGAGTTCGTCGCGACCTTCAGCGACTTGCCGTCGGCGTTCAGCACGGCAATCTTGCCGGCCGCCGGGCTCTTGTCGGCGTTCGGGTAGTACGGTGCGCACGCGCAGATCAGGTACTGGTGGTTCAGGAACGACCCGCCGAACGCGCCCATGAAGAAGTTGTCCGCGAGCACGTACTGCTGCGCGATTTTCCACAGCGGCAGCTTCGACGGATCGGCCGTGTAGTGGCCCATCGTCAGGCCGCCAGCGTCGGTCCATGCGGCGTACATGTCGTTCTTGCCGCCGTTGATCTGCATCTGGTCCTGATAGAAACGATGCACGATGTCGCGCGTCGCGATGCTCATCGACTGATTGAAGCCCTTCGGATCGTCGATCGCGAACGGCGCGTTCGGCAGGTTCGCCGTCATCGCCTCGGTCACCGCCGGCGTGATGCCGGTCGCGGTCAGGCCGCCCCAGATCTTCGGCAGCGTCGCCATCGTCGAGCCGTCGCGATCCTTCTGCACCGAGTTCGCGGCCGTCGCGTTCTGCAGACCGTTCGCGCCCGGGAAGTTGCCGTACAGGTTGTCGAAGCTGCGGTTTTCAGCGTAGATCACGACCACGTTCTTGACGGCCGACAGGCCCTGCTGCGTGACGTCGTCGCCGCCGCAGGCGGTCAGGCTGAGCGCGGCCGCAAGGGCGATCGGCGTGCAGCGAATCCAGGCGTGCTTCTTCATGCGATGTTCTCTCTCTTTCGTCGTTGGTCGCGTGTGGGAACCGGGTGGCGGGAGGGCCGGCGCACGAACCTCGCGGTACCGCCCGGCTGCGCGCATTATCTGGAACCGATTTGACAGCCGGGTGTAGGGGCGCTTTCAATTGACTGTCGGTCGAACGTCATTCAACGGTCACGGAACTGACATAAGCTCCGGCCGATTGCCCACCGCTACTAGAACAACGACGATGCACACCCTTCTGAAATCCTTCGCGTCCGCGCGATCGCTGATCCCCGCCGTGGCGGCGCTCGCAGTGGCCGGCGCGCTCGCGGCGCTCGCCGGTTGCGATGCGCGGCCCGGCACGAACGCGTCGGCCGCGTCCGTCGTACCGGCGGCTCAGGCCGCTCCGGCTACCCCGGCTGCTCCGGCGGTCGCGCCGGCCGGCCAGCCGCAGACGCGCGCGCAGGTGTTCGAGGGCGTGAAGCAGATGACGGCACTCGGCAAGCAGCTGTTCTTCGATCCGTCGCTGTCCGGGTCCGGCAAGCTCGCTTGCGCGTCGTGCCATAGCGCCGAGCATGCGTTCGGGCCGCCGAACGCGCTGTCGGTGCAGCTGGGCGGCGACGACATGCACCGGACCGGCTTTCGCGCGGTACCGTCGCTGAAGTATCTGCGCGGCATCCCGCCGTTCAGCGAGCACTTCCACGATTCGCCGGACGAAGGTGACGAAAGCATCGACGCGGGTCCGACCGGCGGGCTGACCTGGGACGGTCGCGTCGATACGCGCGATGCGCAGGCGCGCATTCCGCTCACGTCGCCGTTCGAGATGAGCAGTTCGCCCGCGCGGGTCGCGAAGGCGGTTCGCGCCGCCCCGTATGTCGACGCATTCCGCAAGGCCTTCGGCGACCAGGTGCTCGGCGACGACCAGGCGACGTTCGGTGCGGTGCTGCGCGCGCTCGATGCATTCCAGCAGCAGCCCGCGCTGTTCGATCCGTACACGAGCAAATACGACGCGTATCTGGCCGGCCACGCGCAGCTCACACCCGCGGAGTTGCACGGGCTGCAGTTGTTCAACGACGAGAAGAAGGGCAACTGCGCGAGCTGCCACATCAGCCAGCGCACGCTCGAAGGCGGGCCGCCGCAGTTCAGCGATTTCGGGCTGATCGCGATCGCGGTGCCGCGCAACCGCGCGCTGCCTGTCAATCGCGATCCGCGCTTCCACGATCTCGGCGCATGCGGCCCCGAACGCACCGACCTGAAGGGGCGCGACGAATTCTGCGGGCTGTTCCGCACGCCGTCGCTGCGCAACGTCGCGTTGCGCAAGACGTTCTTTCACAACGGCGTGTATCACTCGCTCGAGGACGTGATGCGCTTCTACGTCGAACGCGACATCCATCCGGAGAAGTTCTACCCGGTCGTGCACGGCAAGGTGCAGATCTACGACGATTTACCGAAGCGCTACTGGCCGAACATCAACCGCGAGCCGCCGTTCGACCGCAAGCGCGGCGAGCAGCCGGCGCTGAACGCGGCCGAGATCAAGGACGTCATCGCGTTCCTCGGCACGCTGACCGACGGATATCAACCGGCGGCAACGTCGGCCGCGCGCTAGACGACGGCCCTTGCGGCACGCATGCTATGCTCGCTCGCTGACGGGCGTGGCGCGTGCCGGAGGGCCGGCCCCGGTTTGCCGGCATGCGCCGCACCGTTCGATCGAACATCCAAGGAGAAAAACATGTCGATGCGTGCATCCCTTTCCTTCGTCACGCGTGTGCTGGCCGGCGCCGCGTGTGCAGCCGCGATGCTGCCCGCCCATGCACAGAACAACCTGAACTTCCTGAACGACACGCCGATCAGCTATTTCAGCAAGACCGACCGCGCGTCGCTCTCCAAGGCGGTCGTGCAGGCGCGCGACGAAGGCAAGGACGGCGAAACCACGACGTGGCAGAGCAGCGGCCGCGGCACGCAGATCGACGCGAAGCTCACGCCGAGCACGACCGATACGGACGGCAAGACCTGCCGCGAAGTCGCGACCGAAATCACCGCGAAGGGCCAGACGATGACGCTCAAGCCCGTCTACTGCAAGACGGCCGCGGGCAAGTGGCAGCTGCAGAAGCGCTGAGCACGCGCATGACGAAGCGGGGCGACGCGCCGCGCACGGTGTCGTGCGGCGTCGTGATCCTCGATGCGGCCGGCCGCGTGTTTCTCGCGCACGCGACGGACACCACGCACTGGGACATCCCGAAGGGGCAGGGCGAACCGGGCGAGACGCCGACTGACGCCGCGCTGCGCGAACTGCTCGAGGAAACCGGCATCGAGTTCGCGCCGGCACGGTTGCTCGATCTAGGCCGCTTCGCATACCGGCACGACAAGGATCTGCACCTGTTCGCGGTGCAGGTGGCCGAAGGCGAGATCGATCCCGCGCACTGCACGTGTACGTCGCTGTTTCCGAGCCGTCGCGACGGCTCGATGATTCCCGAGATGGATGCGTACCGCTGGACCGTGCCGGGCGACATCGACACCTATGCGAGCCGCAGTCTCGCGCGACTGTTTCGCACGAAGCTGTCGCTGGTGGAGCTGCATCGGCGGCTGTCGGGCGCGTGAACGGGCGTTGCGGCTTGCGCTGCCGCCTGTCGTCGTTCGGCGCACGTCCATGAAAAAAACCGGCCCTGGAGCCGGTTTTTTTCATGGGCAGGCAGCGGCGGCTCGCGAAGCCGCACGCCGCCCGCGCGGAGCAGGGGCCGTCAGGCCGGCTTGCCCCAGCTGTCGCGCAGCCCGACGATCCGGTTGAACACCGGTTGGCCCGGCTTCGAATCGACACGGTCTGCAACGAAGTAGCCGTGGCGCTCGAACTGCAGGCGCGTTTCCGGCGCGACGTCGCCGTTGCCCGGCTCGACGTACGCCTGCACGATCTTCTTCGAATCGGGGTTCAGCGCTTCGAGGAAGTTCGCGCCGCCCGCGTCCGGGTGCGGCTCCTTGAACAGGCGATCGTAGATCCGCACTTCGGCCGGCTGCGCGTGCTTCGCGCTGACCCAGTGGATGTTGCCCTTGACCTTGTACGTGTTCGCGCCTTCGGTGCCCGACTTGCTGTCCGGGAAGTAATTGCAGTGCACGGCCGTCACGTTGCCGTCGGCGTCCTTGTCGAAGCCCGTGCACTCGATCACGTAGCCATAGCGCAGGCGCACCTTGTTGCCCGGGAACAGGCGGAAATAGCCCTTCGGCGGATTCTCGACGAAATCCTCGCGCTCGATCCACAGTTCGCGCGAGATCGGGAACGTGCGCACGCCGCGGTCCGGATGATGCGGATGCACGGGCGCCGTGCAGGCTTCCTCGAGGTCTTCCGGATAGTTGTCGATCACGAGCTTCAGCGGATCGAGCACCGCGACCGTACGCGCGGCCTTCTCGTCGAGGTCGTCGCGCAGCGCGCCTTCGAAGATGCTCATGTCGATCCACGAATCGATCTTCGTCACGCCGATCCGCTCGCAGAACAGGCGAATGCTCTCCGGCGTGAAACCGCGGCGGCGAATGCCGACGATTGTCGGCATGCGCGGGTCGTCCCAGCCGTCGACGTGGCCTTCGGTGACGAGCTGCAGCAGCTTGCGCTTGCTGGTGATCGCGTACGTGAGGTTCAGCCGCGAGAATTCGATCTGTTGCGGCAGCGGGCGCGTGAACACGCCGGCTTCCGCGAGCTCGTTCAGCACCCAGTCGTACAGCGGGCGGTGATCCTCGAACTCGAGCGTGCACAGCGAATGCGTGATGCCTTCGAGCGCATCCGAGATGCAGTGCGTGTAGTCGTACATCGGATACACGCACCATGCGTCGCCGGTGCGGTAGTGGTGCGCGTAGCGGATCCGGTAGATCACCGGGTCGCGCATGTTCATGTTCGGCGAAGCCATGTCGATCTTCGCGCGCAGCACGTGCTCGCCTTCCTTGAACTCGCCGGCCTTCATGCGGCGGAACAGGTCGAGGTTTTCCTCGGGCGAGCGGTCGCGGAACGGCGACGGCTTGCCGCCTTCGGTCAGCGAGCCGCGGTTCGCGCGCATTTCGTCGGCGCTCTGGCTGTCGACGTACGCCTTGCCGCGCTGGATCAGCAACTCGGCGAATTCGTACAGCTTGTCGTAGTAGTCGCTCGCGAAATACTGATGATCGACCGCGTCCTTGCGCCAGTCGAAACCGAGCCAGCGCACCGCGTCGACGATCGAGTCGACGTATTCGACGCTTTCCTTTTCCGGGTTCGTGTCGTCGAAGCGCAGGTGGCACACGCCGCCGTAGTCGCGCGCGACGCTGAAGTTCAGGCAGATGCTCTTCGCGTGACCGATGTGCAGATAGCCGTTCGGCTCGGGCGGGAAGCGCGTCTCGACGCGGCCGCCCCATTTGCCGGTGCGGTTGTCGTCGTCGATGATGTTGCGGATGAAATTGGAAGCCGCGGGGGCGTCGTTGCGTTCGGTGCTCATGCGGTTGGCGTCAGGGTTGTGTCGGCGCGTCGCGCCGGTTTAATCCTGTAATTCTACCTGACCGGGGTCCGTCCCGCGCGGCCTGCCGGTCGGGCGGCGTGCGTTCGCGATGCGTACCGCAATATATCGAGTGTGTGTCGGCTGTAACACGACGTAAATCGGATTGCCGGCGCCGTTCGGCTTTTCCTATGATGGCTTTACCGATTCAATGCCGCCATTCGCAATTTTTGCGTGGCGGGAGGAAGCCAATAATCATGATGAAGAAGACCACTTTTCTCGTTCGTACCGCGGTGATCGTCGCGGCTCTCTCGCAACTCGGCGCATGCGCGATGACGCATACGCAGCGCAATGCCGGTATCGGCGCGGCCGCGGGCGGCGCACTCGGCTACCTGATCACGGGCGGGCCGGTCGGCACGGTCGCCGGCGCGGCGGCAGGCGGCCTGGTCGGCGCAGGCGTACGCTGATTCACGCCGGCGTGCGCGGGCCTCGGTGTGCTCGCGCGATCGCCGGCCGGGCGTGATGCCGTTGCGTACGCGTGACGGCCCGCCCGCACACCCCTTCCATTTTTCGACAGGCAGCATCAGGGAGGAACGGGTGTGCGACACTTCGTCGACGCCACATAACGACTTCATTCGTCGACGAATCCTTTCATGAGCGACCCCCTCGTATTCGTGCTGCCGGGCTACGGCAACTCCGGTCCGTTCCACTGGCAAAGCCGCTGGGAGCGCGCCGACGCGCGCTTCGTGCGCGTGGCGATGCCCGACTGGGAGCGGGCATTCCGCAACGGCTGGTGTCTCGCGCTCGACCGGGCGGTCGAAGCCGCGCGCGGGCCGGTGCTGATCGCCGGCCACAGCCTCGGTACGCTGACCGCCGCGTGGTGGGCGACCCGCTACGCGCGGCCGGCCGCGCTCGCGAAAGTGCGCGGCGCGCTGCTGGTCGCGTTGCCCGATCCCGCCGGGCCGGCGTTTCCCGCCGACGCGCACGGCTTCGGGCCCGTGCCGCACGAGCGGCTGCCGTTTCCGACCTGCGTCGTCGCAAGCAGCGACGATCCGTACGGCTCGATCGCATTCGCGCGCGGCTGCGCGCGCGCGTGGGGCAGCACGTTCCATGACCTCGGCCCGCGCGGCCACATCAACGCGGACAGCGGGCTCGGCGACTGGCCGCAAGCGCGCGGCTGGCTCCAGGCGATGGAGACGACGGACTGACTGCCGGTCGTGGTTCACCGAATCGGACACCTTTTTTAACCAAGTGCGAATTTCATGCGGTGCGTCGCGGCGCGACGTGCGCCTTGCTGCCCGTACGATTGGCTTGGGCGCGACGCGCAACCGACTGCATTGTGTGACGAACCCCATGACTTTTTGATCGGTCAGGCCGGTACAGTGACGGCCGGTTCAATTCGATCGGAAGGAGGGGGCCATGTCGAGCGGCTCAAGGCGGAATCAGCAGGTCGGTGGAAAAAAATCGTCGGCGGCGAAAAGAATCGTCGTCGACCTCTCAGGTCAGAGCGTGGAGGCGTTTGAGGGGGCAGCGAGGGTGTTCCGCTTCGATTGTGTGACTGGAGACAGTGAGCATCCGACCGATCGTGGTGCCTTCCGCATCATGCGGAAATACCCGACTTATCGCAGTCGTGCCTATAACGTGCAAATGGATCACGCAATGTTCTTCACGGGAGACGGCAAAGCGCTTCATCAGTACCACGGGCCGATGCCGCTGTCGCTTGTGAGAATGGCGCGCAATACCGTCAGCGACTGGTTCGGATCGCACGGCTGCGTACGCCTGGCCGAGGCCGATGCGAAACGACTGTACGACTGGGCCCCGATGGGAACCGTGGTGCAGGTATCGTGAAGATCGCATCGGCAACGCGATTCGCCATCCCGTGTCTGGCGATGCTGGTCGGTGTGCTCGCCGGCTTCGGCTGGCGCAGTCTCGCCGACTGGACCGACAGCCCCATCCGGATCGATCCCGGCACCGACTTGCTCAGCGTGCTGCCCGACGAGGTGATGTCGCTGACCTATACGACCGCCGCGCTGACACTGACCGCGCAGCGCTCACAGCCCGCGGCGCGGTTCGCCGTGCAGGTGACTTATGCTGACGGTCGTGCCCCCCGGCAATGCGTGGCGTCGGCGGATCTGGCCGCGCATCTTGGGCCCCTTTCGACGATCGTCGCGCAACGACAGGTCGATCTGGCCGATCTCGCGCGCGAATTTCCGCGGCAAATCGGGCGGCTGGACATCCGTGATCGCATCGCGGCCGAGCCGCCGCCGTCGCTCGTCTTCCTGGCCGCGGCGGATTCGGACGCGGTCGCCCTCACCGTCGACAGTCTGTCGGCCGGGCACGGTGGTTACGCGGCAGTCGTGCGTTCGCCATTGCGCGCGGCGCTTGCGGCGCTGGCCGGCGGCTGCGATACGCTGGCCCGGCGCTGACCGGACGGCGGGCGCCCCCGTTCCGGCCCGCCGCCGCGCCGCTCAAATCGCCTGCTTCGCCTTCAACGCCGCGATCCGCACATCGTCGTAGCCGAGCATGTCGCGCAGCACGTCGTCCGTCTGCGCGCCGAGCAGCGGCGGGGCCGTGCGCGCGTCGGGCGGGGTCGCGCTCATCCGGATCGGGTTGCGCACGAGCTTTACGTCCGCGCCGCACGGGTGCGGCAGCGACACCTGCATCCCGCGCGCGACCACCTGCTCGTTGTCGAACACCTCGTCGAGATCGTTGATCGGCCCGCACGGCACGCCGGCCGCCTCGAGCGCGCCGATCCAGTCGGCCTTGTCGCGCGCCTTCACCATCTCCGCGAGGATCGGCACCAGCGTGTCGCGGTGACGCACGCGCGACGGGTTCGTCGCGAAGCGCTCGTCGTCGGCCAGCTCGGGCCGCCCGCCGGCCTCGACGAACTTGCGGAACTGCCCGTCGTTGCCGACCGCGACGATGATCCAGCCGTCGCTCGTCTGGAACGTCTGGTACGGCACGATGTTCGGATGCGCGTTGCCCCAGCGCACCGGCGGCTTGCCGCTCGCGAGAAAGTTGGTGTTCATGTTCGCGAGCAGCGCGACCTGCACGTCGAGCAGCGCCATGTCGATGTACTGGCCTTCGCCCGTGCGGTCGCGGTGCGCGAGCGCGGCGAGCACGGCGACGGTCGAATAGAGGCCGGTCGCGAGATCGGCGATCGCGACGCCGGCCTTCTGCGGGCCGCCGCCCGGCTCGCCGTCGCGTTCGCCGGTGATGCTCATGAAGCCGCCGATCCCCTGCACGATGAAGTCGTAGCCCGCGCGATGGGCATACGGGCCGGTCTGGCCGAAGCCGGTGACCGAGCAGTAGACGAGATCGGGCTTCACCGCGCGCAGCGAGTCGTAGTCGAGCCCGTATTTCTTCAACTGGCCGACCTTGTAGTTCTCGAGCACGACGTCGCTTTGCGCGGCGAGCTCGCGCACGATTTGCTGGCCCTCCGGCGTCGCGATGTCGATCGTCACCGAGCGCTTGTTGCGGTTCGCCGCGAGGTAGTACGCGGCCTCGGCGGTGTCCGCGCCGTCCGCGTCCTTCAGGTACGGCGGCCCCCAGTGGCGCGTGTCGTCGCCGGCGCCCGGGCGCTCGACCTTGATCACGTCCGCGCCGAAATCGGCAAGGGTCTGCGCGCACCACGGACCCGCGAGCACGCGGGTGAGGTCCAGCACGCGGATATGGCTCAGGGCACCCATCGTCGAATCGTCTCCTTTCATCGCTGGCCTGCCCGGCCGGGCACGGCCGATTGGCATGCCGAGCATCTTAAGGCGAATCGGCCGTGCCGGTGGCCCAGGCGGGTCGTCCGGCGCAGCGGGCCGCTGCCGCTTGGGCGGGCGGTCTGTATCGTATAATCGATCGTTTCCGAATCCATGCCGCCGCGCGCCCCGCCTGGGGCGCCGGCGTTTGAAGCCGTCTTTGCCAGACTGTCCCCGCACGCCATGAAAGCTGCCGAAATCCGCGAGAAATTCCTCAAATTCTTCGAATCGAAGGGCCACACGATCGTCCGCTCGTCGAGCCTCGTGCCCGGTAACGACCCCACGCTGATGTTCACGAACTCGGGCATGGTCCAGTTCAAGGACGTCTTCCTCGGCACGGATCCGCGCCCGTACTCGCGCGCCACCACGGCGCAGCGCAGCGTGCGCGCGGGCGGCAAGCACAACGATCTCGAGAACGTCGGCTACACGGCGCGCCACCACACGTTCTTCGAGATGCTCGGCAACTTCTCGTTCGGCGACTACTTCAAGCACGACGCGATCAAGTTCGCGTGGGAGCTGTTGACCACGGTCTATCAGTTGCCGAAGGACAAGCTGTGGGTCACCGTCTACCAGGAAGACGACGAAGCGTACGACATCTGGGCGAAGGAAGTCGGCGTGCCGACCGAGCGGATCATCCGGATCGGTGACAACAAGGGCGCGCGCTACGCATCGGACAACTTCTGGACGATGGGCGACACCGGCCCGTGCGGCCCGTGTACCGAAATCTTCTACGACCACGGCCCGGACGTGTGGGGCGGCCCGCCGGGGTCGCCCGAAGAAGACGGCGACCGCTACATCGAGATCTGGAACCTCGTGTTCATGCAGTTCAACCGCGACGCGCAGGGCAACATGACGCGCCTGCCGAAGCAGTCGGTCGACACCGGCATGGGCCTCGAGCGCCTGGCCGCGGTGCTGCAGCACGTGCACAGCAACTACGAGATCGACCTGTTCCAGAACCTGATCAAGGCCGCCGCGCGCGTGACCGAGATCAGCGACCTCACGAACAACTCGCTGAAGGTGATCGCCGATCACATCCGCGCGTGCTCGTTCCTGATCGTCGACGGCGTGATCCCCGGCAACGAAGGCCGCGGCTACGTGCTGCGCCGGATCGTGCGCCGCGCGATCCGCCACGGCTACAAGCTGGGCCGCAAGGGCGCGTTCTTCCACAAGCTGGTGGCCGACCTCGTCGCCGAGATGGGCACGGCCTATCCGGAGCTGAAGGAAGCCGAACAGCGCGTGACCGACGTGCTGCGCCAGGAAGAGGAGCGCTTCTTCGAAACGATCGAGCACGGCATGTCGATCCTCGAAGCCGCACTGGCCGACGTCGACGCGAAGGGCGGCAAGGTGCTCGACGGCGAACTCGCGTTCAAGCTGCACGACACCTACGGCTTCCCGCTGGATCTGACGGCCGACGTGTGCCGCGAGCGCGGGATGACGGTCGACGAGCCGGCATTCGACGACGCGATGGCGCGCCAGCGCGAGCAGGCGCGCGCGGCCGGCAAGTTCAAGGCGACGCAGGGCCTCGAATACTCGGGCGCGAAGACCACGTTCCACGGTTACGAGGAAATCGCGTTCGACGACGCGAAGGTCGTCGCGCTGTACGTCGACGGTTCGGCCGTCAACGAAGTGAAGGCCGGCCAGGATGCGGTCGTCGTGCTCGACCACACGCCGTTCTACGCGGAATCGGGCGGCCAGGTCGGCGACCAGGGCGTGCTCGCGAACGCCGCGACGCGCTTCGCGGTGGCCGACACGCTGAAGGTGCAGGCCGACGTGGTCGGCCACCACGGCACGCTGGAGCAGGGCACGCTCAAGGTCGGCGACGTGCTGCGCGCGGAAATCGACGCGCATCGCCGCGCCCGCACGCAGCGCAACCACTCGGCCACCCACCTGATGCACAAGGCGCTGCGTGAAGTGCTCGGCGCGCACGTGCAGCAGAAGGGGTCGCTCGTCGATGCCGACAAGACCCGTTTCGACTTCGCGCACAATGCGCCGATGACCGACGACGAAATCCGTCGCGTCGAGCAGATCGTCAACAACGAAATCCTCGCGAACGCGCCGGGCATCGTGCGCGTGATGCCGTACGACGAAGCGGTGAAGGGCGGCGCGATGGCGCTGTTCGGCGAGAAGTACGGCGATGAAGTGCGCGTGCTCGACCTCGGCTTCTCGCGCGAACTGTGCGGCGGCACGCACGTGCACCGCACCGGCGACATCGGCCTGTTCAAGATCGTCGTCGAAGGCGGCGTCGCGGCCGGCATCCGCCGCGTCGAGGCGATCACCGGCGACAACGCGGTGCGCTACGTGCAGGAGCTCGACGCGCGTATGAACGAAGCGGCAGCGGCGCTGAAGGCGCAGCCGTCGGAGCTGACGCAGCGCATCGCGCAGGTGCAGGACCAGGTGAAGTCGCTCGAGAAGGAGCTGGGCGCGCTGAAGTCGAAGCTCGCATCGAGCCAGGGCGACGAGCTCGCACAGCAGGCCGTCGAAATCGGCGGCGTGTACGTGCTGGCCGCGACGCTCGACGGCGCCGACGCGAAGACGCTGCGCGAAACGGTCGACAAGCTGAAGGACAAGCTCAAGAGCGCGGCGATCGTGCTGGCGGCCGTCGAAGGCGGCAAGGTCAGCCTGATCGCGGGCGTCACGCCGGATGCAAGCAAGAAGGTCAAGGCCGGCGAACTCGTGAACTTCGTCGCGCAGCAGGTCGGCGGCAAGGGCGGCGGCCGTCCGGACATGGCGCAGGCAGGCGGCACCGACCCGGCGAACCTGCCGGGCGCGCTGGCCGGCGTGAAGGGCTGGGTCGAGGAACGGCTCTGATCGTTGCACGACCGATGCGATGTCGTCGCACCGACGGCATCGCGTGAATCGAAAAACGACCCGATCGGCAGGCGCCGGTCGGGTCGTTTTGTTTGTGCCGGACGTGCACGTCGCTCGATGCGGCGACGTGCACGTCCGGATCAGGCCGGCACGGTCGCGGCCGGCTCCGTTGCGTCGCCAGGCTGCCGCACGGCGTCGGTGAGCGCATCGCGCAGCGCGGCGAGCGCCGCCGACGCATAACCCTGCCGCCACGCGAGCAGCGTGTCGATGCCTTCCAGTTCGGGAATCGTGTGCGCGGTGATGTTGCCGCTCTCGGGCTGCAGATCGAGCACCGAACGCGGCGCGACCGCGATGCCCGCGCCGGCCGCGACGCACGCGACGATCGCGTGATACGAGCCGAGCTCGAGCACGCGCGCCGGCTTCACGCCGTGCGCCGCGTACCACCGCTCGACGTACTTGCGATACGTGCAGCCGCGCTCGAACGCGATCAGCGTCGGCAGGAGCACGTCGCGCGGCGTGCGCACCGGCGGATGGCCGCGCGGGGTGAGCAGCACGAGATCCTCGCGGAAGATCGGCACCGTCTCGAACGTGTCGGGCAGCGTGTCCGGCTCGGGCGGGCGCGCGAACAGCGCGGCGTCGATTTCGAAGTCGCGCACGCGGTCGATCAGACAGCCCGTCGTGCCCGTCAGCAGTTCGAGCGATACGTCGGGCCATGCGTGGTGGTAGCGCGCGAGGATGGTCGGCAGCCGGCTCGCCGCCGTGCTTTCCATCGTGCCGAGCCGCAGCCGGCCGCGCGGCGTGTCCTCGCGCACCGCGTCGCGCGCCTCGTCGGCGAGCGCGAGCAGGCGCTCCGCATACGGCAGCAGCGTATGCCCGGCCGGCGTCAACACGAGCCGGCGGCCGTCGCGCACGAACAGCGCCGCGCCGAGTTCTTCCTCCAGCTGCTTGATGCGCGTCGTGACGTTCGACTGCACGCGATTGAGCTTGGCCGCCGCGCGCGTGACGCCGTTCTCGCGCACGACCGCCCGGAAGATCGCCAGCGCCGCCAGGTCCATGATTCTCTCCAGGGGATGAGTCGATTCTCAATTATTCATTTTTCAAGAACGTTTGGTCAAGCTAGGATGGACGCATTCCGATTCCCGATCCGGCCGGCGCGCGACGCGTCGGCCCATGCCGCCATGTCCCGCTTCGATGCTCCGACCGCCCGCGTGCTTTCGTCCGACCAGGCCGACCGCCGTGCCCGCGCGGCCGCGCTCGCCTGCATGATCGGCCTGGCCATCGTGCTCGGTGTCGGCCGTTTCGCGTTCACGCCGCTGTTGCCGCTGATGCTCGCGGACGGCTCGATCGGCCTGAAAGCAGGCGGCTGGCTCGCGTCGGCAAACTACGCGGGCTACTTCGTCGGCGCGGTCAGTTGCGCGGCGCTGCGCGTCGCGCCCGCGCGGATGGTGCGTTTCGGGTTCGTCGCGACCGTGTTGCTGACCGCCGCGATGGGCGTCGGCCACTGGCTGCCGGCGTGGCTCGTCGTGCGTTTCGTCGCGGGCGTCGTCAGCGCATGGACATTCGTGTTCATGTCGCAATGGGGATTGCGGCGCCTGGCCGAGTTGATCGCGCCCGAATGGAGCGGGGTGATCTACGCGGGGCCGGGCGTCGGCATCGTCATGACGGGGTTGATCGGCAGTGCGCTGGCGGGCCAGCGTGCGGCGGTGGGCTGGCTCGGTTTCGCGGCGTTGTCGGCCGTCCTGTCGGTCGCGATCTGGCGCACGTTCGGTGCGGCGCCGGCCTCGGCGCACGCGCAGGCAGCGCCGCCGCCCGCCGCACCGCATGCGGGCAGTGGCGCACCCGCCACGCCGGCGGCGCGGGCCGGCACGCGCCGCCATCGCGCGGACGCCGCTTGGCTCGTCGTGCTGTACGGCGCACCGGGCTTCGGCTACATCATCACCGCGACGTTCCTGCCGGTGATCGCGCGCGCCGCAATGCCGGCCGGTTCACCGTGGCCCGACCTCTTCTGGCCGATGTTCGGCGCGGCGCTGATCGTCGGCGCGATCACCGCCGCGCGGCTGCCCGGGCACTGGGACAACCGGCTGCTGCTCGCGGCCGGCTGCGCGACGCAGGCGCTCGGCATCGCGGCCGGAATCGTGTGGCCGAACGCGGCCGGTTTCTCGATCGGCAGCGCGCTGCTCGGCCTGCCGTTCACCGCGATCACGCTGTTCGCGATGCGCGAGGCACGGCGCCTGCACGGCGAGCGTGCGGCCGGGCTGATGGGCTATGCGACTGCGTCCTACGGCGTCGGGCAGATACTCGGGCCGCTCGTCGCGGCGCCGCTGGCCGCTCGCTTCGGGTCGTTTACGCCCGCGCTGTGGGTCGCGGTGGCCGCGCTGCTGATCGGCGCCGGCGGCTTCGCGGCGACCGCCGCACACGCTCGCCGGTCGTCCTGACGCCGGTGGGGCCGGATCGTATCGGGCGCGGGCAAACTCGCTAGAATGAAGCCTTTCCCGCGCCGAGCGGGTGCGCGGGCAGCCGGCAGTCGGCCGTCCGGCGCTCGCCAGACTTCCATCGATGACCACCGCCGACTACCGCTTTTGCCCGCGCTGCGCGAGCCCGCTGACCGAGCGTGCCGATCCCGACCATGAGGGCGGCCGCATTCGCCAGGCCTGCCCCGACGACACCTGCGGCTACGTGCACTGGAACAACCCGCTGCCCGTCGTCGCCGCGATCGTCGAACTCGACGGCAAGATCCTGCTCGCGCGCAACGCGGCCTGGCCCGAAGGGATGTTCGCGCTGATCACCGGTTTCCTCGAAAACGGCGAGACGCCCGAGGACGGCATCGCGCGCGAGGTATTCGAGGAAACCGCGCTGAAGGCCGAGCACGTATCGCTCGTCGGCGTGTACGAGTTCATGCGCAAGAACGAACTGATCATCGCGTATCACGTGCGGGCGTCGGGCACGGTGTCGCTGTCGCAGGAGCTGCTCGAATACAAGCTCATCGATCCGCCGCTGCTGCGCCCGTGGCGCGCCGGCACGGGCGTCGCACTCGCCGACTGGATGCGCGCGCGCGGCCTCGATTTCGAATTCGTCGACCGGCCGGGGCAGTGACGGGCCGGCCTGCCCGCAGCGTGTCATCCGCCGTGGCGCGCGCGATCGCGACGCGGCGCTTCGTTGCCGGCCGGCGCGCCGCGTCGTGCGACCGTCACGCGTCGTCCTCGTTGTTCCCGTCGTTCCCTTCGCTTCCATCGTCCTGACCGCCATCGCCATGTCCGACAAGCCGCAGCCGCGTCCGCGCGACGCCTATCGCCACTTCCTGCCGATCACGACCCGCTGGATGGACAACGACGTCTACGGGCACGTGAACAACGTCGTCTACTACAGCTACTTCGACACCGTCGTGAACGAGTATCTGATCCGCGCGGGCGTGCTCGACGTCGAGCATGGGCAGACGATCGGGCTGGTCGTCGAGACGCAGTGCAACTACTTCGCGCCGCTCGTGTTTCCGCAATCGGTCGACGCGGGCCTGCGCGTCGTGAAGCTCGGCACGTCGAGCGTGCGCTATGAAGTCGGGCTGTTCGCACAGGGCGATGCATCGCCCGCCGCGCAGGGGCATTTCGTGCATGTGTACGTCGATCGCGGCACGCGCCGCCCGCTGCCGCTGCCCGACGCGCTGCGCGCCGCGCTCGAACCGCTCGCCGCCTGACGGTACGCGGTGCACGCGTTCGCGCTCCAGGCCTTCAACGGTCTCAGCTACGGCTTGCTGCTGTTCATGCTGTCGGCCGGCCTCACGCTGATCTTCAGCGTGCAGGGCGTGCTCAACTTCGCGCATGCGAGCTTCTACATGCTCGGTGCGTATGTCGGCTACAGCATCGCGGCCTGGGCGGGCTTCTGGCCCGCGCTCGTGCTCGCGCCGCTCGCGGTCGGGCTGCTCGGCGCCGGCTGCGAACGCGCGCTGCTGCGCCGCGTGCAGGCGCGCGGCCATACGAGCGAACTGCTGCTGACCTTCGGTCTCGCGTACCTGATCGGCGAGGGCGCGAAACTCGCGTGGGGCCTCGCGCCGCTGCCGGCGCCCGTGCCGCCGCTGTTCGACGGCGCGCCCGCGAGCGTGTTCGGTCTCGCATTGCCGCGTTACCGGCTGTTCATGATGGCGATGTCCGCGACGATGCTGGTCGCGCTCGGCGGGCTGCTGCGTGCATCGCGCATCGGGCTCGTCGTGCGCGCGGCGCTCACGCATCGCGCGGCCGTCGAGGCGCTCGGCTACGACGTGCCGCGTGTGATGACGGCGCTGTTCGGCGCGGGGACCGCGCTCGCGGCGCTGGCCGGCGTGATCGGCGCGCCGCTCGCGGTGATCGAACCCGCGCTCGCCGAGACGGTCGGGTCGGTCGTGTTCGCGGTCGTCGTGATCGGCGGCCTGGGCTCGCTCGGCGGCGCGTTCGTCGCGTCGCTCGCGGTCGGTTTCGCGCAGACCTTCGCGGCCGCGAGCGACACGTCGCTGCGCGACCTCGCGCAATGGACGGGCATCGCGCTGCCCGACAGCGTCGCCGCGGTGTCGATCGCGCAACTGGCGCCGCTGGTGCCGTACCTGCTGCTCGTCGCGGTCCTGGTCGCGCGGCCGCGCGGGCTGTTCGGCGAGCGTGCCGATGCGTAGTCGCGCGCTCGCCGGCCTCGCGCGCTGGGCGCCGTTCGTCGCGTGCGTCGCGCTGCCCGCTTGGCTGTGGCCGCATGGCGCGGTGCTGGGCTATCTCGCGCAGACGGCCGCGCTCGTCGTGCTCGCGCTGTCGTACAACCTGCAGCTCGGCACGACCGGGCTGCTGTCGTTCGGGCATGCGGCATTCGCGGGCCTCGGCGCGTTCGCGGCCGCCCACTGGTTCAACCGCATCGGCGCGCCGCTGCCGCTGTTGCCGCTCGTCGGCGGCGTGGCCGGCGCGGGCTTCGGGTTCGTTGCCGGGCTGCTGGCGACGCGTCGTTCCGGCACCGCGTTCGCGATGATCACGCTCGGGCTCGGCGAATGCGTCGCGGCCGCCGCGTGGAGCGTGCCCGCGTGGTTCGGCGGCCTCGGCGGCGTGCCGATCGACCGTGCGAGCGGCGCGTCGTGGGGCAACGGGCATTTCGGCGCGCCGGCGCATGCGTATGCGTTGATCGCCGCGTGGTGCGTCGTGTCGGCATGGGCCATGCATGCGCTGACGCGCACGCCGCTGGCGCGGCTCGCGAACGCGGTGCGCGACAACCCCGAGCGGGTCGCCGCGCTCGGCACCGATCCGCGCCGCGTGCGGCTCGCGATGGTCACCTGCGCATCGTTCTTCGCGGGCGTCGCCGGTACGCTGACGCTGATCGACGTCGAGATCGCGACACCCGACAGCGTGTCGATGGCGCGCTCGGCGACCGTGCTGATCGCCGCGGTGATCGGCGGCACCGGCGCGTTCTTCGGGCCCGCGGCCGGCGCGGCCGTGCTGACCGCGCTGAGTGTCGTCGTCGCGGGCGTGTCGCGTGCGTGGGCGCTGTATCTCGGCGTGCTGTTCGTCGCGATCGTCGTGGCCGCGCCCGGCGGGATCGCGGGCATTGCCCGGGCGCTCGCGCATGCGCTCAGGCGCGGCGCGCCGGCGGTCGAGCGGTGGCGCGCGCTGTGCGGTGTCGGCGCGTGCGCGTTCTGGGGCGTCGCGATCGTCTGCGCGGCCGAGCTCGGCTATGCGTGGCGCTTCGCGCAGGACGACGGCACGGGCCTCGCGTTCGGCGCATGGGGCATCGACGCCGATACGCCGGCCGGCTGGGCCGTCGCGTGCTCGGCGGCCGGCATCGGCACGCTGCTGTGGAGCTGGCGCGCGCGGCTCGGGCATCGCGCGGCGGCGGCCACGCCGGAGGACGCGCGATGAACGGCAACGCGATCGCGCTTCACGGCGTCGTGCAGCGCTTCGGCGCGCAGACGGTGCTCGACGGTGTCGACTTGAGCATCGCGGCCGGCGAGCGCCACGCGCTGATCGGGCCGAACGGCGCGGGCAAGTCGACGCTGTTCGGCGTGATCGCCGGGGCGACGCGGCCGACGCGTGGGCGCGTCGTGCTGCACGGCGTCGAGCTGCGCGGGCGCGGGCCGGTCGTCGCGAGCCGGCTCGGCATCGGCCGCAGTTTCCAGCAGACGAGTGCGTTCGCGCGCCTGACCGTGTTCGACAACCTGCGCTGCGCGGCACTGCATGCGCCGGCCGAACGGCGGCGCTGGTGGAACCGGCTGCGCGAATCGGCGTCGGTCGATGTCGCGGCGGCGCGCGTGCTGCACGACATCGGGCTCGACGCGCGACGCGACACGCCGGCCGCCGAGCTGAGCTATGCGGAGCAGCGCGCGCTCGATCTCGGCATCGCGCTGGCGAGCGGTGCGCGTACGCTGCTGCTCGACGAGCCGACGGCCGGTATGAGCCGCGCGCAGGCGGCGCGGATGATCGCGCTGATCCGCGCGACGACGCAGGGCCGCACCGTGCTGATGATCGAGCACGACATGGATGCGGTGTTCGGTTTCGCCGAACGCATCACGGTGCTCGTGCGTGGCACGGTGGTCGCGACCGGCGCGCCCGACGCGATCCGCGCCGATCCGCGCGTGCGGGCCGCCTATCTGGGCGAGGGCGCGGCATGAGCGCCGTGCTCGACATTCGCGGGCTGCGCGCGTGGTACGGGATACGGCCCGTGCTCGACGGCGTCGATCTCGCGCTCGCGCCGGGCGAGACGCTCGCGCTGCTCGGGCGCAACGGCTCGGGGCGCTCCACGCTCGCGAAGGCCGTGATGGGGCTCGTGCGTACCGCCGGCTCGGTGCGCATCGCCGGCGCCGAATGCGTGGGCGCGCGCACGTTCGAGATCGCGCGGCGCGGCGTCGCTTACGTGGCTGAAAGCCGCGACGTGTTCCCGCTGCTGACCGTGCGCGACAACCTGCGGCTCGGTTTGCGCGGCGCAAGCGGCGCAACCGAACGCTCGGCGCTCGACCGCCTGTTCGACCGTTTTCCACTGCTGGCCGCGCGCGCGGACGTGAAAGCCGGGCGGCTGTCGGGCGGCGAGCAGCAGGTGCTCGCGCTGGTGCGCGCACTCGCCGGCCGGCCGCGCGTGCTGATCGTCGACGAACCGGCCGAAGGGCTCGCGCCGCTCGCGGTCGACGAAGTCGGCGCGTGCCTCGCCGCGCTGCAGGCCGACGGCGTTTCGATCGTGCTGATCGAGCAGCGGCTGCAGCTTGCGCCGCGGCTCGCGCGACGCGCGGCGGTAATGGGGCGCGGACGGATCGTCTACGACGGCGGGCTCGACGGCCTCGGCGGCGAGGTCGCGCACGCCTGGCTGAGCGCCGGCTGACGACGCCCGCTCGATTGTTCGGCAAACTCCGCCAGTCAATTCGCTTCGAGCCGCTTTATCGCTGCGGTGCCGCACCTTACATTGCCAGTCAGGCCGGTCGCCATTGAAACGCATCGACGCATCGTCGCGGCAACCGGCGCCATCCATCGAAGGTCTTCGAACAGAGGAATGAAATCATGAGCAAGCTGGCAGGCAAGGTAGCGATCGTCACGGGCGCATCGAAGGGCATCGGCGCGGCAATCGCGAAGGCACTGGCCGACGAAGGTGCATCGGTCGTCGTCAACTACGCGAGCAGCAAGGCGGGCGCGGACGCGGTCGTGAGCGCGATCACGGAAGCGGGCGGCCGCGCGGTCGCGGTCGGCGGCGACGTGTCGAAGGCCGCCGATGCGCAGCGCATCGTCGATACCGCCATCGAAACGTACGGTCGTCTCGACGTACTCGTCAACAACTCCGGCGTGTACGAATTCGCGCCGATCGAAGCGATCACCGAGGAACACTACCGCCGGCAGTTCGACACGAACGTGTTCGGCGTGCTGCTGACGACGCAGGCGGCGGTCAAGCATCTCGGCGAAGGCGCGAGCATCATCAACATCAGCTCGGTGGTGACCAGCATCACGCCGCCCGCCAGCGCCGTGTACAGCGGCACGAAGGGCGCGGTCGACGCGATCACCGGTGTGCTCGCGCTCGAACTCGGCCCGCGCAAGATCCGCGTGAACGCGATCAACCCGGGGATGGTCGTGACCGAAGGCACGCACAGCGCGGGCATCATCGGTTCCGATCTCGAAGCGCAGGTGCTCGGCCAGACGCCGCTGGGCCGCCTCGGCGAGCCGAACGACATCGCGTCGGTCGCCGTGTTCCTCGCCTCGGACGATGCGCGCTGGATGACCGGCGAGCATCTCGTCGTGAGCGGCGGGTTGAACTAAACCGAGGCCGCGGCGTTCGTATTGCGATTACGGTTTTGCTTTTGCTTTTGCTTTTGCTTGCCTTCGGCGCCGGTGTGATATCGCGTGCTTGTTCATGCTTGCGCAATAACGGAATGCGATATTTAATTCTTCGGTGCCCAACCCGGGTTGCCTGACCCGGTACATTCGGATGCGGCGGTAGGCGCACCCTCGGCTGATCGAAATGAGCGGTCGCCGGGGTGCGCCGCTGCATGCCGTCGACGCTGGCATGGTTCGTTTTCGGGGGAAGCGGAACATGAGACGTGCGGTCATTACGGGAATCGGCGTCGCATCGAGCATCGGTAGCGATGTTCGGACCGTGCGTGACGCGTTGCGTGCCGGCCGCAGCGCCGTCGTGTTTTCCGAATTGCTCAGGGATGCCGGATTGCGCAGCCATGTATGGGCCCCCACCGAGATGCCGTCCGCGGACCGCGTCGACCGCCGCCACCTGAAATTGATGACCCCATCCGCGCTACAGGCTTTCGCGTGCATGCAGCAAGCGATCGACGACGCGCGGCTGCCGCCGCGGCTGGTATCGAACGAGCGCACGGGCGTCGTCGTCGGCAACGCGTGCGGCGTGCCGCTCGGCCACGTGCACGCAGTCGACGCGATGCGCACGCGCGGCCTGCGCGGCGTCGGTGCATATGACCTCATTCATTCGATGCCGTCCTTGCACGCCGCCTGCCTTGCCGTTGCATTCGGCGTGCGTGGCGTCAGCTACGCGATCTGTGGCGCCTGCGCCGCCTCGGCGCAGTGCATCGGCCATGCCGTCGAGCTGATTCGGGCCGACACTCAGGACATCGTGTTCGCCGGTGGCGCCGAAGAGCTGGGTTGGGAAATCGCTTGCCAGTACGACGCGATCGGTGCGTTATCGACCCGCTTCAACGATACGCCGGAGCGGGCGTCCCGCCCCTACGACATGGACCGTGACGGGCTCGTGATCTCCGGCGGCGCGGGGATCGTGGTGGTCGAGGAAATGAATCATGCACTCGAGCGCGGGGCGCCCGTATATGGGGAAGTGATCGGCTACGGCGCGACGACCGACGGCGTCGACATGATCGTGCCCTCCGGTGAAGGCGCGGAGCGCAGCATGCGGCTGGCATTGCGCAACGTCGATCTGCCGATCGACTATCTGAACACGCATGGCACGTCCACGCCGGCCGGCGATATCCGCGAACTGCATGCGATCCGCAACGTGTTCGGCGACGCGGTTCCACCGCTGTCGTCGACCAAGTCGATGACCGGCCACGCGCAAGGCGCTGCCGGCGTGCACGAATTTATTTACGCGCTGCTGATGATGGACGGTGGGTTCATTGCGCCAAGCGTCAACATCGAACGACTCGACGATGGCGCGTGCGGATTCGATATCGTCACGGCGACCACGCCGCGGAAGCTGACGACCGTGATGACGAACAGCTTCGGTTTCGGGGGCGTCAATGCGACGCTTGTCATGACGAGCGCATAAGGCGCGCGCATGTAATAGCCTGCGTGCCGTCATATCGTATTTTCACGGTCTGTCGATTTCTTTCCTGGAGGTCCCGACATGCATTCCGTCCCTGCCTATCGCGTCCATCACGTTTCGACCCGCGTGCCGTTCGCCGATGTCGACCTCGGCGGGGTCGTCTATCACGCGAACTATCTGCGCTATTTCGATCAGGCGAGGACGGAATGGTATCGCGCGAACGGTATCGACCTCGCGAACATGATGGCCGAGCAACACATCGGACTCATCGTCTGTCGCATCGAGACGGAGTTTCTGTCGCCGGCGCGTCACGACGAATCGTTGACGATCAGGACGACGCTCACCGAACTCACGCGCGTTCGGATCGCATTCCAGCAAGAGGTTTATCGTGACGATACGCTGCTGGCACGAGGTCGAACGGGACTTGCCGGCGTGAGCGTCGACACGCTGCGGCCCGTGCGGATTCCGTTCGCGTTCCGCCTCGAATGAACATGCGGGCGCCGCGATGGCGCGCTGCCGATCGAAGAGGCGGGGCTGCGGCAATGCGCTCGGCCTTCACCGTTTCGGCGCCGCATCGAGCATCCACTCGTGCGCGGGATCGTTCTTGAACGCCCACGCGCGGCTCGGCCCGGCCATCACGTTCAGGTAGTACAGGTTGTAGCCGTGCGGAGCGACCACCGGGTGGTAGCCGCGCGGCACCATCACGACGTCGTGATTCTCGACCGCGCACGCCTCGTCGAGGCTGCGGTCGTCGGTGTACACGCGCTGGAACGCGAAGCCCTGCGGCGGATCGATCCGGTGGTAATAGGTTTCCTCGAGCGAGGTTTCGTCGGGCGCCGCGTCGCGGTCGTGCTTGTGCGGCGGATAGCTGCTCGAATGGCTGGCCGGCGTGACGACTTCGACGACGAGGAGGCGCTCGGCCGCCGGGTTGTCGCCCATCAGGATGTCGCATACGTAGCGCGTGTTGGTGCCTTGCCCGCGCGCCGAGCGGCGCATCCGTTCGCCGTCGAGGCGCCGCACGGGCTTGTCGCCGCTCACGTACGGCGCGGTGCACAGCGCGACTTCCGCATCGCGCGTCGCGATCAGCGTGACACGCTTGCCGCCTGGCACGTACAGCGCGTCCGGCGACATGTCCTCGAACACGCTGTCGCGCTTGCCGAGCGCGTCGTAGGTTTCGCCGTCGACCTCCGCGCGCACCGTGCCCGTCAGCACGACGACGCACAGTTCGCGCGTGCCCGTGTCGAGCGTCTCGGTGTCGCCGGCCTTCAGGCGCAGCGCGCGAAAGCCGACGTGTTTCCAGCCGGCCGATTCGGGCGTGACGTTGCAGATTTCGCGGTCGGCGGATGCCTTGACCAGCAGGGGAGAAATCGTCATGAAATGGGTCTCCGCAATAGGATAGGGCGGCGCGCTCGGGCGTTTGCGCACATGCTCACGCGCTTAACCGGTCGACGATCGCGCGCAGCGATTCATAGCCCTTCTTCGCATACGCATAGCTCGGCGCGACGGCCGGATCCTGCTCGGCCTCGACGACGAGCCAGCCTTCGTAGCCGGCGTCCTTCAGCGTGCGCAGCGTCGCGTCGTAGTCGAGTGCGCCGTCGCCCGGCACCGTGAAGGTGCCGTTGATCACGCCGTTCAGGAAGCTCCAGCCGTCGTTGCGCGCCCGGTTGACGACCTGCGGCCGCACGTCCTTGCAATGCACGTGCGCCACGCGCGATACGTGCTTCTTCAGCAGCGTCACCGGGTCGGCCGCGCCGCCGAAATACGCGTGGCCGGTGTCGAACAGCAGGAACACCTTGGCGGGATCGGTCAGCGCCATCAGCCGGTCGACGTCGTCCGGCGATTCGACGTACGCGCCCATGTGGTGATGGTAGGCGAGCCGGATCCCGTAGGTATCGAGCAGATGCGCGCCGAACGCGTCGAGGCGCGCGGCGTAGCGCCGCCAGGCGTCGTCGTCGACGAAACGCGGCCGCTTCGCGACCGGCGTGTCGATGCTGCCCTGGATCGTGCCCGCGCATTCGCCGTACACGACGACCGTCACGTCGTTGAATTGCAGCTTCGTCATGTGCGCGCGGCAGCGCTCGATTTCCGCCGCGACGGCATCGGCGTCGGTCATGCCCGGCGCGACTTCCGCGAGGAAGCCCGAATACCAGCCCGACACGCACACGAGCCCGAATTCGGCGAGCTTCGCCTTCAGTTCGGGGCCCGTTTTCGGAAACTTGTTGCCGAGCTCGAAGCCCGCATAGCCGATTTCGGCGCCTTCCTTCAGCGCCGTCTCGAGCGGCGTCTCGCCGCCGAGCGACGGCAGGTCGTCGTTCATCCACGACAGGGGATTGATACCGATGCGGACGTTCCAGCTCATGACTTGCTTCCTTGATTCGGATGATGTGGGGCAGGCGTGTTCGTGGCGCAGCGTGCGCAATCAGCGCCGCTGCCGGGTTTTCGCATCGAGATACGCGCGGTGTGCGTCCTCGACACCGGCGCGTTCGGATACCTGCGGCACCGCGACTTCCCACCATGCGCCGCCGTCGTCGGTGGTGCGACGGTGCGTGGTGTCGATCACGAGCACCTGGCTCTTCGTCGCCGCACGCGCGCGTTTCATTTCGCGGCGCAGCTCGCCGATGTCGCCCACGTGCACGGCGTCCGCACCCATCGCGCGCGCATGCATCGCGAAGTCGATCGTCGAGCGTTCGCCGCCCTCGGGCACGCAGTCGTCGAGCATGTTGTTGAAGCTCGCGCCGCCGCAATTGAGTTGCAACCGCTCGATGCAGCCGTAGCCGCGGTTGTCGAGGATCACGACGATCAGCTTGCGGCCGAGCATCACGGAGGTCGCGAGCTCCGCGTTGAGCATCATGTACGAGCCGTCGCCGACGATCACGATCACTTCGCGCTCGGGGCGTGCAAGCTTCGCGCCGAGGCCGCCCGCGACCTCGTAGCCCATGCACGAATACGCATAGTCCATGTGGTAGTTGCCCGGCACGCCGCTGCGCCACAGCTTGTGCAGTTCGGCCGGCAGCGTGCCGGCCGCGCAGACGACGAGATCGTCGCGCGCGCTGTCGCGCCCCGCATCGGCCGCGGAGTCGCGCACCGCGCCGATCACGTCCGCGTCGTACGGCAGCGTGTCCTTCGGAATCCGTATGGTCAGCTCCGTCACGCGCGCGTTCCATGCGGCGGCCTGGTCGCGGTTGGCGGCCGTCCACGCCGCGTCGGCACGCCAGCCGGCCAGCGCGGCCGACAACTGGCCGAGGCCCGTACGCGCATCGGCAACCAGTTGCCGGCCGCGTTTCTTGCCCGCGTCGAACGGCTGCACGTTCAGGCTCAGCAGCGTCGCGTCGCCGTAGAGCGCGTGCGAGCCGGTCGTGAAATCCTGCAGCCGCGTGCCGACCGCGAACACGACGTCGGCCTGCGCGGCCGCGCGGTTGGCGGCGGGGGAGCCCGTCACGCCGATCGATCCGAGGTTCAGCGGGTGGTCCCACGCGAGGCTGCCCTTGCCGGCCTGCGATTCGGCCACGGGCACGCCGTGCATGTCGGCGAACGCGCGCAGCGCGTCCCACGCCTGGCTGTACAGCACGCCGCCGCCGGCGACGATCAGCGGCTTCTTCGCGGCCTTCAGCACGTCGAGCGCATCGGCGAGTTCGAGCGCGTCGGCCGGCGGCCGGCGCATCCGGATCACCGGCGGCGCGAAGAAATCCTCGGGCCAGTCGTACGCGAAGGTCTGCACGTCCTGCGGCAGCGCGAGGCACACGGGGCCGCACTGCGCGGGATCGGTCATCACCTGGATCGCGCGCGGCAGCGCGACGAGCAGTTGCTCGGGCGACGTGATGCGGTCGAAGTAGCGCGTCACGGGCCGGAAACAGTCGTTCGCGCTGACGTCGCCCTGTTCGAAATCCTCGACCTGCTGCAGTACCGGGTCGGGCAGCCGCGACACGAACACGTCGCCGGGCAGCAGCAGCAGCGGCAAGCGGCCGACGTGCGCGAGCGCGGCAGAGGTGAGCATGTTGGTCGCGCCGGGGCCGATGCTCGACGTCGCGGCCATCATCCGCTGGCGGAAATTCGCTTTCGCGAACGCGACGGCCGCATTGGCCATCCCTTGCTCGTTGTGCGCGCGAAACGTCGGCAGCCGGTCCTTCTCGGCATGCAGCGCCTCGCCGAGCCCGGCCACGTTGCCGTGGCCGAAGATCGCGAACACGCCGCCGCAGTACGGCAGGATCTCGGTGCGGCCGTCAGGCTGGACGACTTCGGCGCGCAGGGCGGCCAGGTAGCGCACGAGCGCCTGGCTGACGGTCAGTCTTACGGTAGTGGTCATCGTCGGTCGATAGAGAGAAGTCGGATGGTCGTCACGAACACGGGCATCAGGCTGCCGCCGCGGCGCGCGCGGCGGCCCGCCGGCCCAGCCACGCGTCGACCAGTTGCGCGAAGTTGCCGGCCACTTCGTCGATCAGCGCCTGGTCGTCGATCCGGCCCGCGAACCAGTTCAGCGACGCATCGGCCCACAGCGTGCGCCCGACCATGAAGCCCTTGACGATCGGGTCGGTCGCCGAGCGGAAGCTGTCGACGAGGTATTGCAGCGGCTGGTTCAGCCCGAGGATCACCGCGCCGCGGCAGTGCGGATCGCGCTCCGCGATCAGCGCGGCGAGCCGCGCCCAGCCGTCGGCGCTCAACGGCGTGAGCTTCCACCATTCGGGCTTCACGCCGAGATTGTAGAAGCGCGCGACCGTGCGCAGCACCGCGTCGTCCTCGGTGCCGGCCGGCGTGACCGCGCGCGGCGGAATCATTTCCAGCAGCAGCTCGTTGCCGCTCGCCCGCGTGGCTTCCCACAGTTCCAGCACGCGCTGCTCCTGCTCGACGCGCAGGTCGACATGGTCGTCGGGGTGATAGTGAACGAGGCACTTCACGACCTGTTCGGTCGGCCAGTGCGTGAGCGACGAGCCGACCGAGCGCGTCTCGTCGAACCGCAGCGGCCGCGAGCCCGGCAGCTCGACCGGGCGCCCGACCCACCAGCCGCGGCCGGTGGCCGACGCGAGCGCGTCGCTGCCGTACGCGCCGCCATCGATCAGCACGCCGACGTGGCCGGCGATGCCGCGATCGCGTTCGACCTGTTCGACCGCGCGCACGAGCAGGCGCTTCAACGTCTTGATCCGCGCTTCGTCCGCGCCGGCCTGCACCGCGAGTTCGTAGAACTGGCTGCGATGGTCGAACGCCATCACGCACAGGTCGTCCCATTCGCGGCGCGGCACCGTCACGCGATGCAGGTGCGCGAGCGTGCGGTCGGCATCGACCGCCGGATTGCGGCTGCCGTCGAACCAATGCGCGAGTTCGGCCGGGGTCGGCATCGCGGCCGAGCATGCATGACGCGACACGACGATCGCGCCGCACGCGTTCGCGATGCGCGTCGATTCGGCCCAGTCGCGCCCGCGCAGCAGCCCCGACAGCAGGCCCGACAGGAACGCGTCGCCCGCGCCGAGCACGTTGAGCACCTCGACGCGCTCGCCGACGAAGGTCGGCGCATCGTCGATGCGCACGGGAACGTCGCCTTCGATCACGCAGCAGCCGAGCGCGCCGCGCTTGACCACCAGCGTCGCGGTCGTGATCGCGCGCACCGCCTGCAACGACGCGATCAGGTCGTGCGGCACGCCGCCCGCGATCAGGAATTCCTCCTCGGTGCCGACCAGCAGGTCGAATTCGCCGAGCACCTGCTGCAGTTGCCGCGTCACCTGCGCGTCGGGTACGTAGCGGTTCTCGCCGGCGCCGCGTGCTGTCAGCCCCCACAGCACCGGCCGGTAGTCGATGTCCAGGATGCGCACGGCACCGTGCCGGCGCGCATACGCCAACGCCGTCAGCGACGCCTCGCGCGTGCCCGGCGTCGACAGATGCGTGCCGGTGATCGCCAGCGCGCGGCAACCGGCGATGAAGTCCTCGCTGATCTCGTCGGCGCGCACGGCCATGTCCGCGCAGTTCTCGCGCACGAACAGCAGCGGGAACGTATCGCGATCCTTCAGCCCGAGCAGCACCAGCGCGGTGAGGCGCTCGCGATCGGTCTGCAACTGGCTCGTGTCGCAGCCTTCGCGCTCGAGCGTCTCGCGCAGGAAGCGGCCCATCTGCTCGTCGCCGACGCGCGAAATCATCGCGGTCTTCAGCCCGAGCCGCGCGACGCCGAACGCGACGTTGCCCGACGAGCCGCCGAGATACATCTGGAAGCTGCGCGCGTCTTCGAGGCGGCTGCCGTACTGCTGCGCATAGAGATCCACGGCCACGCGGCCGAGGCAGGCGAGATCGATGGGACGGTCACTCGGAAAGTTCAGCAGGCTCATATCACGTGTCACGCTCGCGGCCGGCGTTCGGCGCTGCCGGCAGATTAGGGGACCGAATCCGGGGCGGCTATCGGCAGCGGATGCTGCACGACGCGAGGCTGCCTGCCGTCAGGATTCGGGCTACGGACGCAGTCTAGACTTTTTGGAAATCCAGTTCCCTAGGTGAAATCACGTAGAAATAAATTTCCAAATTTTCGAGGAAGTGATCTACAGTTTCATCCGGATGCTTCAGTCCCGATCGGACCAGACGGGACTCGGCCCGGCGGCGCGCAACGCGCCGTCTTCCGCCCCCGGAGATGAGGAGACAGATTGATCATGAAGACCAAGCTGATGGCCGTCGCGGCCGCCGCGATCCTGGCTGCGCCGCTCGCGCATGCCGAAAAGATCGGCGTGACGATGGCATCGTTCGACGACACGTTCCTGACCATCCTGCGCAACAGCATCGCCGATTCCGCGAAGAAGGACGGCGCGACGGTGCAGATCGAGGACGGCGGCAATGACGTCGGCAAGCAGTTGAGCCAGGTCCAGAACATGATCGCGCAGAAGGTCGACGCGATCATCGTGAACGCGGTCGATACCGACGCGACGCCGAAGATCACGAAGATGGTGACCGCGGCGAAGATCCCGCTCGTCTACGTCAACCGCAAGCCGGTCGATTTCGACAAGCTGCCGGCCGGCGTCGCGGTCGTCGCATCCGACGAAAAGCAGTCGGGCACGCTGCAGGCGCGCCAGGTGTGCAAGCTGCTCGGCGGCAAGGGCGACATCCTCGTGCTGATGGGCGAGCTGTCCAACGAATCGGCGCGCGCCCGCACCAAGGACATCGAGGACGTGATCGCGACCAAGGATTGCGCGGGCATGAAGATCGTCGACAAGCGCGAAGGCAAGTGGAGCCGCACGCAGGGCCAGGACATCACGATGAACTGGCTGAGCTCCGGGACCAGGTTCGACGCGATCGTGTCGAACAACGACGAAATGGCGATCGGCGCGATCAACGCGCTGAAGGCCGCGCGCAAGCTGACGCCGAAGACGGTCGTCGCCGGCATCGACGCGACGCCGGACGGGCTTGCTGCGATGAAGGCCGGCGAGTTGAAGGTGTCCGTGTACCAGAACGCGTCCGGGCAGGGCGCGCAGGCGGTGGCCGCGGCGCTCAAGCTTGCGAAGAAGCAGCCGGTCGACCGCTACGTGAACGTGCCGTTCGAGCTCGTGACGCCCGACAACATGAACCAGTACGCGAAGCACTGACCGGTTGTCCCGTTGAACTGCGCGGGCCCGGCACGGCCGGGTTCGCGCGCGACTTGTCGAGGAACGTCCATGTTTACAGCCAGGATCGCGCGCCCGATGGCCGGCGGCGACGCGCCGGCCGCTTCGTCCGGGGCGGCCGGCTCGTCCGGTTCGCCGCCTCCTTCCGCGGCCGACTGCGTGCTCGAGGTGCGCGGCGTCGGCAAGTCCTTTCCCGGCGTCGTCGCGCTCGACGGCGTGCAGTTCCGCGTGCGCCGCGGCACCGTTCATGCGCTGATGGGCGAGAACGGCGCCGGCAAGTCCACGCTGATGAAGATCATCGCGGGCGTCTACACGCCCGACCAGGGCGAAATCCTGATCAACGGCGAACCGGTCGTGCTGAACGGCCCGCTCGATGCGCTCGACCGCGGCATCGCGATGATCCATCAGGAGCTCAACCTGATGCCGTACATGACGGTCGCGGAGAACATCTGGATCCGCCGCGAACCGAAGAACCGCTTCGGCCTGATCGATCACGCCGAGCTGCGCCGCCGCACGGCCGCGCTGTTCGAGCGGCTGTCGATCGACATCGATCCGGAAACCGACGTGCGCACGCTGACGGTCGCGAGCCGCCAGATGGTCGAGATCGCGAAGGCCGTGTCGTTCGACTCGGACGTGCTGATCATGGACGAACCGACCTCCGCGCTGACCGACAAGGAAGTCACGCACCTGTTCCGGATCATTCGCCAGCTGCGCGAGCAGGGCAAGGGCATCGTCTACATCACGCACAAGATGAACGAGCTGTTCGAGATCGCCGACGAGTTCTCGGTGTTCCGCGACGGCAAGTACATCGGCACGCATGCGTCGAGCGACGTCACCCGCGACGACATCATCCGCATGATGGTCGGGCGCGAGATCACGCAGATGTTCCCGAAGGAGGACGTGCCGATCGGCGACGTCGTGCTGTCGGTGAAGGATCTCTGCGTCGACGGCGTGTTCCGCGACGTGAGCTTCGAGCTGCGCGCGGGCGAGATCCTCGGCGTCGCGGGCCTCGTCGGCTCGGGGCGCTCGAACGTCGCGGAGGCGCTGTTCGGCGTCGTGCCGGCCACGTCGGGCGAGATCCGCATCGACGGCAAGCCGGTGCGGATCGCGACGCCCGCGCAGGCGATGAAGCACGGGATGGCGTTCCTCACCGAGGACCGCAAGGATTCCGGCTGCTTCCTGAATCTCGACCTGCTCGCGAACATGGAGGCGGCGGTGCTGAGCCGCCGCTACGTGAAGTTCAATTTCGTGCAGCAGGCGCAGTTGAAGCGCGACTGCGAGGAAATGAGCCGGATGCTGCGCGTGAAGTCGCCCGGGCTGCACGAGGAAATCCAGAACCTGTCGGGCGGCAACCAGCAGAAGGTGCTGATCGGCCGCTGGCTGCTCACGCAGCCGCGCATCCTGATCCTCGACGAACCGACGCGCGGCATCGACGTCGGCGCGAAGGCCGAGATCCACCGGCTCGTCAGCGCGCTTGCCGGCAAGGGCGTCGCGGTGCTGATGATCTCGTCGGAAATGCCGGAAGTGCTGGGGATGAGCGATCGCGTGATGGTGATGCACGAAGGGCGCATGACCGGCATCGTCGATCGCAAGGACGCCGACCAGGTCCGCATCATGGATCTCGCGTCGCGCTGAGCCGCAACAAGATTGGAGACAACTGAAATGGGCAACCTGAACCCGGTCGCGGATGCGCAGACCATGACGCTCAAGTCGCGGCATACGAAGTGGCCGCCGGAACTGAGCATCTTCCTCGTGCTGGTCGGCATCAGCCTGTTCTTCGAGATCGTCGGCTGGATCGTCGTCGGCCAGAGCTTCCTGTTCAATGCCGAGCGGCTCGAGATCATCGTGCTGCAGATGGCCGTGATCGGCATCATCGCGGTCGGCGTGAACCTCGTGATCATCACCAGCGGGATCGACCTGTCGTCGGGGTCCGTGGTCGCAGCGGCCGCCGTCGTGTCGGCGAGCCTCGCGCAGGTGTCCGACTTTCCGCGCGCGGTGTTTCCGCATCTCACCGACCTGCCGATCATCTGGCCGGTGCTGGCCGGCGTGTGCGTCGGGCTGCTGGTCGGCCTGCTGAACGGCACGCTGATCGCGATGACGGGCATCCCGCCGTTCATCGCGACGCTCGGCACGATGGTCGCCGCGCGCGGCTTCGCGAAGTGGTTCACCAACGGGATGCCGGTGTCGATGCTGACCGACCCGTTCGCGGCGATCGGCGCGGGCGCCAATCCGGTGATCATCTTTCTCGTGGTCGCCGCGATCTTCCACGTCGTGCTGCGCTACACGCGCTTCGGCAAATACACCTATGCGATCGGCGCGAACCGCCACGCGGCCGTCGTGTCGGGCATCAACGTCACGCGGCACCTGATCTTCGTCTATGCGATTGCGGGCCTCCTGAGCGGGATCGCCGGCACCGTGACGGCCGCGCGCGCGATTTCCGGCCAGTCGGGCATGGGCGTGATGTACGAGCTCGATGCGATCGCGGCCGTCGTGATCGGCGGCACGTCGCTGTCGGGCGGCCTCGGGCGCGTGACGGGCACCGTGATCGGCGTGCTGATCCTCGGCGTGATGACGTCGGGCTTCACGTTCATCCGCATCGATGCGTATTACCAGGAGATGGTGAAGGGCGCGATCATCGTCGCGGCCGTGATCGCCGACCAGTACCGCAACAAGAAGTCGCGCCGCTGACCGATTTCGACACTGCCGAAGCCGTGGAACCGTCCGGGAAGAAGATGAAGATCGCTCTGGATCCCTACATGATTCGCCACCTGCCGCTCGACCGGCTGCCGCACGCGGTCGCCGAACTCGGCTACGACCAGATCGAGCTGTCGCCGCGCAGCGATTTTCTCGACTGGTGGGTGATGCCGCGCGCGACCTCCGCACGCATGGCCGCGTTCCGCCAGGCGATGCGCGCGAGCGGCGTCGGTCTCGCGTCGCTGCAGCCGATGTACCGCTGGGCGAGCCCGTTCGAGGACGAGCGGCAATGGGCCGTGCGCTGCTGGCAGAAGGCGATCGAGGTCGCGGTCGAGATGGAGTGCCCGTTGATGGTGTCCGAGTTCGGGCGCGGCGCGTCGCCCGAGCGTTCGGTCGGCGAGCGGCCGGGCGCCAACCCGAAGGAGCTGTGCGAAGCCGCGTGGTTCCGCTCGATGGACGTGCTGCTGCCGATCCTCGAGCGCGAACGCATCGTGCTGTCGGTCGAGCCGCATCCGGAGGGCTGGATCGAGCAGCTGCAACCGGCGATCGACATCGTCACGAATCTCGGTTCGCCCGCACTGAAGCTGTCGTACATCGCGCCGCACACGTTCTACTACGGCGACGACATGGCCGCGATGATCGCGCAGGCCGCACCGATTCTCGCGCACGTGCGCGTGGCCGACACGTTCGACCACCGCAAGAGCAGCCAGTTGCGCTACATCGTGAACCCGCCGGGCTCGAACCAGATCCGCGTGCACCAGCATCTCGACATCGGGCAGGGCGAGATCGACTGGGACGTGTTTTTCCGCGCGCTCGGCGCGGCCGGCTTCGACGGCGTGATGTCGTCGTGCGTGTTCGCGTGGGAGGACCGCGCGGAAGCCTCGTCGCGCTACATGCGCGACACCATCCAGCGCTACGTCGATCGCCATTTCGATCGCGCCGCGCGCTGACCGATTGATGACCGGCGCGGCACGGGCCGCGCCGCTGATGAACGAACCACTGGAGACACCTGCATGACCTTGCAAATCGGCGTGATCGGCTGCGGCGCGATCGGCCAGGACCACATCCGCAGACTGACCCGCACGCTGTCCGGCGCGCGCGTCGTGGCCGTCAACGACATCGATCCGCGGCAGGCGCGCGACGCGGTGACGAAATACGGGCTCGACGCCGAGGTCTACGGCGATGGCCACGAAGTGGTCGCGGCCGCCGACGTGCAGGCCGTGCTCGTCACGTCGTGGGGGCCGACGCACGAAGCGTTCGTGCTCGATGCGATCGCGCACGGCAAGCCGGTGTTCTGCGAGAAGCCGCTGGCCGTCACGGCCGACGGCTGTATGCGGATCGTCGAAGCCGAAGTCGCGCACGGCAAGCGGCTCGTGCAGGTCGGCTTCATGCGGCCGTACGACGAAGGCTATCGTGCGCTCAAGCGCGTGATCGACAGCGGCGCAATCGGTGCGCCGCTGATGCTGCACTGCGCGCACCGCAACCAGTCGGTCGGCGAGCGCTACACGACCGACATGGCGATCACCGATACGCTGATCCACGAACTCGACGTGTTGCGCTGGCTGCTCGGCGAGGACTATGCGAGCGCGCAGGTCGTCTATCCGAGGAAGACGCGCCACGCGTCGGCACACCTCGCCGATCCGCAGATCGTGCTGCTCGAAACCGCGAGCGGCGTGCGCATCGACGTCGAGATTTTCGTGAACTGCCAGTACGGCTACGACATCCAGTGCGAAGTGGTGGGCGAGCAGGGCATCGCGAAGCTGCCGGATCCGCCGGCCGTCGGGATCAAGCACGCGGCGCGGCAGTCGATCGAGATCATGACCGACTGGAAGGAGCGCTTCATCGCGTCGTACGACGTCGAACTGCAGGCGTTCATCGACGGCGTGCGGCAGGGCGGGCTGACCGGGCCGTCCGCATGGGACGGCTACGCAGCGGCGGTCGCGGCCGACGCATGCGTGCGGGCGCAGAAGAGCGGCGCGGTCGAACCGATCGCGATGGCCGACCGTCCCGCGTTCTATCGCGGCTGACCCGCGGCTGCTCGTCGCTTACCGGACCGACCGACATGACGATGAAGATTGGCTGCGCGCCGTGCTGCTGGGGCGTCGACGACGTGAAGAACCCGCACCTGCCGCCGTGGCGGCACGTGCTTGCCGAGGCCGCGCAGGCCGGCTACTCGGGCATCGAGCTCGGGCCGTACGGCTACATCCCGCTCGAGCCCGACGTGGTGAGCGCCGAGCTCGAGCGGCACCGCCTGAGCATCACGGCCGGCACGATCTTCGACGATCTCGTGTCGCCGGAGAACCTGCCGAACCTGCTGCGCCAGACGCGCGACATCTGCGCGCTGATCACGCGGCTGCCGACGCCGCCGACGCAGGACGGCCAGCGCTACGCGGCGCCGTACCTGGTCGTGATGGACTGGGGCCACGAGGAACGCGATTACGCGGCCGGTCACGGCGATCGCGCGCCGCGGCTGTCCGACGAGCGCTGGGCGCGGATGGTCGACCATATCCGGCAGATCGCGACGATCGCGCGCGACGAGTTCGGCGTGCGCGCGGTGATTCATCCGCATGCGGGCGGCTACATCGAGTTCTCGGACGAGATCGACCGGATCGTGGCCGATGTTCCGGCCGATACGGCGGGCCTGTGTCTCGACACCGGCCACCTGCATTACTCGGGCATGGATCCCGAAACGTGGCTGCGCCGCCATGCGGCGCGTCTCGACTACGTCCATTTCAAGGATATCGACGCGGCCGTGTACGACGCGGTGATGGGCGAGCACATCGCGTTTTTCGCCGCATGCGCGCGCGGCGTGATGTGCCCGATCGGAACCGGCGTGCTCGACTACCGCGCGATCCGCCAGGCGCTCGACGACATCGGCTACGCGGGCGCCATCACGATCGAGCAGGAGCGCGACCCGCGCAACGCCGGCACGAGCCTGCGCGACGTCGCCGCGAGCCGCGCGTTTCTCGCGTCGGCCGGTTTTGCATGACATCCTGAACACGCACCGGGAACACCACCATCATGATTGACGGACAGATTCTGCTTGGACATTCGATTCGCTGGGGCATGGTCGGCGGCGGGCTCGGCAGCCAGATCGGTTACAGCCACCGGTCGGCCGCGCTGCGCGACGGCAGCTTCCAGCTGCTTGCCGGCGCATTCGACCTCGATCCCGAACGCGGCCGCCAGTTCGGCGTGAAGCTCGGCGTCGCGGCCGAGCGCTGCTATCCCGATTACGCGACGATGTTCGACGCCGAAGCGCGTCGCCCGGACGGCATCCGCGCGGTGTCGATCGCGACGCCGAACAACACGCACTTCGAGATCTGCCGCGCCGCGCTGAACGCGGGGCTGCACGTCGTCTGCGAGAAGCCGCTGTGCTTCACGACCGAAGAGGCCGAGGCGCTGCAGCGGCTGTCGATCGAGAAGAACCGGGTCGTCGGCGTCGCGTACGGCTACTCGGGACACCAGATGATCGAGCAGGCGCGCGAGATGATCGCGCGCGGCGACCTCGGCGAGATCCGCATCGTGCAGATGCAGTTCGCGCACGGCTTCCACAGCGAAGGCGTCGAGGCCGCGAGCGCGGCCGCGCGCTGGCGCGTCGATCCGACATTCGCGGGCCCGAGCTACGTGCTCGGCGACATCGGCACGCATCCGCTGTACATCTCCGAGGTGATGGCGCCGGAACTGAAGATCCGGCGGCTGATGTGTTCGCGGCAAAGCTTCGTGAAGAGCCGCGCGCCGCTCGAGGACAACGCGTTCACGATCATGGAATACGACACCGGGGCGATCGGCTACGTGTGGTCGAGCGCGGTGAACGCCGGCTCGATGCACGGGCAGAAGGTACGCGTGATCGGCTCGAAGGCCAGCATCGAATGGTGGGACGAGCATCCGAACCAGTTGCGCTACGAAATCCAGGGGCAGCCCGCGCAGGTGCTCGATCGCGGGATGGGCTATCTGCATCCGCGGGCGCTGCGCGAGGATCGGATCGGCGCCGGGCATCCGGAGGGGCTGTTCGAGGCATGGTCGAACCTGTACGCGCGCTTCGCGCTCGCGATGGATGCGGCCGATCGCGGCGACGCCGCGGCGTTGAAGGCCATCCGCTTTCCGGACGTCCACGCGGGCGTCGAGGGCGTGCGCTGGGTCGAGAATTGCGTGCGTTCGGCCGATGCGGGCAGCGTGTGGGTCGACTATCGTTGAACGGGAGGGCAGGCGGGCGGCGCCATGCGTCGTCGGGCTTCGTCGCGACAGCCGGCCTCGGTAGACGCCCTAATCTTTACGACGCCGCGAGCCCGTTGGACAATCGCTTCCAGTCGTGCCGTGGAGCGTGTGCAAGTGATGATCGAGCGCGTGGGAGCGAGCAGGCGGCGCGGGCCGGGCCGCAAACGTGATTAAATTCGCCCTTCATGCATGTATCCAGTCGAGCCCCGGGCCGCGTGCGCCAGCATCGCGCGCGCATCGGGGCCGTCAACTTCGCGCTATCCGATGAGTTCATCCGAGAAACCTCCCGCCACCGTCGAGCAGTTCCTGCAGCACCTGACGCAGGAGTACGACGGCCTCAGCAATCGCCTGAAGGTGATTGCGCGCCACGTGGAAACGCATCGGGACCAGCTTGGGCTGGAAGGCATCCAGTCGCTCGCGGAGGCATGCGGCGTCCAGCCGTCGGCCGTCGTGCGCTTCGCGAAGCACTTCGGCTTCTCCGGCTTCTCCGAGATGCAGCGGCTGTTCCGCGAGGGGCTCGCGCAGCAGATCGCGCCGGGGCGCGCGTACAACCTGCGGCTGCGCGACGTGATCGAGGCCGGCTCGTCGAGCCTGCAGCCCGAACAGATCGCCGACGAATTCATCAAGGGCAGCATTGCCGGGATGCAGCAGTTGCGGCAGACGCTCGATTCGCAGGCGCTTGCGCAGGCCGTGGATTTGCTCGCCGATACGCAGGCGATCTGGATCGCCGGGTCGCGGCGCGCGTTTCCGATCGCCGTGTATCTCGACTATGCGCTGCAGCACACCGACAAGCGGATCGGCCTGTTCAGCGCGCTCGGCAGCATGCATCTCGGCCAGATCCGGTCGGTGCGCGAGGGCGACGTGATGATCGCGATCTCGTTCATGCCGTATGCGGACGAGACCGTGCAGGTCGCGCAGCAGGCTGCGCAGCGCGGCGCGCGACTGATCGCGATCACCGACAGCCGGATGAGCCCGCTCGCGCGGGACGCGGAAGTGACGCTGATGGTGCAGGACAGTGCAACGTTCGGCTTTCGTGCGCTGACGGCCACGATGGGCCTCGCGCAGAGCCTGTTCGTCGCGCTCGCGTACCGGCTCGAGCTGTCCTATATGCCGACCGCCGACGGCGCGCACGGCACGAAGGCCGGCTAGGGCCGTTCCCGCCAATCACGGGCTTGCGCTGGCCACCAGAAGGGCCGGGCGCAAGGAACGCGACGAAGCTTCTGCCGGCGCGCCGCCCGCCTGACCGGCAGACGGGCGGCGCACCGGCCGGCTTACTTCGCGGTCGGCATCGCGAATTCGGCGCCCTTGCCGATGCTCGACGACCAGCGCTGCATCACCGACTTCTGGCGCGTGTAGAAGCGCACGCCTTCCTCGCCGTACGCGTGCATGTCGCCGAATAGGCTCTTCTTCCAGCCGCCGAAGCCGTGCCACGCCATCGGCACCGGGATCGGCACGTTGATGCCGACCATGCCCACCTGGATGCGCCGCGCGAATTCGCGTGCGATCCCGCCGTCGCTCGTGAAGCACGACACGCCGTTGCCGAACTCGTGCGCGTTGATCAGGTCGACCGCCTCGCCGAAATCCTTCACGCGCACGCAGCCGAGCACCGGCCCGAAGATCTCTTCCTTGTAGATCCGCATGTCGGGGCGCACGTGATCGAACAGCGTGCCGCCGGTGAAGAAGCCGGCTTCGCGGCCCGGCACGCGCAGCCCGCGCCCGTCGACCACCAGTTGCGCGCCTTCGTTCACGCCTTGCTCGATATAGCCTTCGATGCGCTTCAACGCTTCGCCGGTGACGATCGGACCCATCTCGACTTCCGGCGACATGCCGTCGCCGATCACCAGCTTGCGCGCGCGCTCGGCCACGGCCGGCACGATTCGGTCGGCCACGTCGCCGACCAGCACCGCGATGCTGATCGCCATGCAGCGCTCGCCCGCGGAGCCGTATGCGGCGCCGATCAGCGCGTCGACGGCCTGATCGATGTTCGCGTCGGGCATCACGACGAGGTGGTTCTTCGCGCCGCCGAGCGCCTGCACGCGCTTGCCCGACTGCACCGCGCGCTGCTGCACGTACGCCGCGATCGGCGTCGAGCCGACGAAGCTGACGGCCTGCACGTCCGGATGATCGAGGAGCGCATCGACCGCGCCCTTGTCGCCCTGCACGACGTTGAACACGCCGGCGGGCAGGCCGGCCTGCGTGAGCAGGTCGGCGATGAACAGCGCGGCCGACGGGTCGCGCTCGCTCGGCTTCAGCACGAACGTGTTGCCCGTCGCGATCGCGACCGGGAACATCCAGCACGGCACCATGCACGGGAAGTTGAACGGCGTGATGCCCGCGACGACGCCGAGCGGCTGACGCATCGTCCAGTTGTCGATGCCGGTGCTGACCTGGTCGGTGAAATCGCCCTTCAGCAGTTGCGGCACGCCGCACGCGAATTCGACGATGTCGATGCCGCGCGCGACTTCGCCCTGCGCGTCCGAGAACACCTTGCCGTGTTCGGCGGTGATGATCGCCGCGAGCGTGTCGCGGTGCTCGTTCATCAGTTGCAGGAAGCGGTGCAGCACGCGCGCGCGGCGGATCGGCGGCGTCGCGGCCCAGGCCGGGAACGCGGCGTGGGCGGAGGCGACGGCCTGCTGCACTTCGCTGCCGTCGGCCAGCGCCACGCGGCGCACCGCGCGGCCGAGCGCCGGGTTGAGGACGTCCTGGAAACGGCCGCTGCGGCCGGCGACGGGCGCGCCGTCGACATAGTGGCCGACGTCGGCGTCGGACGTGTACGCGGGAACCTGATTCATCGTGTCTCCTGGGGATGAGGGGGAACAGCACCTAGTCTAGGGAAACCGGCAGGGCCGGAGAAGGCCGCGAAACTTGATTCACTGTTCAGAATTCTGAATAATCAGTGGATGAATCAGCAAAATGTCCAGGCGCTCTGGCCGCACATCCATTCGCTGACGGTGCTGGCCGCGGCCGGCAGTTTCACGGCTGCCGCGCAGCGGCTCGGCATCAGCAAGGCCGCGATGAGCCAGCGCATCGCCGATCTCGAAAAGGCGGCCGGCGTGCCGCTCGTGCGGCGCACCACGCGCAGCGTGCGGCTCACCGATGCGGGCCAGACGCTCGTCGACAGCACGCGCGACGCGTTCGAGTCGATCGGCCAGCATTTCGCGCGCGTGAAGGATCTCGCCGGCGAGCCGCGCGGGCTGTTGCGCCTCACGGTGCCGGTCGCGCTCGGGCGCCAGCAGATCGTGCCGCACCTGCCCGATTTCCTGCGTCAGCATCCGGGCGTACAGATCGAGCTCGACCTGTCCGACCGCCTGCATTCGCTGACGCAGGAGGGCTTCGATCTCGCGATCCGCCATACGACCACCGCGCCGCAGACCCATGTCGCATGGAAGCTGTGCGACACGCGTTCGCTGCTGGTCGCGAGCCGCGACTATCTCGACACGCGCGGCGCGCCGCGCCACCCGAGCGAACTCGTCGATCACAGCTGCCTGTGCTACCTGCGCGAGCACGAGCCGGCCGCGTGGAGCTTCGAGCCGGACGGCCGCCGGCGCCAGCGCGTGAGCGTGCCGGTGCGCGGCAGTTTCGCGGCGAACAACAGCGAGGCGATGCGCGAGGCCGCGCTCGGCGGGCTCGGCATCGCGCTGCTGCCCGATTTCAGCGCGCGGCGCGATCTCGATGCCGGCCGGCTCGTCGCGCTGCTCGACGGCTGGCGGCCGTCGGGCGCGTTCGGCGACCATATTTTCGCGATCCGCCCATACAGTCCGGTCGTGCCGAGCGCGGTGCGCGCGCTCGTGCGGCACCTGCGCGAACGGCTCGCGGGCGGCTTCTCCGGCGCGTGAGCCGGGCGGCGGCGGGCGCCGGAACGTGGGCGGGCCG